>JALOQB010000094.1 GCA_025453595.1 Polyangiaceae bacterium
AGCGAGGGCAACTCGGGGACGGAGTGTCGGGGGGCGGGCACCTGGAGACGGGCCCGAAAAAGGCCCTGCTCAGCCCGGGGGTGGAGCGGATCGAGGCGGGAGGAGACTGGACATGCGGCCGGTGGTCCACGGGGGAGATCCAGTGCTGGGGAGGGGTCTCGACGAGCGAGAGCGGGAAAGAGAACAGCACGCAACCGGTGAAGATCGACGGGCTGCTGAACCCGCAGGGGTTCTCGATCGGGGGGTTCCACGGGTGCGCCACGGAGAAGGCGGGGACGGTGCGGTGCTGGGGGGCCAACGAGAGCGGGCAGCTCGGGCGCGGGGTCGCCGGGACAGGGACGTTGAAGGCGGATCCCAGCAAGAAGCTCAATGGTTCTCCGATGACCGGGGTGGTGCAGGTGACCGCAGGGGAGCGGCACAACTGCGCGCTGCTGGACATCACGTTCACCGTACAATGCTGGGGGGCCAACGGGAGCGGGCAGCTGGGCAACCAGGGGGCGAACGCCCCTCACGCGGTCACGCTGGGGGGCCTTGTGGGGGTCAAGAGCCTGAGCGCCGGGGGGAGCCACACCTGCGCGGTGGAGTCATCGCAGGAGGGGTTGAAGTGCTGGGGAGCGAACGGGTCCGGTCAGCTGGGCCGCGGCGTGGCGGGGGAGCCAGCGGGCCCGGCGCTGGTGGTGTGGTAGAGGATCAACCGAGGTCGCGAGGGGGCGGGGGCAGACGAGAGTTGCGGTGGATGGTGTCATCCTCCTCGGCGGAGATGCGATCCTGCTCGATGTGCTCGGCATCGCGCTGCTGCTCCTGTTCATCGAGGATGATGCCGGTGACGGCGCCGATGACGCCGCCCACGATGGCCCCCGCCAGGACCCCCGGTGGCCCCGCCACGACGCCGAGGAGCGCCCCGGCGGCGACCCCCGAGGCAGCGGCGGTGGCCTCGGCCCCCAGGTGCGAGTGGCGATCCATCTTTCGGATCTCTTCTTCGATCGGGAGTTCGCCGTCGGGAGGGGTGGGCTGGTTGGACATGGGGGAGAGGTCTGCAATCCGGGAGCCAGCGGCCATGAACGCCTGATTTTCATGGTTCTTTCGTGGGCCAGGCGCAAGATTCGCGCAGGGCATGCAGGGCCTGCGCTCCGGGAGAGAGGGGAGGTGGGTTAGGATCAACGGGTGAACTCGGGCCGCTCGTTTGCGTGGAAGATCTCGGTGCTTTCGTCGCTGTATTTCGTGCAAGGGTTGCCGGCGGGGTTCCAGGCGACGGCGCTGCCGACGTACCTGAGGCAGCAGGGGGCGACGACGACGCTGATCGGGTTTCTGGGGGTGCTGGCGCTGCCGTGGTCGCTGAAGGTGCTGTGGGCGCCGCTGGTGGATAGCGCCTGGTGGCCGGCGCTGGGTCGGCGGCGGTCGTGGATCCTGCCGATGCAGGGGCTGCTGTTGCTGAGCTGCCTTGTGGCCTCCCAGGTTCAGGGGAATTTGCCGGTTTTCCTCGGGCTAGCGCTGCTGATGAACCTGTGCGCGGCGACGATGGATATCGCGGTGGATGGGCTGGCGGTGGACCTGCTACGAGAGGAGGAGCTGGGCCACGGGAACGCCTCGCAGGTGGTGGGGTACAAGGTGGGGATGCTGACCGGGGGCGGGCTGCTGATGTGGCTGACAGGCTCGCGGGGGTTCGGTCCGTTGTTGCTGGCGACCGCCGGGTTGATCGGCGTGGTGATGATGGCGACGCTGCTGTGGAAGGAGCCCGCGGGGGGGCAGGCGGAGCCGAAGGAAGAAGGGCCTTACCGGGAGCTGGTGGAGCGAGAGAGCCCCGAGGAGAAGGCCCCCGGGAAGGTCGGGGAGGTGCTGGGGCTGCTGAAGCAAACGCTGCGGAGGCCGGGGGCAGGCTGGGTGCTGCTGTACGTGGCGACGTACAAGGGGGGAGAGACGCTGGTGGACGTGATGTTCAAGCCGTTCCTGGTGGACGCCGGGTACGGGGAGAAGATCGGGCTCTGGATGGGGACCTACGGGATGGTGGCGTCGCTGCTGGGTTCGCTGCTGGGAGGGTGGCTCGCGTCGCGAGGGTCGCTGTGGCGCGCGCTGCTGGTGGCGACGGTGCTGCGGGCGATCCCGGTGGCCGGAGAGTGGTGGCTGGCGGCGGGGAACATGAGCGATGCCGCGGTGCTGGGGGTCACGATGGCGGAGCACTTCTTCGGGGGGATCCTGACGACCATCGTGTTCGCGTTCATGATGGGGCAGGTCGACCCACGGATCGGCGGATCGCACTTCACGATGCTGGCGACGGTCGAGGTGCTGGGCAAGGCGCCGATGGGGCCGGTGAGCGGGGTCCTGGCCTCGACCCTGGGCTACTCCCAGCTCTTTGCCCTGGGGACCGCGCTGTCGTTCCTGGTCATCCTGGCGGTGCTTCCGTTGCGCCGCCTGCCCAGGCTGGTATAGGGAGATTCTTCACCCCTCTCCTCTCACCACGGATCGATCGATGAACCTCACCGTCACCAGCCCGATCAACACGACCCTCGCGGAGTACAAGCCGGAGGATTACACGGTTCGCATGTGCGATGCGCTGTTCGGCGTCGTGCCCTTTGCAGGTCCGGTACTTCCCTACAACAGCGTGGAGGGGGCCATCCAGCAGCTCTACCCGCAGGCCTCGCCCCAGGTGCTGCAGCGGGCGCTGGAGATCGCGCGGGGCGAGGGCATGCAAGGGGCCCTCAAGGCGGCGGACATGATCGACAAGGCGGACGCGGGGATCGCGATGTTCTCCGGGGTCAAGGGTGCGTTCAACCTGTTCTTCGGGGACCGGAGCCAGGCGCTGGAGACGGACACGCAGCAGGGGGTGGATGCGGCGCTGAAGCTGCTGGGGATCGGGTACATGATCTCGAAGATGTACCCGGGGACGATCCAGGAGAAAGTCCAGACGTTCTATACAACGCCGGCGGGGAAGCACCTGATCGTCTACTACACGCTGATCGAGGTGGCGCTGCCGTTTCTTGATAACGCGGTGACCGCGAGCGGTAACTTCGTGGGATCGCTGATGAGCCGGTTCGGTGGCGAGGCGGCGAACAAGCTGTCGGCGGCGGTGGGGGGGCAGGACGCGGCGGAGGCCCAGGGGGTGATCCAGACGATGATGAGCTGGATCGAGGGGGCGCTGACCAGCGTGCTCCCCTACGCGCGGACCGCCGCCGAGAAGGCCCGCGCCTTTGTTCCCGGGGCGCTGTCGATGATGGACAAGGCCGCCAGCGTGGTGGCGACGGGGGCCGATGCGCTGCCGGTCTACCGCTACCTCGGCGCCCGCCTCGCCGCCGAGTCGTCGGTGCTGCTGGCCTCGCGCGAGGCGTGACGTCGGGTCACTGGGCCGCGAGGGCCGGTGCGCTGCGCTGCTCAAGGCGGCGCTGGACCGCCAGGAAGATCGCCTCGTGGGTGGCCGGGCAAGGCAGGTCAACGAGGCCGCCCGGGGGGCCAAAGGCGGCGATCGCGTCGCGGATGGCCTCGCGCACCGAGATGGCCAGCATCAGAGGGGGCTCGCCGACCGCCTTGCTCCCGTGGATGACGCCCGGCTGAGCGGCCCGGGGCAGGAGCTGGACGCGGAAATCCGCGGGGGCGTCGCCGATGGCAGGGATCTGGTAGGTGCTGGCGGAGTGGGTGAGGAGCCGTCCGTCCGGGGCCCACTTGAGCTCTTCTCCGGTGAGCCAGCCCATCCCTTGCACAAAGCCCCCCTCGATCTGGCCACGATCGACGCCAGGGTTCAGGGATTCGCCCACGTCATGGAGGATATCGACCCGGCGGACCCGCTTCATGCCGCTCCAGCCGTCGACCTCGACCTCGGTCACCGCGGCCCCGTAGGCGAAGTAAAAGAAGGGTCGCCCGTGGCCCTTGCTCTTGTCGTAGGCCAGCCCCGGAGTCCGGTAGAAGCCGGTGCACGAGAGGGAGATCTGCTTCATGTAAGCGGCGTCCACCGCCTCGGCGAAGGGCACCGATCGGCCGTCCGGTGCGACGATGTTACCCTCGACAAAACGGAGAGAGGCCGGGTCGACGGCGCCGAGCTTCTCGGCGGCGACAGGGGCGAGGCGCTCGCGGAGGGTGTCGCAGGCAGCCTTGACGGCGGCGCCGTTGAGGTCAGACCCGCTGGAGGCGGCGGTGGCGGAGGTGTTGGGCACCTTGTCGGTCTGGGTCTTCATCACACGGATGCGGGAGGGCGGCACCCCGAGCTCGCGGGCGGCGATGCCGAGGATCTTGGTGTAGAGCCCCTGCCCCATCTCGGTGCCGCCGTGGTTCACCTGGACGGTGCCGTCCCGGTAGATCAGCACCAGGGCGCCGGCCTGGTTCAGGAACGAGGCCGTGAAGGAGATCCCGAACTTCACCGGGGTCACGGCGATGCCGCGCTTGACCCGGCCGCTCTGGGCGTTGAACCGGGCGACCTCGCGGCGCCGCTCGTCGAGGGCGCTGGAGGAGCAGGCCCCCTGCCACACCTGCCTCATGCGGTTGTCCTCGATCAGCTGGCCGTAGTGGGTCGTGCTCTCTTCACCGGAAGTTCCATACAGGTTGCGCTCGCGGACCGTCTCGGGGAGGAGGCCGAGGTGGCGTGCGATGCGGTCGAGGATCTCCTCGATGACGACCATGCCCTGGGGGCCGCCGAAGCCGCGGAAGGCGGTGTGGGAGACGGAGTGAGTGCGGGCGACGCGGCCCACGATCTCGACGGAGGGGAGGTAGTAACCGTTGTCGATGTGAAAGAGGGCGCGGTCGCAGATGGACTCGGAGAGGTCGAGGGCCCAGCCGCCGTCGTTGGTGACATGGGCGCGGAGGGCGAGGAGCTTGCCGGAGCGATCGAAGCCGACCTCGTAGCGAGCGTGGAAAGGGTGGCGCTTTCCGGTGAGGATCATGTCGAGGTCGCGGTCGAGCTGGATACGGGCGGGGCGTCCGGTGTGCCAGGCCACGAGCGCGGTGAGGGCGGCCCAGCTGGAGCCCTGGGTCTCCTTCCCGCCGAAGCCGCCGCCCATGCGGGGGGACTGGACGACGACGCGGTTGCGAGGGAGGTCGAGCACGTGAGACACGATGGCCTGGACCTCGGAGGGGTGCTGGGTGGACGACACGACGTGGATGTCGCCGTCGTCCCCGCGCTCGGCCCAGGCGGCCTGGGATTCGAGGTAAAAGTGCTCCTGGCCGCCGATCTCGAGCTCACCTTGCAGGCGTTCGGGGCTGGAAGAGAGGGCCGCATCGACGTCGCCGCGGCGGATGGTGTGGGGGTTGGTGTGGTAGCTTCCGGCGGCGATGGCCTGGGGGAGCCCGAGGATGGCGGGCAAGGGTTCGTAGTCGACCTCGACCGCGGCGGCGGCGGCGCGGGCGGCCTCGATGCTCTCGGCGGCAACGATGGCCACCATGTGGCCGTGGAACAGGACCTCGGAGTCGGCCAGCAGGCTCTCGTCGTGGCGGATCGCGCCCACGTCGTTGAGACCAGGGATATCGCGGGCCGTGAGCACCCGGACGACCCCCGGCATGGCGGCGGCGCGGGAGGTGTCGACCCGCAGGATGCGGGCATGAGCGTGGGGCGAGAGGACCGGCCACAGATCGAGCATGGGCCTGCGGGCCGCCTGGTCGTCGACGTACTGGGCCTTGCCGGACACGTGACCCGGGGCGCTCTCGTGGTGGAGCTCGCGGCCATCGCAGGCCCGGGGCCAGGGGGTCCCGGACTGGAACTCGATGGGCTCATCCTGCCCCTCGCTGCGCTCACCGCGGCAGAATTTCTCGAAGAGGCTGGGGACCAGCCCCTTGCGGAATTCGAGGCCCGAGCGCACGTCATTGATGGGAGAAAACTCGGCGGCGAGGACCGGCAAGACGCCGGCCCAGGTCTCGTCGTTCCAGGGCTTCCCCTGGAGCCACTGCTCGGCCTTGCGGGCGCGGATCGGCGTGGCCGCGACGCCGCCGTACGCGAGGCGAGCCAGGGCGACGTGGCGGCGCTCGTCGAGCTCGATGCGGAAGGCCGCGGCGACGATGCTGATGTCCAGCTCGCGGCGCTTGGAGACCTTGTAGCTCTCGGCGAGGCTGCCCGGGGCGGGGAGCGGCAGGAAGATGGAGGCGACGATCTCGTCGGGAGCGAGGACCGTGCGGCGGTACCCGGTGAAGAACTCGGCGATGGGGACCTCTCGTCGACCGCGGATCGAGGCCAGCGTGACGACAGCGTCGAGGGCCAGCAGCAAGGGCGGGGTGTCGCCGATGGGCGAGGCGGTGACGATGTTCCCGGCGAGGGTGGCGCGGTTGCGGATCTGCCGGGAGGCGAAGACCAGCAGCATCTTCTTCACCATCGGCAGCTCGTCGCCGATGCCTTCTTCGAGGGCCGTGAGGGTGGCCGCGCCGCCGACGCGGAAGCCGCCCTCGACCCGCTGGACCTGGAGCAATTCAGCCACGCCCTCGGTCGAGATCAGCTCGGGGAAGCGAGACCCCTTCTTGTTGATCTCGACGCCGATCTCGGTGGCGCCGGCCACCAGCACCGCCCCCGGGCGCTCGGCGCGGAGCCGGAGCAGCTCGTCGAGGCTGGTGGGGCGGGAGAACCGATGCACCTGGCCGTCGTGGGTCGGCCCCGCGTACTCCAGCGCCGGAGGGGACGAGGGGGGCTTCTTGAGCGAGAGCTGGAAGAGGTCAGGGCGAGCCGGATCCCGGGCGGCGAGGGCCTGGAGGGCGGCCTCGCGGATGGGTCGGTAGCCGGTGCAGCGGCAGAGGTTGCCGCAGAGCTGGTCGCAGAGCTTCGCGCCCCCCTCGACGTCGCCCCGGTAGTAGGCCTCGAACATCGACATCACGAAGCCTGGCGTGCAGTAACCGCACTGGGACCCGCCCTGCTCGACCATGGCCCGCTGGATCGGGTGCTCCCCTGCCCTGCCCACGCCCTCGACGGTCACCACCTCGCGGCCCGCCACCATCGGTAGCAGGGTGATGCAGCTGGTGATGGCGCGGTAGGTGGCCCGCCCCTGGCTGTCGCGCTCGAGGAGGGCGATGGTGCAGGCGCCACAGTCGCCCTCGGCGCACCCCTCCTTGCTGCCGGTGCGCCCCGTGGAGCGAAGGAAATTGAGCAGGGTCTGGTTTGCATCGACCCCTTGCACCCGGACCCGCTCCCCGTTGAGCACAAACTCGAACGACTCTTCCGCCATGAGGCCGACCATCGTACCCCAACCTCACCGCCTCGCTCCACAGCGGTCACCGTTTTGTTACGCCCCTCGCAGAATGAGACAAAAAATGTCATATCTGCGCGGATGAGCGAGGAATTCAGGGGTGAACGAAGACCACGGAGCCCGTGAGGGCCTTGCGGACGCCGTGCCAGTTGTCAGGGAGGGCGGGCTCGGTGAAGAAGAAGAGGCGTCGGGCGTCGAGGGGGGCGAGGTTGATGCAGCCGTGGCTGCGGGGTTTTCCGAAGTCGTCGTGCCAGTAGGCGGCATGGAGGGCATAGCCGCCCTCGAAGTACTGGACGTAGGGGATATCGCGGAGCTCGAATTCCTCGCCGACGACGTCGGAGTCCATGGTGGCCGAGAGGTGCTTGGCGTGGATCCGGAAGATGCCACGCTTGGTGGCGCGGGAGGTCTCGGGGTCGCCGAGGCCGGCCTCGCCGGTGGAGACGAGGGTGGCGAAGACGGGGCGGGTGCCGTCGTAGGCGACCAGGGTCTGCTTGGTGATGTTGACGTCGATCCAGCGCTCGCCCTTCTTGCCCCACCTGGGCATCTTCTTCGCGGGGTCGAGGCGAGAGGCGTGCTGGTCAGAGATCCAGAGCTGGTCGGAGGTCTCGTAATAGAGCCTGGAGCCGAACATTTTTTGCTTCCCGGTGAGCTTGAGCACGGCGCGCCGCTCGGCGTCCCGATCGCGGACCAGCTTGCCCCCTTCGAGGCGGAAGAGGGGGCCAGCGCGCCGGACAAAGGCGAAGGGAAAATCGATGTCCCCCGGGATCTCGACGCCGTGAAAGGAGGAGCCCTCGATGGGACGGAGGCGATCGACGGGGAGCAGGAAGAGCTGGGTCGAGATGGCGTAGCGGCGCCCTTCCAGGACGGCGGTATCGACGAAGGCGAAGCCGTTGTGGTGCTTCGCGCGGGCGAGGACCGGCCCCTCGACGGGAGGGAAGCCAGAGAGGTTTGCAGGGGGGGCGCGATCCTGGAGAAACCAGGGGATCTCGCGGCTCTCGCGGGAGGCCCAGAGGTCAGCCGGGGCCGGGGCCGAGCGCCCCAGGAGCCAGGAGTCCGCGCGGAAAGAGGCGCCGTTCTCGCCCTCGGCGCCGAGCCATTCCTTCACGTGGGTCTCGAGGTCCGGCTCGGCCTCGGCGGCCTGCTTGCGGGTCGGCAGGCGGCTGTAGATGGGCGACCCGCGGCGGAGGATGCCGTAGAGGTAGGGCATGGGAGCGGCGGTGTCGGGGCGACGGCGCAGGGCCCGGAGCAGCTCGTGCTCGAGGTCCGGGGTGGCGTTGGTCGGATCCGCGCAGACAAAGCCCTGGGGTTCGACGGGGAGCCACCCCTTGCTGCACCCGTCCTTGCCGGCGGGCTCGGTGGATCGAAGCTGCACGATCGAGCCCGCCCGGAGGTACCCGAGGATCTTCGATGTATCCGAAGGTTTTTCGCGGATGTTGGTCTCCCAGGAGAGGGCGCCCAGGCGGGGCCCGGAGGCGGGAGGCGTCGGCGCCGAAGGGCCCGGGGGAGGGAGCCGCGGGGGCGAAGCGCTGGAGGCCAGGGGCGGAGCGGAGGGCGGCGAGGAAGCGGACGGAGCCGAGGCGGTCGGCTCGGGGGGCGCAGGACGCGAGCAAGAAGCGCCGATCCATGGCAGGATGAAGGCCCAGCGGGTGAACGTTCGACGATCAGGCATGGGAACCAGGGCCTTGCGGCTGTAGCACAGCTGAGGGCAGGCTGGCCCCTGCCCTCCCGCCTCTTTACCCCCCACGATCATGAGCAAACAGACCCGACTCTTCGCCGCCGCCTTCTCCTTCGCCGTCCTGGGCGCCTCGCTCGGGGTCGGCTGCAAGAAGGAAGACCCGAACACCGCCGCCAACGCCAACGCGACCGCGACCTGGGGCTACGGGCCCAACGGGGGCACGGCGCCGCCCGCGACCACGGCGGCCCCCACCGCCACGGTGCCTCCCACGAACCCGACGGCAACCGCGACCACCCCTCCGACCGCGACCACGGCGGCCCCCACCGGAACTGCGACCGCCACGGCGCCGGCCCCGGTGGACGCATCGGTGCTGCAGCCGCTGCTGACGCCGCTGGCGGCCCAGCATGCGAAGGGGGCCAAGCCGGACGGTCAGGCCTTTGCGGGGTCGCTCCAGCAAGGCCAGTCGTTGCAGCAGAACCTGCAGCTCGCGGCGGGCGGGGCCCGCTGCTACACGGTCCTGGCGGTGGGGGCCCCGTCGGTGACGGCGATCAAGATCGAGATGCTCTCCAACATGCCCCCGCTGCCCCCGGTGGTGGTGGCCCAGTCGCAGACCTCTGCCAACCCATCGGTGCTGGCGGGTAGCCCCAACTGCTACAAGAACCTGCTGCCCATCCCCGGGATGGTCCTCGTCAAGGTCACCGCCGAGGCCGGCTCCGGGCCGGTGATGGCGCAGGTTTATTCGAAGTGATCGTCGCTGATGGCGGGCGCCCGGGGTAGGTAATTCCAGCCTGGGGGGGCAGGAAGAACCATAGACCCCGGGGCGAGGCACAGGTAGACGATTTCCATGCCGGATTTCGCCAAGCTCGCAGCAGCCTGCACCATCGCCCGCGGCCTCTCGATGGACGCGATCCACGCCTGCTCCTCGGGGCACCTGGGGCTCCCCCTGGGCGCCGCCGAGATCGGGGCGGTCCTCTATGGCTCCCTGATGCGCCACGACCCCGGCGCGCCTCGGTGGATCAACCGCGACATCTTCGTGCTGTCCGCGGGTCACGGCAGCATGTTCCTCTACGCCTGGCTCCACCTGGCGGGGTACGCGCTCTCGCTGGATGAGCTGAAGCGCTTCCGGCAGTGGGATTCCAAGACCCCTGGCCACCCGGAGTGGCACCACACCGATGGCGTCGAGGCGACCACCGGCCCCCTGGGCCAGGGCGTCGGGAACGCCGTCGGCCACGCCGTCGCCGCCAAGATGCTGGCCGCTCGCTACAACACCCCCGAGCACACCCTCTTTGACCAGACGGTCTGGTGCCTCGCCGGCGATGGCTGCCTCCAGGAAGGCGTCGCCGCCGAGGCGGCCTCCTTCGCGGGCCACTTCAAGCTCGACAACCTGGTGCTGCTCTACGACTCCAACGACGTCACCCTCGACGCCATGGCCGACAAGACCCAGAGCGAGAGCGTGGCGGGTCGCTTCGAGGCTTACGGCTTCGAGGTGTTCCGTGTCGAGCAGGGCAACGATCTGGAGCAGCTCCATGCCACCCTCGACGCGGCCCGGGCCTCGAAGAGCGGGAAGCCGAAGTTTGTCGAGGTCCGCACGCTCATCGGCAAGGGGATCCCGGAGGTCGCGGGCACCGCCAAGGCCCACGGCGAGAGCGGCGCCAAGTTCATCGACAAGGCGCGCAAGGCCCTCGGGCTGCCGGACGAGCACTTCTTCGTCAGCGACGAGGTGCGCGCTTACTTCGCGGCCCACCAGGCCAGCCTCCACCAGCAGCACGAGGCCTGGCAGAAGACCTACGAGGCCTGGCGCGCGGCCCACCCCGCGAAGGCCGCCGAGCTGGATCGTGCCTTCCGGGGCGAGGTGCCGGCGGATCTTCTCGACAAGATCCCCCCCTTCCCTGCCGACGCCAAGCTCGCGACGCGGAAGGCCGGCGAGGCCGTGCTGCAGGTGGTCGCCCGCGAGGTGCCATCGCTCATGGGCGGCAGCGCCGATCTGTACGGCTCGACCTTCAACTACATCGCAGAGAGCACGGATTTCGAGCCCGCCACGCCCGCCGGTCGCAACATCCGGTTCGGCATCCGGGAGCACGCGATGGGGGCCATCCTCAACGGCATCGGGTACCACGGGGGTCTGCGCCCCAGCGGCTCCACCTTCCTGGTCTTCGCCGATTACCTGCGCCCCAGCATCCGGCTCGCGGCCCTCAACAAGATGCCGGTGGTCTACGTCTTCACCCACGACTCGGTGGGCGTCGGCGAGGACGGCCCCACGCACCAGCCGGTGGAGACGGTCATGGGCCTCCGGGTGATCCCTGGCCTCGACGTGCTCCGCCCGGCGGATCCGGAAGAGACCGCCGGGGCCTGGGCGGCCGCCATGCTTCGCACCGATGGCCCCACGGTCCTCGCGCTCTCGCGGCAGGCGCTCCCCCTGCTGCCCGCTGACGTGAAGACGCGCCGCGAAGGGGTTGCGCTGGGCGCTTACGTGCTCGTCCGCGAGACCGCTCCCCTCCAGTGGATCCTGATCGCCAGCGGCAGCGAGGTCCAGCATGCGGTCGCCGCGGCGAAGGATCTGGGCCCCGGCGCCCGTGTGGTCTCCATGCCCTCCATGGAGCGCTTTGCGCGCCAGCCGCTGGCCTACCGTGAAGAGGTCCTCCCCCCTTCGTGCACGCGGCGTGTCTCGATGGAAGCCGGCGTCACCCTCGGCTGGCACCGCTGGGTCGGTGACCGGGGCATCGCCCTCGGGATCGATCGCTTTGGCGCCAGCGCCCCCGGGAACCTCGTCATGGAGCGCCTCGGGATCTCCGCCAAGGCCTTCCTCGACGCAGCCCGTTCGTTGACCTGATCCGACGCGCAAACCACGCACCCACGGCGCGCACCTGCTGCGCCCTGGTCTCGCACGATTTGCTGGTTCATGCCGACAACGGCGCCGAGGCTGTCGGGATTTCTTGGCACAGCTATCGCAGCTTGACGCCCTCCGGACGACATAAGCCCCTCCACCACGGGAGGCGCCCAGGGTCCGGAGTGAAGCCGTGATCGAACCTCGAATCCTGATCGCCGATGACGATGTGTTGATGTGCAGGGTGCTGGCCCAGGCGCTCACCAGGCACGGCTTTCAGCCTGAGATTGTCCACCGCGGGAGCGACGCCCTCGAACGCCTCCTGGGGAAGGACGCGCCCCGGATGGCCATGCTTGACTGGATCATGCCCGACGTCTCGGGGCTGGAGGTATGCCGCAGGCTGCGCAAGGAGCGTGGCGGGTTGACCCCGTACGTGTTTCTTGTGAGCGGCCGCCAGAGCGAGGAGGACATGCTGGCGGGCTTCGAGGCGGGGGTCGACGAATTTGTCGCCAAGCCCTTTGACCTCCAAGTGCTGGTGGCGCGCCTGCAGGCCGCCGAGCGCCGCCTGGACGGGGAGGAAGCGAGGGGCTCCCGCGGGCTGTGGCGGCTCCTGCGGGAGGCAAGCGAGGGGGCCTCCGGAGAGATCGCCATCCGGCACCAGGAGCAGGTCGGTCGCGTCGTGATCGCCGAGGGAAAGGTGGCGTGGGTGCACCTGGCAGGGGCGCCTTCGATCCTGCCGCGGCTGGCCGAGCTGGGCGTCACCGAGGTCGAGACGAGGCAGATCCTTGAAGAGTGTCGCACCGGGCGGCAACCGTTCTTCGACACGCTGATCCGCCGGGGGCTCACGCCTCGCGAGGCACTCGCGGATCTTCTGCGGCGAGAGCTTGCAGAGCGCCTGAACTCCCTGCTCTCCCGGGAGGATACCCGGAGCTTTTTTCTGCCGGGGGCGGCGCCCTTCACGAGTCACTTTTCCTACCCGCTGATCGAGCTGGTCAGCCCCCCCGAGGGCCCACCGAGCGGCAGCGTCGCCGAGCTACCCGCCCCGGGGCGCACCACCCCGAGCGAGTACCGGACGCTGGTCCGCGAGCTGAGCAGGCTGCCGGGGGCCGAGTGCGTGGCTCTCGTGGACGGCCAGAGCGGGGCTCTTCTGCTCACCGAGGGGACACCACGGGCCGAGAGCTTGCTGCACCGGATGATCCGGCTCCTCAAGGTGGACCAGCACGACGAGTTCGAGGAGGTCATGATGGTCGGTGCGTCTGTTCATCACACGCTCCACCAGCTCAAGGAAGACTGGCTGCTCTACGCCCAGATCGACCGCCGGCAGAACCCGAACCTGGGTCAGCTACGCTTCGAGCTGAGCCGGCGGAACAACCCCCGCTCCGGCAAGCGCTGACCCCGGCATAGCCACCCGGGCCTCAGAAGGCCAGGCCGATGGCGACGGTGAGGTAAGGACGGAGAAAGGTCTCGGTGGCCTCGAGCTGCCGGAGGACCTCGGGGATGTCGACACGAGCGCGGAGCTCGGCGGAAGGGCGGACGCGGGCGGTGGCGTGGCCGAGGCCAGCGCCCAGGTTGAAGGCAAAGACGCCGGCGACCCACTGGTACCCGAGGTCAGCCCCCCAGCCGGAGAGGGAGCCTTCGCCGAGCCCCTTGTTGTCGGTGCCGCTGCCGAAGGAGTAGCGAGGCCCCAGGTAGAAGCCGGCCGCCCCCTCGCCCATGGGCCAGAAGTGGAGCCCGAGGTCGACGACGTTGCCGTCGAGGTGGATGTTGCCGCGAAGCTTGGGGACCTCGAAATCCTGGATACGGTTGTACTCGGCGAGCACCGAGAGGTACGGGATCGGCGCCAGCTCGACGCGCCCGGCCCAGACGCCGAAGGCAAAGAGCGCCGGGTTGACGAGGACGCTGAAGATCGTGTGGCGCGGGCCGTCGGCGCCCCCTCCGGCGAGGGCCAGGGGCTGACCGGAGGAGCCCGCATGGAGCCGCGGGTACCCGGGGGAAAGAGCCCCCCGGGAGAACAGGTACCGCAGGTCGAGGGGCGGGTCTTGCTGGGCGCAGGCGCTGCGAGAGAAGGAGGACAGCGCGGCGAGGAAGAGGAGCCCAGGGGAGAGGCGCACCCCGGAGGGTATAGCAAGGCGGACCGTTGAAACCAGCGCCCCCGGCGGGAAAATCGGATCAAACCGGGAGAATGCCGCGCTTGCGTGCGGGCCGTTCGATGCGCTTGTGGCGGGCCAGCTCGAGGCCCCAGGCCACGGCGCGCCGTGTGTCGCGGGGGTCGATGATGTCATCGACGTACCCCCAGCCGGCGACCTTGTAGACGTCGATCCGCTGCTGGATTTGCTGGACGATCGCCTGCTTCATCTCGGGGGGCGGGGGCATGTCGCCAAAGAGCTTCTTGGAGGCGATGCCGACCATGCCCTCGGCGCCCATCACGCTGATCTCGGCGTTGGGCCAGGAGACGAGGAGATCTGGCTCGAAGGCGCGCCCGGCCATGACGTAGTAACCGGCGCCATAGCCCTTGCGGACGACGACGGTGATCTTGGGGACCGTGGCGGCGGCCATCGTGTGGAGCATCTTGGCGCCGTGGCGGATGATGCCCGCGTGCTCGACCTTGGAGCCGACCATGAAGCCCGGGACATCCATCAGGTAAACGAGGGGGACGTTGAAGGCGTCGCAGATCTGGACGAAGCGAGCGGCCTTGTCGGCGGCGTCGTTGTCGAGGATCCCGCCGAGCCAGTTGGGCTGGTTGGCCACGACGCCCACGGGGCGGCCCCCGATGCGGGCGAGGCAGGTGATGATGTTGCGGGCGAAGCGGGGCTTGAGGTCGAGGAAATCGCCGTGGTCGACGATGCTCCGGATCAGCTTGTACATGTCGTACGGCTTCCGGGTCGACTCGGGGAGCAGGTCGAGCAGCGCCTCGTCGCGGCGCTCGATCGGGTCCGTCGACGGGGTGAAGGGCGGCTCTTCGTCGCAGTTGGAGGGGAAGAAGGACAGGTACTTCTTCATCGCCGCGATGCAGGCGTGGTCGTCGGGCACCTCGCAGTCGCCCACGCCGCTCACCTCGCAGTGGATCTTGGAGCCCCCCAGCTCCTGCTCGCCGATGTCCTGGCCGGTGACCGCCTTGACCAGCGGCGGGCCGCCGAGGGCCATGGAGCCGACCCCCTTGACCATGGGGACGAAGTCCGCGAGCCCGGGGATGTAGGCCGTCCCGGCGGCCCCGGGGCCCACCATCGCCGCCACCTGGGGCACCACCCCGGACATGTGCACCTGCTCGCGAAACAGGTGGCCGGAGGCCGCGAACAGGCTGATCAGATCCTCGTGGGCGGCGGCGTCGATGCGTGCGCCTGCGGAGTCGATGAACCACACCATCGGCCAGCGCCCCGTGAGGGCCATGCGGCGCATCCGGGTGACCTTCTCCTCGCCGGTCTGCCCGATGCTGCCACCCTTCACCGTGAAGTCGTAGGAGGCCGCGCACACCATGCGCCCGTCCACCTTGCCGAAGGCGCACACCACCGCGTCCGCGGGGGGGCGGTCGGAGCCATCGCCCGCCGACAGGCCCATCTGGGTGCCGTGCATGCCGACCTCGAAGAAGAGCCCGTCGTCAAAGAAGGCCGCCAGCCGCTCCCGGGCCGTGAGCTTGCCGCGCGCATGCTGCCTGGCCACCTTGTCGGGGCCCCCCATCTGGCGCACCTTCTCCCGGCGCTCCTCCAGCTGGGCCACCAGTTCTCTCATGTTCATCGTCGCTGCTCCTCGTGCGGTGCGATCACTTGCCGGTCCAGACCGGCCTGCGCTTCTCAAGAAATGCCATGAGCCCCTCGCGGGCGTCGTCGGTCGCCAGGACGCCCGCCAGCCGCTCCCGGAGCCGCGGGAGCGCCTCCTCCAGCGAGAGGTCATCCTGCATCACGAAGGCGTCGAGCCCCAGCCGCAGCGCTGCGGGGCTCCGCGCCAGCAGCATGTCGACGGTCGCCTGCACCTGCTCGTCCAGGCGCTCCGGGGGGACGGCCCGGTTGATCAGCCCGATGGCCGCCGCCTCCTCGGCCCGGAGCCGCTCGCCAGAAAGCATCATCTCGACCAGCCTCCGCCTCGGGACCAGCCGGGCCAGCACCGCCATGATCATCATCGGGAACAGCCCCACGTTGATCTCCGGCGTCCCCAGCTCGGCCTCCGTCGAGGCGATGGCGAAGGTCGCGGCGGCCACCAGCCCCAGCCCCCCGCCCATCGCATGCCCGTTGACCCGCGCCACCACCGGCTTCGTCGACCGGCACAGCGCCAGCAGCAGATCCGCGTAGTCACCCCGGATCGGCAGCGCGTCCGCCTCCGCGCCGGAGGTCATCTGGGCGAAATCTCCCCCAGCGCAGAAGGCCTTGCCGGCCCCCGTCAGCACCAGCACCCGCGCGTCCCCGTCCTCATGGACGTCGGCCAGCACGTGGAGCAGCTCGTTGACCATCGCCGGACCGATCGCGTTGCGCCGCTCCGGGCGGTTCAGCATCGCCGTCACCACCCCGCCCTCCTGGGTGAGGAGGATCGTATGGTACTTCCGGACAGGGATCATGCCTCGGCCCTCAGCGACAGGATCTCGCGGGCCTCCTGGACGGTGGCGGGGCGGCGGCCGACGTCGCGGCAGAGGCGGACCGCGACCTCGACGAGGTCGGCGTTGGATTTCGCCATCTCGCCGCCGGGCAGGTAGAGGTGATCCTCGAGGCCGCAGCGGATGTTGCCGCCGAGGACGAGGGCGGCGGCGAGCATGCGCCACTGGCAGTGGGAGATGCCGATGACCTCCCACTCGCTGCCGGGGGGCATGATCCGGGTCTGGAGCTGGAGGGACTCGACGGTGGCGGGGATGCCGCCGAGCACGTTGACGATGAAGCTGAACTGGAGGGGCGGCCGGAGGATGCCCATGTCGAGCAGCGGCTGGACGCCGGCGGTGTGGCCTGCGTCGAAGCACTCGAGCTCGGGCTTGACGCCGGCCTCGTTCATGGCGGCGAGGAGCTTCATGATCTTCGAGTAGGTGTTGGGGAACACCATGTCGAAGACGAACTCCTTGCGCTTCTCCGAGTACTTTGCGTAGTTCATGGTGCCCATGTTGAGGGCGCCGATCTCGGGCCGGACCTCGCGCATCACCGCCGCCGGCTCGCTCACGTCGTCGCCCAGCACACCAGAGGAGAAGTTGAGCAGGATCGGGGAGCGTCTCCGGGTCTCCTCCTTGATGCGGGCGAAGACCTCGGGCGAGAAGGTCGGCGAGCCGTCGTCGTTGCGGGCGTGGATGTGGACCACGGAGGCCCCCGCCTCGTAGGCGCGCCGGGCCTCCTCCGCGATCTCGACCGGCGTGTAGGGGATGGCCGGGCACTGCTTCCGGTTCGCCAGCACGCCCGTCAGGGCGCAGGTGACCACACAAATGTCAGGGTTTCGCTTGCTCTCGCTCATGACTCGGTCCCTCGCTTTGCCTCGGCCTCCGCGGCCTCCTCGACCTTGCTCTCGACCCGGCGCGCCACCTTGCGCAGCACGCGCAGCAGCGACCGGGCCTCCTCCGCGCTCAGCGTCGAGAGCGCGTCCCGGAAGATATCCATCGGCTCCACCTGGACGCCGCGCGCCAGGGATGCCCCCTTCGCCGTCAGCTGGATGTGCACCACCCGCCGATCCGCGGCGCTGCGCACCCGCGTCACCAGCCCCTCCCGCTCCATCCGATCCACGATCCCCGTCACCGTGCTGTTCTGCGCCCGGATCTTCTCCGATAGCCGCGACAGCGGCAGCTCCCCCAGCGCCTCCAGCATCTTCACCACCGTCAGCTGCGGCCCCGTCAGCCCGTGCCTCGCCGCGATCTCCTTCGTCAGCCTCCGGCTCTCGGTATACAGGTACAAAAACGCCTCGACGATCGCGTCGAGGTCACCCTTGATCTCCGTGGTGAGTGCGTTGGACACAGGATTTGGTTCTTCAGTGGGCTAAAATTTTCTACACGAAACATTCACCAGGCCGCTTCCACCGTCAAGCCCCGGGCATCGGAGGGGTACCCCGGGCCCGTAGCCCCGCCCAGCGGGAGGGATCGGGAGCCACCGCCTCGCTGGAGAGCACCCAAACCATGCAGCTGCTGTTTCGATTGATCCGAGCCACGATGCTCTTCGGGGTCATCCTGGCGAGCTACCTGTTCCAGTGGGGCCTGTCGTGGCTCCTGGAGCACCAGGAGCGGCGAGGGGGCCGGTGGATCACGGTGGACCCGCCCTGGCTGACGGAGCGGTGGAAGCAGCTCCACGAGGTGAACGCGCGGCGGCTGTACCGGGGGATGATCCGGCTCCGGGGGGTGTTCATCAAGCTGGGGCAGGTGCTGTCGATCACCGGCGGGTTCCTGCCCAGGGCGTACACCCGGGAGCTGGAGGGGCTGCAGGATCAGGTGCCGCCGCGGCCGTTTCATGAGCTGAAGGCGGCCTTCGTCGAGTCGCTGGGGAAGCAGCCGGAAGAGTGCTTCCAGGAGATCGACGAGAAGCCGCTGGCGGCGGCGAGCCTGGGGCAGGTGCACGTGGCGCGGCTGCGGGGGGGCGAGAAGGTGGCGGTGAAGGTGCTGTACCCGGGGATCCGGGACATCATCCGGGTGGACATGCGGGTGGTGGGGTGGGCGCTGCGGGTCTACCGGTGGTTCTTCCCGGTGAACGGGATGGAGCGGGTGAAGGCGGGGCTCATCGACCTGCTGCGGCGGGAGACGAACTACGAGCACGAGGCCGCCTGCATGGAGAAGATGGCGCGGCACTTCGAGGACGAGCCCGACATCCTCTTCCCGAGGCCCATCCGGGAGTTCACCTCCCGCGATGTGCTGACCATGACCTTCATGGAAGGCTTCAAGATCTCGCGCAGGGACGAGATGCAGCGCCACGGCATCGAGCCGTCCCAGGTGGCGACGCGGCTGGTCCAGTCGTTCTACAAGCAGCTCTTCGTCGATCACTTCTTCCACGCGGACCCGCACCCGGGGAACTTTCTGGTGCAGCCGCACCCGGACGGGCCGCGCATCGTCGTCCTCGATTTTGGCGCCATCAGCGAGGCCGGCGAGGAGCTGATCGACGGGGCCTTCGACATCCTGCAGGCCACGATGACCCAGGACAACGCGGCCCTGCTCCGGGGCATCGATCGCATGGGATTTGTCTCGCGGGACGGCAACCGCGCCCTCCTCGAGAAGACCATCAGCACCTATTTCCAGCGGCTCCTGAAGATCGAGGACCGCACCCCCGCGGCGCTGATGAACGCCCGGAGCGAGGACCTCAAGCAGCTCGTCGACCCGGAGCTGGAGCGGGCCGAGCTCCGCGAGCTGATGCGCGCCGTCGACTACCCGGAGGGCTGGTTCTACGTCGAGCGCGCCAGCATCATGATGTTCTGGCTGGTGGCCCAGATCGATCCCACGCTGGATACCTTGCCGGTCGGCATGGGCTACGTGCTCCCCAAGGTGATGATGCGCCAGTTCGAGCGCGCTGCGGCGAGGGCGGAGCCAGAGCCGGCGCTCGCCCCGGAGCCCGCGCCAGCGCCCGTCCGCATCGAGGAGGTGAAGGCCATCTCCTCCCCTCCCCCGGCCGCCTGAACGCTCTTTGCAAGGCGAGGCTTGAGCCCCCCGGGTACGGTGGGGCTTGAGCACCCGGGTCTGCCGCGCTACCGCTCTCTCCATGCGCCCCGCGGTGTTCGAGGAGACCACGTTGCGGCTGGTGGCCGAGCGCAACGTCGTGGTGGCCGCCTGGCGTGATGCCCCCACGGTGCCCCAGCTCCGGCTGGTCGAGCGCGTGGGCCGGGGGGTCGAGCTGCGGTACCCGGGGCAGACCGCCCTGATCAACCTGATCCTCTCGGGCACACCGCGCTTCAGCGCCGAGGTGCGCGCCGAGGTGGGCCGGATGAACAACCAGGATGATCTCTACGTGCTCGCCGCGGCCCACGTCATCCTGGTCGAGGGCTTTCTGGCGACCGCGGTGCGGGCCTTCCTGTCGACGACGATGCTGGTGGTGAAGCCCGCGACCCCCACCAAGATCTTTGGCGACACCACCCTGGCGGCGCGCTGGGTCGCCGAGCGGCTGGCCGCCAGCGGCGAGCGGTGGACCCCGGAGCAGCTGCTGGCCCTGGCGAAGCAGGCCTGAATCAGAAGGCAAAGCCGACGGTGCTGTGGGCCGCCGGGAGGAACCCGCGGGAGCCGAGGCCCGCGACCTGGTAGCGGAGGTACTGGGCGCCGATGCCGGCGGAGAGCACCCAGCGATCGCCGAAAATCCAGGTGTACCCGCCCAGCACGCTGCCGTAGCCGCCGAGGGCCGTGGCGCCGCCACCGACGTCGGTCGAGAGGTGAGCGAGGACGCCGCGCGCCTGCAGCCAGCCCCCGCGGGGCGCACCCCCCCAGGGGAACACGCGCACCCCCAGCTCGCCGCCGACCCCGAGGTAACGCCCCTCGCTTTTTTCGAGAGGATCGAAGGCCCGCACGCTGGGGCCAAGGTACACCGAGGCGCGGTCGCCCAGCGCCCGCTCGACCTGGACGTGGAGGAACCCCAGGGCCGTGGTGAGCGGATCGACCTGCACCGTCCAGCGCGGTGGCTCGGCGCGGGCGGCGGTCGGCAGCGACGTCAGGAGCAGGGCGAGCAGCGCAGGGCGTGTCTTCATGGTGGGATCAGGGAGCCTGGAAGAGCTCTTCCCCTATCTTGCACTTGAGCGAGGGGGAGCCGCCTTCCGAATAAGAAGCCTGGGCGATCTTCCCCTCGACCTCGATCACGTAGACCTTGACCAGGGCCTGCGGGGGGGCCCCGCAGAGGGCCTCGACCCCGGGTTTGATCGCGGACGCTGGCAAGGGCATGCGGATG
>JALOQB010000095.1 GCA_025453595.1 Polyangiaceae bacterium
GTGCTTCCTTAACCAGACCCTTGTGAAGTCCAAAGTGGGGGAGAACCTTAACCGAGCGGCATTAGCTGCGGCTGCGGCTGCGGCTGCGGCTGCGGCTGCAGGGGAGGGTCGGCTGCGGGAAGCAAGGGATCGTGGGGTCCTGGTGGGTTCAGACCCCGCGGTGAGCTTGTACGTCTGTATGCTTATCCCCCATGCGCCTCCGACGCCTGTCGCTCCTCGCGCTCTCGCTGCTTGCCTCCGCCTGTCCTGGGTCATCTCCGCCCCCGGCGCCCGCCGCACCCTCCGGTGGGGAGCCGCCCCCCGAGGAGGAAAAGATCGTGGTGAGGCCCTCGATCTCGGGGCTGGGTTTCCGGCTGACCGAGCTGGAGGCCGGTTCTGGGACCCCCAACCGCCTGGTCAAGGCGCAGGCCCTCCCTGACGCGGATGCGCAGGCGCTGCTGGCCCGGCTGCCTGCTTTCCAGGCCTTGCCCGGGGATGAAAAAGACTTTGCGCTGCGGGAGAAATCCCAGCCTCCGCCTCGCACGGGCGCGATCCTTTCCCAGCCGTTCCCGCCGCCGGTGCAGCGGCCTGCGCCGGCCCCCGCCGAGCAGGGGCCGCTCCGTGTGCTGCGTCACCTGCCAGAGGGCGACGTCTCCCTTGCCCCGCACCTCTCGGTGACCTTCTCCCAGCCCATGGTCCCGGTGTCGTCCCACGGGGAGCTGGCGGGCAAGGAGCCCCCGGTGAAGCTGCGCCCGCAACCCCCCGGGCGCTGGCGCTGGATCGGCACCCAGACCCTGCTTTTCGAGCCGGAGAAGCGCTTCCCCATGGCCTCCGAGTTCGAGGTCGAGGTCCCCGCGGGGACCCGCTCCGAGCTGGGGTCCGAGCTGGCCGCGGCGGAAGTATGGAAGTTCCGTACTCCTCCGGTGAAGGTGGTGGGCTCGACGCCCCGGGGGCGGTGGGGTCAGAAGCTGGACGTGCTGATGTCGATGAGCTTCGACCAGGCGGTGGACGGGGAGGCGATCCTGAAGCACCTGCAGGTGTCGGCGGGGGGAGGGTTGCTGGGGGGCGAGTCGATCCCGGTGAGGCTGGCGACGGGGGAGGAGCTGGAGCGGAGCGCGGAGGCGAGGTCGCTGCTGGCGCGGGCAGATGACCGGGACAAGCACGTCTTTTTCCGGGCGGTGCAGCCGCTGCCGAAGGGGGCGGAGATCCGGGTGACGCTGCCGGCGAAGGCGCCGTCGGCGGAGGGGCCGCGGGTGACGGAGAAGACGCAGGGGTTCGAGTTTCACACCTTCGGGCCGCTGAAGGTGGAGCGAGCCGAGTGCGGGTGGAGGGGGGATTGCGCGCCGATGATGCCGATCTCGGTGCGCTTCTCGAACCAGGTCGAGGCGTCGCGTTTTGACAAGAAGATGATCACGGCGGACCCGCCCATCGAGGGGCTGAAGGCGTCGATCAGCCACTCGATGCTGACGATCTCGGGGCGCACCCGGGGCCGGACCACCTACAAGATCACGCTTGCGCCGGAGATCACGGACGTCCACGGTCAGCAGCTCGACGGGGCGCGCACCTTCGAGATCAAGGTGGGCTCGGCGGAGCCGGCGCTGTTCCCGGAGGAGCGGCCCATGGCGGTGCTCGATCCGGAGGGCACCCCCACGCTGCCGGTGTACTCGATCAACCAGAAATCGCTCCGCGCCCGCCTCTACCGGGTCAAACCTGAAGACTGGGGGGCGTACCAGAAGTTCCGGCAGGACTGGGACTGGGAAGGGAAGCGGCGAGATCCTCCGGGGCAGCTGGTCGAGAACCGGGTGATCCAGGTCGAGGATAAGCCCGATGAGCTGGTCGAGACGCCGCTCTCCCTCAAGGCGGCCCTCGCGGACGGCGTGGGCCAGCTCATCGCGGTGGTCGAGCCCGCGGTCCCCTCGAAGGACCCTTACGATCGCCCCTCGGTCCGCACCTGGCTCCAGGTCACGCGGCTGGGCCTCGATGTCTTCTCGGATCACGAGCAGACGGTCGCCTGGGCCACTCACCTGACCAGCGGTGCCCCGCAGCCTAGGGTCCAGGTCTCGTTCCTCCGCGGCCCTGGCGGTACCAGCGGCGAGGATGGTCTGGCGCGCTTCGCGGTGGCGAGCTCCGACGCCTCGATCCTGCTGGCGCGCAAGGGGAACGACCTGGCCATGCTGGCCGGCGGCGAGGGGTCCTTCCGCATGCATCGCGAGGAGGACCACACCCGTTGGTTCGTCTTCGACGACCGGCACATGTACAAACCGGGAGA
Source organism: Polyangiaceae bacterium (assembly GCA_025453595.1). Taxonomy (GTDB): domain Bacteria; phylum Myxococcota_A; class Polyangia; order Polyangiales; family Polyangiaceae; genus JANWXX01. The sequence goes on from JALOQB010000095.1 coordinate 2,249, forward strand.
AGAGGCGCGGATCAAGGGGTTCTTGCGGCTGATCAAGGGCGGCAAAGGGGAGGATTTGGAGCAGCTCCCGGCGGGGATCTCCCTGGCCTGGGTCGCTCGCGATGCCCGCGGCGTCGAGATCGGCAAGGGCCAGGGGGTCCCGGTCAGCGCCCAGGGCGGCTTTGACTTCACGCTCTCCATCCCCAGGACCCCCAACCTCGGGTATGCCTCCGTCGAGCTGTCGCTGGACGGGGGGCCATACCCCGGGCGAGGGCACCACCACTCGCTCCAGATCCAGGAGTTCCGGCGCCCCGAGTTCGAGGTCACGACCTCGGTCAGCGAGGGCCCCCACCAGGTCGGTCGCTCGGCGGTGATGACGGTGGCGGCCCGTTATTACGCGGGCGGAGGGCTCCCGGATGCGCCGGTCGAGTGGCGCGTGCGGAGCGACGAGGCGACGTTCCGGCCGCCGGGCCACGTTGGGTTCCACTTCGGGCCCGAGCCCTGGGGCTGGTGGCGCCGCAGCCATGCGCAGCAGAAGGCCGAGAGCGTCGAGACCCTCTCGTCCCAGACCACCGCCCAGGGGGAGCACCGGGTCCGCCTCGACTTCGATAGCATGGAACCTCCATACCCACGGAGCATCCAGGCGGAGGCGACGGTCACGGACGTCAACCGCCAGGCGTGGACGGCGCGCTCGAACCTGCTGGTGCATCCGGCGGATCATTACGTGGGGGTGCGGCTGGATCGGTCGTTCGTGAGGGCAGGGGAAGGGATCAAGATCGACACGCTGGTGGCGAACCTGGACGGTCGCGCGGTGCCGAAGCAGTCGGTGGCGGTGCGGGCGGCGCGGCTGGAGTCGGAGCAGATCGCGGGGGAGTGGAAGGAGCTGGAGAAGGACGTGCAGCGCTGCGAGCTGCAGTCCGGTGAGGCGCCGGTGCCGTGCCAGATCAAGCCGGCGCAGGGGGGGCGGTACCGTGTGACGGCGGTGGTCTCGGACAAGCACGGGCGCAAGAGCCAGACGCAGCAGACGTTCTGGGTGTACGGCGAGGGGATGGTGCCGGACCACGGGATCGACGAGGGGAAGATCCGGGTGGTGGCGGATCGGGACGAGTACCGTCCCGGGGACCAGGCGGAGCTGCTGCTGTTCGCGCCTTTTGCCCCGGCGGAAGGGGTGGTGACGCTGCGGCGCCAGGGGATCGTGCACCTGGAGCGGATCTCGCTGAAGAGCCAGGTGCAGGCGATCAAGGTGCCGATCCTGGAGGGGAGTTTCCCCTCGCTGGAGGCCTCGGTGCACCTGGTCGGGGCCGCGCCCAGGAACAACCTCGCGGGGGATCCGGACCCCGCGCTGCCGCCGCGCCCTGCCTACGCGTCCGAGGTGGTGCGGCTGGCGGTGCCGCCGGACGCGCGGAAGATCTCGCTGCAAGCGACCCCGCGGGACAGCGTGCTGGAGCCCGGTGGCTCGACCACCGTGGACGTGCTGCTGAAGGACGCCGCGGGCGCCCCGGTGGCCGGGGCCGAGGTGGCGCTGGCGGTGGTGGATGAGGCGGTGCTGGCGCTGAGCGGCTACAAGCTCCCGGACCCGCTGGACGTCTTTTACACCCCCCGGAGCGGCGGCGTGCTCTCCCTCGGGACAAGGCCCGACGTGCTGCTGGGCCGCGTCGACGAGCGATCGATGCGGCCGCGACCCCGGCGCGAGTCCAAGAACAAGGATGCGCGGGAGGAGCCAGCGGGCGGAGAGCGTGTGTACAAGAAGGAAGACATTGGAGTCACTCGTTCGGCGCCCAAGCCGATGGCGACGGCTGCCGGGATGCCGATGGCGGAGCCCGAGCCTGCGGCGCCGCCGCCTCCGCCCGCGCCGCCCGGGGATCAGGCGAAGGAGGAGAGCCGGGGCCCGGACAAACCGAAGACCCCCATCGCGCAGCGGAGCAATTTCAACGCGCTGGCGGCCTTTGTCCCGTCCGCGGTGAGCGACGGGGAGGGGAAGATCTCGGTCTCCGTGAAGCTGCCGGACAACCTGACCCGGTACCGGGTGATGGCGGTGGCGGCGCGGGACAAGGTCTTCGGTCAGGGCGAGGGGTCGCTGGTGGCGCGCTTGCCGCTGATGCTGCGCCCGTCGGCGCCGCGGTTCCTGAACTTCGGGGATCGCTTCGAGTTCCCCGTGGTGGTGCAGAACCAGGGGAACGCCCCGGTGGAGGTCGATCTGGTGGCCCGCGCGGCCAACGCCCTGCTGCCGGAGGGCTCGGGGCGGCGCTTCACGGTGCCGGCGAACGATCGGGTCGAGGTGCGGCTCCCCGCCGCGGCGCTCAAGCCCGGCACCGCGCGCTTCCAGATCGGCATCGCCTCGGGGCGCTTCGCCGACGCCAGCACCGTCGACATGCCGGTCTGGACCCCGGCCACCACCGAGGCCTTCGCCACCTACGGCCAGATCGACGAGGGCGCCATCGCCCAGCCGGTGAAGATGCCCGCGGGCGTCGTGAAGGAGTTCGGTGGCCTCGAGATCTCCACCTCGTCCACGGCCCTCTCGGCGCTGACCGACGCCTTCGTGTACCTGGTCAGCTACCCCTTCGATTGCAACGAGCAGATCGCCTCGCGCATGCTCTCCATCGCCTCGCTGCGGGACGTGCTGTCCGCCTTCAAGGCCCGGGGGCTCCCGCCCCCCGCGGCGCTGCAGGCCAGCATGAAGAGCGATCTGACCCGGCTCCAGGGGCGTCAGCACTGGAACGGCGGCTTCAGCTTCTGGGGGCGCGACCGGGAGCCCTGGCCCTACCTCACCGCCCACGTCCTCCATGCCGTGGCTCGCGCCAGGGACAAGGGCTACGCGCCGCCCCCGGCCATGGTCACCTCGGGCCTCTCGTACCTCAAGGCCATCGAGAGCCACTTCCCCTGGTATTACAGCCCCGAATCTCGCCGCTACATCACCGCCTACGCCCTCTACGTGCGCAGGCTCCTCGGCGATCCAGACCCGGCCCGCGCTCGCCGCCTGATCGACGAGGCGGGTGGGGTAGAAAAGACACCGCTTGAGGCGCTCGGGTGGCTGCTGCCGGTGCTGGCGGGGGACAGCAAATCCGCGGCGACCAGCGAGGCGATCGTGAAGTTCCTGGCGAACCGGGTGAGCGAGACGGCGGGGGCGGCGCACTTCGTGACGTCGTACAGCGACGGGGCGCATGTGTTGCTTCACTCGGCGCGCACCGCCGACGGGATCTTGCTGGACGCGCTGATCGGGCAGGAGCCGAAGAGCGATCTGATCCCGAAGCTGGTGGCGGGGCTGCTCAACCAGCGGAAGGCGGGGCGCTGGTCGAGCACGCAGGAGAACGCGTTCATCCTGCTGGCGCTGGATCGGTACTTCAACACCTACGAGAAGGCGACGCCAGACTTCGTGGCCCGTGCGTGGCTCGGGGAGCACTTCGCTGGCGAGCAGCCGTACCGAGGTCGCTCCACCGACACCAGCGAGATCAAGGTGCCGATGAAGCTGCTGGCGGAGGTGGGGGAGGCTCCGGTGACGATCCAGAAGGAAGGCGCGGGTCGCCTCTACTTCCGCATCGGGATGCAGTACGCCCCCGCGGATCTGAAGCCGCCCCCCGCGGATCACGGCTTCTCGGTGCGCCGCACCTACGAGGCCATCGAGGACGCCGACGACGTGCGGCGAGACGCGGATGGGACCTGGCGCGTCAAGGCCGGGGCCAAGGTCCGCGTGAGGCTGGGAATGGTCGCCCCGGGGCGCCGCTACCACGTCGCCCTGGTCGACCCGCTCCCCGCCGGCTTCGAGGCGATGAACCCGGCCCTCGCGGTCACCGGCTCGATCCCGGCGGATCCGAAGAAGGAGGTGTCCCCGACCTGGTGGTGGTCCCGCTCCTGGTACGAGCACCAGAACCTCCGGGACGAGCGCGCCGAGGCCTTCGCCTCGCTGCTGTACGAGGGCGTCTACGATTACAGCTACGTGGCCCGCGCCACCACGCCCGGTACCTTCGTTGTCCCGCCGCCCAAGGCCGAGGAGATGTACGCCCCCGAGACCTTCGGCCGCGGCGCCGGCGATCGCGTGATCATCGAGTGAGCGGCGCCTTGCGCCCCGGGGCGACCGGCGCCATGCCCCGGGGATGCTCCGCGTGCTCCTGGTCTGTACCGGTAACATCTGCCGCTCCCCCACCGCCGAGGGCGTGCTCCGGGCCCGCGCCGAGGCCCGCGGCCTCGCGGACCGGCTCCTGATCGACTCGGCGGGGACCCACGGCTACCACGTGGGCGAGCCACCGGACCCCCGCACCGTCCGCGCCGCTGCCGCCCGCGGCTACGACCTCTCCTCCCTGCGGGCCCGCGCCGTGACGCCCGGTGATTTCCGGCGCTTCGACCTGCTCCTCGGCCTCGATCGCTCCCACGTCCAGACGCTCCTCCAGCGGGCCCCTCGCGAGCTCTGCGAGCGCGTCCAGCCCTTCGACGACCGGGATGTGGAAGATCCCTACTATGGAGGCCCCGAACATTTCGAGCAGGTCCTGGATCAGGTCGAGCTTCGCTCGGAGTGGTGGTTGAAGCGCTGGTTCACGACCGGCGGTTGAGCGACCTGCGCATGACGCACCGGGTGGATCAGAGCTCGGCGGCGACGAGGGCGTCGAGGGTGCGCTCGTCGACCAGCCCAGAGCGGATGGTGCGCACCTTCCCGTCCTTGCCGACCAGCACCATGGTGGGGAGGGCGGTGACGTCGTAGAGGTCGGCGGCCTCGTGCTGGGCGTCGAACAGGATGGGGTAGGTGAGCTGCTTCTTCTGGGCGAAGGCGGGGGCGAGGCCCGGTTTGTCCCCGGTGTTGACGCCGAGGACGACGAGGCCTCGATCGCGGTAGCGCTCGGCGACGCGGTTCAGGATGGGGGCCTCGATCTGGCAGGGGCCGCACCAGGTGGCCCAGAAGTCGATGAGCACCGGTTTTCCCCGGAATTCAGCGAGGTTCACCTTGCTACCGACGGCGCCGTTGTGAACAACTTCGAGGCTGAACTCGGGGGCAGGCTGGTCGACGAGCCGGTGCTTGCCCACACCGAGGCCCATCCTGGGGAACCAGGCGACGGCCAGCAGGAGGCCAAGCACGATGAGGGCGATGGCGAGGGGGTTTCCGGGGTCGCGGCTGGCCTGGGTGGACGACATGGGGGCCTCAGGACGGGGTCGAGGGAGGTGCACTCTGGCTCCCGCTGTGCAGGAGCGCAACCTGGCTCGCAGGGGTGCCGGCCAGCGGCAAGCGGATCCGTAGCCGGGCGCCGCCCAGCGCGCTGGCCCCGGCCTCGATGGTGCCTCCGTGCTCGACGATGATCTTCTTCACGATCGCGAGCCCCAGCCCGTTGCCGTCCGATTTGGTCGTGAAGTACGGGTCAAAGATGCGCTCGCGGAGCTCGGGGGCGATCCCGGGCCCGCTGTCCTCCACGTCGAGGCAGAGTTGCTGGGCTTCCCGCGTCAGCTCGATCTGGATGACCCCCTCGTCGGTCCTCTGGCGGATCGCCTGCGCCGCGTTGGTCGTCAGGTTGACCAGCACGCGGTGGAGCAGCAGCGCGTCGAAGGCCACCGGGGTCGAGCCGGTGGGTAGGTTCCAGCGCAAGGTGACCCCCCGGAGCTGGTTGCTCAGCTCCTCCTCGGCCTCGGTGAGCGCGATCTTTTCCCGCTGCTCCTCGAGGAACTGGAGGAAATCCGCCTCGGTCAGCTCGGCCCGGGGCAGCCGGGCAAAATTGCTGAATTCGGTCACCAGCCGCCGCAGCGTCCCCACCTCTTCCTCGACGATCTCCAGGGTCGTATCGAGCAGCTTCTGGAACCGCCGGTCGCCCCCGTCGTAGCGCCGGTGGCACTCCTGCACCGCGAGCTGGATCGGCGTCAGCGGGTTCTTGATCTCGTGGGCGAGGCGCCGCGCCATCTCCTGCCAGGTGCCCATGCGGCCCAGGAACTCGACCCGCGCCCGGCTCTCGTCCAGCTCCCCGAGCATGCGGTTGAAGGCCACGGCCAGGTGCGTCAGCTCGTCTTCCCCCTCGACCGGGACGCGCACGGTCAGGTCGCCGGTGCCCACGTCCTGGGTCGCCCGGGCCAGGGCCTCGATGCGCCGGGTGACCTGGCGCGCCAGCAGCACGCCGAGCAGCACCGCCAGCGGGATCGTGACCCCCACCAGGATCGCGTAGGCGTTCAGGTACCAGCGCTCCACCGAGCGCTGCTCCCGGCCGAGGAGCCGGTATTCTCCCAGAAAATCCGAGGCCTTGGTGATGTTGTCGAGGGTCGAGCGGGGGGCGGCGAAGATGACCTTGAGGCTCGGGGCGCCCTCGCGTCGGTCCAGGGGGCGCAGCACCTCCAGCCGCCGCTCGCTGCGCTCGTCGACGGGCCAGCCCCGATCCCGGTGGCCCAGCACCTGGAGCACCTCCCCGGGTTCCCCTTGCTCTCCCGGGGGCGCCTCCGCCGGCGCTTCCCCTGGCGCCTCGTCCTCGCCAGGCGCCGGAGGATCAGGCCGCGGCGGCGCCAGGATGGTCACGCTGACCACGTCCGGGTAGAGCTTGAACACCGTGTCCAGCTCCTGCTGGATGCTCGGCCCATCCCGCAGGATCGCCGCCGCCCGCAGCGGCTCCTGGGCCGCGATCGCGTCGGCCTTGGCCCGGAGCCCGGCCTTCATCGTCTGCGCCAGCTCGCTGTACACGGCGAGGGATCGCTCCAGCTCGCCCACGACCTCCGGGTTGTAGAACAGGAAGAGCGTGGCGTTGGTGAGGTACCGGGCCACGACGATGGAGGTCACCAGGGGCAGGGTGGCCACCATGACAAAGATGAGCGCCAGGCGGCGCTCGGTGCGTCTCGGCAGGCGCATGCGACCCCGATGCTACCCCCCGGGCCCCCTGCCGGAGATTTTTTCAAAACACCGTGCAGCTCGCCAGCACCCCGGTCTCCTTGGTCTCGTCGCACAGCACCGCCTGGAACGGGAAGCCCGGATCCCCCTTCTTGCCGACGCCAAAGGCGGTCATCGTCCTGCCTTTTTCCTTGAAATCAAGCACCACGGTGAACAGCACGGTGGTCGTCCCGGCCGGGGCCGCGCCCACGGGGATCACCGAGTTGTAGCCGAGCGGCAGGTCGAGGTAACCCGTGGCCAGCACCGGGAACCCCTGGTCCGTGACCCCGGCGGGGGCGACCTGGCCAAACCCCAGCGCCGCGAACACCGGCGGCGCCAGCAGCACGTCGTCCTCGATGCTCTGCTCGTTGGCGCCCGGATCGACCAGCCCCACGTCGAGGGGCCCTTCCCCGGCGTACGCATGGAGAAACCGGAGCCGGTTGCCCTCCGTCGGGCCCGCGTTGCGCACCCCCTGCAGCTGCCCCTCCATCATCAGCGCCGAGACGTCGTCCTGATCGTTCAGGCACAGCTCGCCCTCGTAGAGCCCCGGGCCCTCGCAGCTGGTCTCGGTCGCGTCGATGGCCTTCAGCACCCACCCGCCGCCGTCGACCTCGAACCCCTTGCTCACCTCCCGGAAGGCCAGCCCGCTCCTGGTCGCGTCGCCCAGCTCCTTCACCAGCCGCCGCGCGTCGCTGAAATCCGCGGCGCTCGCCTTCCGGGCGCATAGCTCCAGCTGCCCTGCCCGCGGCACCAGGTTCGCCACCCGCAGCCTCGCCTTGCCGCCCCCCTCGCACACCACGCCGCCCGCCCCCGCCGCGCCGCCCGCTGCTCCGCTCGCCCCCGCCGTGCCGGCCCCCGCCCCGGCGGCCCCGGCCCCGCTCGCTCCCCCTTCGCCGGCCCCCGCCCCACCGGCTCCGCCCAGGCCACCCAGGTACGGGGCCCCACCGGCGCCGATCGGGCCCACCCCGGGGAGCGCCTCCTCGTTCTCGGCCTGCGTATCGTCGCAGCCTGCGGCGCCCATCAGCGCGGCACCACAGGCCAGAAACGCGGAGAAACAGAGCATCTTGGTGGTGTTCATGGCGTGCGACCCCTCTCGCTCATGATGCCGAAAGGCCACCGCCGCGGCCAGCCCAGAATCCGCATGAAGCGGCGGCCCTCGTTGTACGATATCCCTCGCTCATGGCCCTCGCTCTACGTTCCCTCGATGCTGCCTCCATGCTCGCGCTCTCCTCGGACTGGCTCGGAGCGCGCCGCGCCACCCTGTCCCAATCCTCCGAGCTCGCCGCGCTCCTGCCGCGCCTGGAGGAGGCCCACCAGGAGCTCGCCCGCGCCGCCCAGCCTTCCCCCGCCAATCAGTCCCCGGAGGCCAGCAAGCTCGCCCTCCAGGCCCAGGCCCTCGACGACCGCCACGATCACGCCGTCCGCGCCCTCTACTTCGCCGTCTCCGCTGCCCTCTCGTTCCGCCTCGCCAGCGACGCCCCGGACGCCGAGGAGGTCGCCCGCCTCGAAGCCCTCCGCGACATGATCCTGCCGGAAGGGCTCGCCACCACCCAGGCTTCCTACGAGGCCGAGGCCGCCTCCGCAGCCCGCGCCCGGGAGGCAGTCGCTTCTGACCCTGAGGCACAGAAAATTCTCAAGGAAATCAAGCTCTTGCCCAAGGTCACGGGGCTGGACCTGCTCTCGCTCTGGGCCGACCTTGGTGGGCGCCTCGGGTCCGTCGAGTTCCAGCGGACCACGGGCCAGGGAGACGCGGGGCCGAACCTGGTGCGCGGGCGCAACGCGTGGCTCGGGGTGGTGGCGTCGATGCTGTCGGTGCTATCGGTGGTGCGCTCGGAGGCCTCGCGGGAGGCGGTGCTGGCCCCGCTGCAGGACGCCTGCAACCGGGCCGCGCGGCGCGGGGGGCGCTAGCCGCTCAGGCGCCGCTGGGGACAAGGAGAGGGGTGGTGGCCTCCTCGTCCTCGTAGCGGATGGTCACCACGGGGATGTGGGCCCGGCGGAGCACGTCCTCGGCGACGCTGCCGAGGAGCAAGCGCTGGATGCCCTTGCGCCCGTGGGTGCCCATCACGATGACGTCGCTCCGGTGCTTCTCGGCCTGCTCGAGGATCGTGGCGGCGAGAGGGCCGACGAGGGCTTCGGTCTCGACGGTGAGGCCCCGGACCCGGAGCGTGGCCGCGATGTGCTCCAGCCTGGCCTTGGGCTCACCGGTCAGTCGCCGGGAGAGCGGGGCCGCCTCGGCGCGCTCGGAGAAGCCCACCTCGGTCTCCGGGTCGAGGCCCGGCGCCGAGGTGACATGGAGCAGCAGGAGCTGCGCCAGGTGCAGCTCGGCCAGCTCGGCCGCTAGGCGCTCGGCCCGGACGGCGCAGGGGGAGAAGTCGTGGGGGACGAGGATGCGTTTCCAGCCCATGGGTCAACGGGGACCGTAGCTTGGAACCTGGGGCCAGTCTCCCCCCACCGGCGGGGTGCCGCCAGGGGCAGCGCCGGAGCCGCCCCGGGCCGCCGGTGCTGCCCTGGCGCCACCGAAGGAAGGCGCCGCGACCTGGCCCGGCAGGAAGGCGGGGGCCACCACGGTGGTGGTCGTCTGCTGGATGTTGTTGTTCACGATGACCGTGGGGCCCGCCGCGACCTGGCCCGGGGCCGCCGGGGCAGGGGCCGATGCGTAGTCGGTCTGGCCGAGGGTCTTGGTGCGACGCAGCCTCGGGGCCGCTGGAGGGGCCTCGTCGTACTGGGTCGAGGGGCTCGCCTCGGCGCTGGGGATGGAAAAAGTACCCGGATGTTCGGGAAACAAAGGGGGGTCGTCTGCCGGATGCATGCAGCCCACAAGGCACAGCGCCAGAACCCCTCGCGACGCGCTCATGAAACCCACCGTAGCACCCCTCGTGGCCTCCGTCCCGGTCTCCGCGTTCGATGGATGCCCCGTGCCCGCCGGGGCCGCTTCCCTTCCTTGGACCCCTGGTTCTAGGCTATGCCTCGTGGACGCCGAGGGAGACCATGGCTGAATTCACCGAAGATCACGTCGCGGCCCTGGCCCCCGTCGAGAGCGCGCTCGGTGACGCCCGCGGGCTGCTTCGCAAGAGCGCCTTCCGTGGGTTCGCTCGCTCCGCGGATGGGGTGCTGGTCTTCGCCGAGTGCAAGGGGTCCGCGAAGGAGCCTTACAAGGTGTCCCTCGACTTTGCTTCCAGCAAGGTCGCCCCGTCGATGCGCTGCAACTGCCCCTCCCGCCAGCGGCCCTGCAAGCACGCCCTCGCCCTCGCCCTCGCCTTCGCCCAGCGGGGCAGCGCCTTCCCGGTGGGCCAGCCCCCCGCGGATCTGATCGAGAAGAGCGAGAAGCTCAAGGAGCGGCGCGAGAAGCAATCCACCGTCGAGGAGAAGCCGCGGAAGGTCAACGAGGCCGCGCTGGCCCGGAAGACCTCCCAGCAGCTCGACGCGCTGGTGAGCCTCGAAAAGCTCATCATCGACGTCGCCACCACGGGCCTCGGTGGGCTCAAGAGCGAGGGCGTCGAGGGGCTCATTGACCAGGCCAACCGCCTCGGGGACAGCCAGCTCCAGGGGGCCCGCGAGCGCCTGATCCGCCTGGCCTCCCTGCTCCAGGCCCACCGCGACGAGCTCGACGAGGAAGACCTCCCGCTCCTGCGCTCCCCCCTCTCCGACGAGGACCGCCACGCTCGCCTCGCTGACGCCCTCATCCAGCTCTGGGCCGTGCTGCGCCGGGGCCAGCGCATGCTCGACGGCAAGGCCGAGGAGGGCGACTCTCGCAGCGAGAGCGACGCCCAGCTCGAGGCCCTCCTGGGCCGCGCCTGGAAGCTCTCCGAGCTCAAGGAGGCCGGCTACTGGGTCACCGGCCGCTCCCTCCTCGAACTCGCCCACGAGCGCCACGAGGACCCTTCCCTCGAGCGTATCTCCGCCGAGGGCTACCTCCTCGACCTCGACGATGGCTCCATCTTCGTCGAGTGGACCGCCCTCCCCTTCGCCGCCGCTCGCCGCCCTGATACCAGGCTCCGACCCTCCCGCCTCGGCGTGCTCCAGCTCCGCGAGGCCGCCCTCTACCCCGGCGAGCTGGTCAACCGCCGCATCCGTTGGAACGACCGCGACGAGGCTGTCCTCTCCGAGCGATCTCGATCCGCCGAGGATATCCGGAGACTCCATGCAATGGCCCGCCCCGTCGACGCGGCGATCAAGGCGCTCCGCGAGCAGCTCAAGAACCCCCTGGCGCCGATGCAGGCGGTGTTCCTCCTCGACGCGCGTCGCTTCGGGCAATCCCTGTGGGGCGACCAGCGGCTGACCGCGATGGAGGACGGCGCGGGGCAGCGCCTGCTCTTCCGCGACCCCCCCGACGCCTCGTTCCCCACCTCCCTCAACCTGGCCCACGCCGCCGCCGCTTTTGGCCCGGGCAGCGTGGCCACGCGCCTCTGGTACGACCCCGTCGCCAGGGGCATCTTTGGCCAGGCGCTGGCGCTCTTCGCGGGCGAACGGCACCTTCGCCTCGGCACCTGAGAGGACCCATGGCCCACGATCTTTTTCGCGCCTTTGACCAGGACCTGCGGCGCCTGCTCCTGGCTGGTAGCGGGTCCGCCCCCGCGGATGAGGGGCTGACCCGGGCCCGGGAGGGCTTCGCCGCCCTCGCCCCGAAGGTGCCTGCCCTCGGCGCCGTGGTCACGCAGATCGACCGGGTGCTCGGGGCCAGGGGGCGCTCGGCGGCCTCCGAATTGCTATCGCTCGGCGCCCTCAACCTCCGTCTCCGCGGCGCTCAGGCCAGACCCATCGGGGGCGGCGACCTCGAGCCGCTCCCTCCCGCCGCCCCCCTCGACTCATCGACGCCTCAACATGACCTGGAGGTCATCCACCGCGCCCTCACCTCCGGTGTCACCCTTCACGGCAAGAAGATCCATCGACCCCGGGTGATCCAGGATGCAGTGGAGCGGGGGGTCTTTCGTGACCTTAGGCTGCTTGATCTATGGGTGCAGGCGCTCGGGGATCCGACGCTTGGGGACCTGGTGGCGACGCAGATCCTGCCGGAGCTGGGAGAAGCGGCGGCGGCGCGGATCGAGCGCCAGTTCAACCCTCGTGGGAAGAGCGCGGACGCCCGGCGGCTGCGCTGCATCGTGGCGATCCGGGGGGAGGCGGCGAGGCCGCTGGTCGAGGCCTGCCTCAAGGCCACCGAGGCGCCCGCGGAGGGGGAAGCCCGGAAAGGGCGGCAGAAGGGGGGGGAGCGTGAGATGTCCGTCGAGGTGCGGGCGGCGGCGGTGGCGGCCCTCGAGAAGGTGGCCCCTGGCGAGGCCGAGGCCCGGGTCTGCGCCCTCTACACCTCGGAGAAGAACCAGGAGGTCCGCGCCGCCTGCGTGGAGGTCATGGGCATCGGCACCCGGGATTCGACGCTGACGCTGCTGCTCCAGGCGCTCCAGGAGGACAGCGGCAAGGTGACGGCGGTGGCGATCCCGTCGCTCCAGCGGTTCCGGCACCCGGACGCCACCCGGCGGCTCCTGGCCTTGCTGACCCCCGAGGCCCTCGATTTCAAGCCGTTCAAGGCCCCCCGGGCCCGCGCCGGGCAGAAGCTCACCCGGGCCCAGCAGCAGGCCAGCCAGAAGGAAGAGCAGCAGGCCCTCCGCTCCCTGGCCGAGAAGACAGAGCGCGTCGGTCGGGTCCTCCAGGTGCTCGGCGCGCGGCCTTCCCCCGAGGTGATCGACCGGCTGATCGAGCTGTTTCGCAGGCATCCGGTCGAGGCGATCCGCCAGGCCGCCGGCAGCGCCCTCCAGCTCAGCCGCGATCGCCGTGCCCTCGAGGTCCTGGCCGAGCGCATCGACGAGGAGGGCCACGAGATCGAGGCCCTCGCGGTCTGGGCCTTCTTCCACCTCGATCTGACCACCGTCTTCGAGCGCATGGAGCCCTTCCTCTCGGACGAGGCCCTCGCCACCAAGAAGGGCACCTCCGTGGCCCGCAAGCTTCTCCAGGAGATCAGCGGCGCCGGGTACTACCTTGATCACGTCGAGGATGAGCCCGAGGAGGAGGCACCGCCCGCCGGGCCCGAGGCGATCCCGGGGCTCGACGCGCCCCCTCCCGACGACGACGGCGAGCAGGACGATCAGCTCTACACCCGCAAGTTGACGCGCTTCCCCTTCCGCAAGGACGTTCGCTGGGGCGACGTCGCGCTGCGGCTCCTCGACCACAAGGAGTTGAGCCCCCAGGCGGCGCAGATCCTGGGCAACCTCCGGGACCCGCGGGCCACCGCCCCGCTCCTCGCCATGCTCGCCGAGCGGCGCCACACCGGCGCCGCAGCCCAGGCCCTCCAGCGTATCAACGATCGCTCCATCCTCCCGGCCCTCGTCGCGCTGCTCTCCCACAAGAAGCTGAGCCCCAGCGTGGTCCATCTCCTCGGCGTGTTCAGGGCCAGGGAGGCCGTGGAACCGCTCTGCGAGCTGCTCTCCCACGAGCACGAGCTCTCCCACCTGATGTACGACGCGCTCCGGCGTATCGGCGACCCAGGCGCCGCCGTCCCCATCGCCAGCGCCCTGCTCCACAAGGGGGCCCTCTCGTACCCCTACCAGGCCCTCCGCGCGCTCCATCAGCTCGACAACCCCGCGGCCCTACCTCACCTCCACGAGGCGCTGAAGAAGGCGAAGAAATCGAAGAACGCCTGGGTTGTCCGCCAGATCGAGGAGCTGGTGGCTCACCTCGAACGAGATCGGAAGGTTTGACATGGCAAGCAAGAAAGAAGCAGTAAAACCCGCCGAGGGGGCCCTCTCCGGTGCCAGCTCCCAGGCGCTCCGCGAGCCCGCCGAGGTGCTGTTCCAGCGCGAGCTCGAGGCCCTCGCCGCCGCCGACTCCTTCGAGCGCCCGCCCGGCTGGAAGCTCTCGCCGCGCGCCGTCCTCGCCTACGTGTGCGGCAAGGAGTTCAAGGGCGTCCACCCCACCGCCAAGTACATCGGCCACGAGCGCCTCGTCGAGATCGCCGTCGCCACCCTCGCCACCGATCGCGCCTTGCTCCTCCTCGGTGAGCCTGGCACCGCGAAGAGCTGGCTCTCCGAGCACCTCTCGGCCGCCATCAGCGGCACCTCCCAGCTCCTGGTGCAGGGCACCGCCGGCACCACCGAGGAGCAGATCCGCTACTCCTGGAACTACGCCATGCTCCTCGCCGAGGGGCCCTCGCCCCGGGCCCTGGTGCCTTCCCCGGTGCACCGCTGCATGGCTGAAGGCAAGCTGCTCCGCTTCGAGGAGATCACCCGCTGCCCCTCCGAGGTCCAGGACGCCCTCATCACCCTGCTCTCCGAGAAGGTCCTCGCCATCCCCGAGCTCAATTCTCACGTCCAGGCCCAGCGCGGCTTCAACCTCATCGCCACCGCCAACACCCGCGACCGCGGCGTCAACGACATGTCCGCCGCCCTCAAGCGCCGCTTCAACATCGTCGTCCTCCCGGTCCCCTCCGATCTGGCCACCGAGATCTCCATCGTCGAGAAGCGCGTCGCCGACCTGGGCCAGGCCCTCCGCCTCCCCGCCTCGCCCCCGGGGCGCCAGGCCGTCGAGAAGATCGTCCAGATCTTCCAGGAGCTCCGCCGCGGCCAGACCCTCGACGGCAAGCAGAAGATCAAATCCCCCTCCGGCGTCCTCTCCACTGCCGAGGCCATCTCCGTCCTCGGCAACGGCATGGCCCTCGCCGGCCACTTCGGCGATGGCACTGTCTCCGAGCGCGACCTCGCCGCCGGCCTCCTCGGCGCCGTCGTCAAGGAAGACGCCAGGGACGAGGAGGTCTTCGTCGAGTACCTCGAGAACGTCCTCAAGAAGCGCGGCGGCGAGTGGACCGGCCTCTACAAGGCCTGCAAAGAGCTGGTCTGATGCCCCCCAGGAAGGCCGCCCCTCCGGCCCCCCCGCCTCCTCCCTCCGCGGGCCCCATGGGCCAGATCTTCGGCGTCCGCCACCTGTCCCCGGCGGGCGCCTGGCACCTCGAACGCTTCCTCGACCGCATCGACCCCTCCGCCGTCCTCATCGAGGGGCCCGCCGACGCTTCTCCCCTCATCGAACACTTTCTCCACAAGAAAACCCGACCTCCCATCGCCATCCTGGCCTTCACCCAGGCCCCCCCGATCCGCTCCCTTCTCTTCCCCCTCGCCCCTTATTCTCCCGAGTGGATCGCCGCCACCTGGGCCGCTCGCCGAAAGCGCCTCGTCCGCTTCTTTGACCTCCCCGCCCAGATCTTCCTCGGCCTCGAAACCGGAGAAACCGATGAGGGTCAACCAGGACCCTCTGACGACTCCCGGCGCTACCTGGCCGATCCCTGGCAGGAGATCGCTCGCATCACCGGCGACCCGCACCACGAGGTCTGGTGGGAGCGCCAGTTCGAGCAGCTCCAGGAGGAGGGCTCGTACCGCGACGCGCTCCTGGAGTTCGGGCAGGGCCTGCGCTCGCTCCGCGAGGAGTCAGGGCACGAGCGCCGCGAGACCTTGCTGCGGGAAGCCTTCATGCGCCGCGAGCTGCGCCGGGTGGTCGCCGAGGGGCATGCGCCGGAGCGCATCGTCGCGGTCTGCGGCGCCTACCACGCCTCGGCCCTGCGCTGGGAGCTCCCTCCCCTCGACGACGGATCGCTCCGCGCGCTCCCGTCCCCTCCGGTGCGCCTCGCGCTGATGCCTTACAGCTACCGGAGGCTGAGCTCCCAGTCGGGCTACGGGGCCGGGAACCACGCCCCGGCCTATTACCAGGCGCTCTGGGAGGAGACCCAGCAAGGGACCACTGGGCGGCTCCCGGCGCGCTACCTCGCCGCGGTCGCGGCGCGGCTCCGGCTCGCCGGCAAGGTGCGCTCCAGCGCCGAGGTCATCGAGGCGGTCCGCCTGGCCACGGCCCTCGCGGCGCTCCACCAGGATCGCTCCGCGCCCACCCTCGCCGAGCTCCGCGACGCCGCCATCTCGCTGCTGGGCCAGGGCGACGCGGCCCTCCTCGCCCCGCACCTGGAGGCCGTCGAGATCGGGGACGCCATCGGCGCCTTGCCCCCCGGCGTCGCGCAGACCGCCATCCAGGAGGATTTTCACCGCTGGATCCTCGACCTGGGGCTCTCCGGGTACCTCGTGGACAAGGAGCAGGTCGTCAAGGGCCGCGCCGACAAGGGCCAGGCCCTCGACCTCCGCGAGGACAGCTCCGCCAAAAACCGGGCCACGGCCCTCCGTGATCGCCGCGTCGCCCTCTTCTTCCGGCGCCTGGACGCCCTGGACATCGGCTTTGCCAGGGATCACACCGGCGACGAGGATCGACGCCAGAACACCTTCAAGGAGCGCTGGATCGCTCGCTGGACCCCGGACTGCGAGGTCGCCCTCGCGGAGCGCTCCCTCCTCGGCGACACCATCGAGACCGCTGCCGCCCGCCGCCTCTCCGAGCGCCTGGCCGCCGCCACCGATGTCGGTCAGGCCGCCGCGCTCGTCAACCAGGGCCGCCGCTGCGCGCTCCCCTCGGTCTTCGAGGAGGCGCTCCGCCTGGTCCAGTCCCTCGCCACCCTCGACGGCTCCTTCCCCTCCGTGGCCAGCGCCGCCCGCGAGCTGGCGTACCTGGCGCGCTTTCGCGAGGTCGATGAGGTCGACACGACCTCCGTTCGGCCCCTCGTCCGCCAGCTCTTCCTGCGCGCGGTGCTCCTGGTCGGCGCCGCCGCTCGCTGCAACGACGACGCCTCGGTCGAGGTCGGACGCGCCATGGCAGATGTCCACGCCGTCGCCCTCCTCGACGACCTCGACGAGCCCCTCCCCACCGATCGCTGGGCCGCCGCCCTCCATGCCCTCGCCGACGACGACCTCGCCCACCCCTTCCCCGCGGGCGTCGCCTGCGCGCTCCTCCTCGAGGCCGGCGCCATCCAGGATCAGCTCCTCGACCAGCGCATCGCTCGCCGCGTCTCCCCTGGCATGGAGCCGGCCCGCTGCGCTGGCTTCTTCGAGGGCCTCGCCTCCCGCAACCGCATGGCCCTCCTCGCTCGCCGGCAGCTCTGGCGATCCATGAACGAATTCCTCGAAGCACTCGGCGACGAAGCCTTCCTCCGCGCCCTCCCAGGCCTCCGCCGCGCCTTCTCCTCCTTCGAGGACGGCGAGGCCCGCCGCATCGTCGAGATCCTCGCCGAGGCCTGGGGCGCTCACCCTGCCGACCTCGCCCTCGCCGTCGAGACCCGCATCGACGAGGACGAGGCTCGCCAGCTCCAGCACGACCTCGCCGACCTGGCAGACCTCGACCTTTGATAGTCTCCTTCTATCAAACCTGCGGCCCGAGGCCGGGAGCTTCCCGCTGAGCAACCTGATCCTGCTGGTCCTCTGCTTTGCCCTCGGGGCGCTGGCGCGGCGCTGGAGCGGCCTCCCGCCGGAGAGCCACCGGGTGGTGAACGCCTGGGTGGTGAACGTGTCGCTGCCGGCGCTGGTGCTCCGGTCGGTCCGCGGCGCGCCGCTGGAGGCGGCCTCGCTGCTGGGGGCCGGGGCGCTGTGGGTGGTGTTCCTGGCGGCGGCGGGGGCCTCGCTGCTGGCGCGCCGCGCCGGCCTGCTGGACGCCCGGCAGGCCGGCGGGATGGCGCTGGCGGTGGGGCTGGGCAACACGGCCTTCGTGGGGCTCCCGCTGATCGAGGCCCTGGGGGGAGGGGAGGCGCTGGCGCTGGCGGTGGTGGTCGATCAGCTCGGCTCCTTCGGGGCCCTGACCTTCCTGGCGATGCCCTTCGCCGCGGGGCTGGCGGGCCGCTCGTTCTCGCCCGGGGCGCACCTGGGCCGGATGCTGCGCTTCCCCCCGACGGTGGCGTTGCTGCTGGCGCTGCTGCTGCGCGGGGTGGCCTTTCCGCCGGTGGTCGAGGGGGCGCTGGAGCGCCTGGCGTCGATGCTGAGCCCGCTGGCGCTGGCGAGCGTGGGCTGGCTGTTCCAGCCCTCCGCGCTGCGGGGGCGGTGGGGGCGGGTCCTGGTGGGGTTGCTGGGGCGCCTGGTGGTGGCGCCGGCGCTGGTCCTCGCGCTGCTCTGGCTGGCCCGCGGCGCCATCGGCTTGCCCGAGCGGGTGGCGGTGGCGCAGGCCGCCATGGGGCCCATGGTGACGGCGGTGGTGCTGGCCTCCGAGCACGATCTGGAGGCGGATCTCGGCGTCGCGCTCCTGGCCCTCGGGGTGCCGCTCAGCGGGCTCACGGTGCCCCTCTGGTGGCGGCTGCTGGGGGGCTGATACGACCGACCGACGGATCAAGCTGGCTGCGTTGACCCGCAGCCGACCCTCCCCTGCAGCCGCAGCCGACCCTCTCCGGCAGCCGCAGCCGCAGCCGCAGCCGCAGCCGCAGCCCCAGCCGCAGCCGCAGCCCCAGCCGCAGCCCCAGCCGATTCTTCTTATTGGTTTGAGGTCAACAGGATGGTTTGATGGATAT
>JALOQB010000096.1 GCA_025453595.1 Polyangiaceae bacterium
GGCCCTGGCCTGCCTGTCCGCAACGGACGCCTGCCGGGGCGCTCGTCCGCGCCACGACCCCGGCAGTCACAGCGGCGCTCTCGTTTCATCGTGAGGGGCACCTTGCCCCACGTCGACCAGCACTCGCCCACCGGACAGGCTCTCGCATCTGGTTCGTCCGTGCTGATTAGGAGGCAATCGTGTCCCTGTTGAGCTTTGAAAGACGATATCGAGTCCGTGGAGGGACGCTGGTAGGGGGGGACCTGTTCGACTTCTGGGTCGGGCCCTTCTACGTCGGCTTCTTTGGCGTGACGACCATCTTCTTCTCCATCATCGGAGTGGCGCTGATCCTGTGGGATGCAGCGCACGGTCCGACCTGGAACATCTGGAAGATCAACGTGGCTCCGCCGCCCATCGAGTACGGACTGTCGTTCGCGCCGATGATGGAGGGGGGCATCTGGCAGATCGTGACGGTCTGCGCGCTGGGAGCCTTCGGCTCCTGGGCTTTGAGGCAGGTCGAGATCAGCCGGAAGCTGGGCATGGGCTACCACATCCCGGTGGCCTACAGCGTGGCGATCTTCGCCTACTTCTCGCTGGTGGTGATCCGTCCGGTGATGATGGGCGCGTGGGGGTATGGCTTCCCCTACGGGATCTTCACGCACCTCGACTGGGTGTCGAACACTGGCTACCAGTACCTGCATTTTCATTACAACCCGGCGCACATGATCGCGGTGTCGTTCTTCTTCACCACGACCTTCGCGCTCTCGCTGCACGGTGGGCTGATCCTGTCCGTGGTCAACCCCGTGAAGGGCGAGACGGTGAAGAACGCGGAGTACGAGGACGGCTTCTTCCGGGACCACATCGGGTACTCGATCGGCGCCCTCGGCATCCACCGGCTCGGGCTGTTCCTGGCGCTGAGCTCGGGCTTCTGGAGCGCGGTCTGCATCATCCTGAGCGGGCCGTTCTGGACGAAGGGCTGGCCCGAGTGGTGGAACTTTTGGCTGAGCCTTCCGGTGTGGAATTGAGGGGAGCCCGACCATGGCCGAATACCAGAACATTTTTACCCAGATCCAGGTCGCAGGCCCCCTCGAGCAGGGCCCGCCCATCCCGAACCCGGAGTTCCGTACCCGGGGCTCCTTCTTCTGGAAGCTGTACGGGTGGTTTGGCGCCGCCCAGGTCGGCCCGGTTTACCTGGGCTACCTCGGCATCGCCTCGCTGCTGTGCGGTTTCATCGCCTTCGAGATCATCGGCCTCAACATGTGGGCCTCCGTCGGGTGGGACCCGGTGCAGTTCGTGCGGCAGCTCCCCTGGCTCGCCCTCGAACCGCCACCTCCCTCCCTCGGCCTCACGGTGATGCCGCCGCTGAACCAGGGTGGCTGGTGGCTGATCGCCGGCTTCTTCCTCACCGCCTCGGTGCTGCTCTGGTGGCTCCGGACCTACCGCCGCGCCCGGGCCCTCGGGCTGGGTACCCACGTCGCCTGGGCCTTCGCCGCGGCCATCTGGCTCTACCTTGTCCTCGGATTCATCCGCCCTATCCTCATGGGAAGCTGGGGCGAAGCTGTCCCCTTCGGCATCTTCCCCCACCTCGACTGGACCGCAGCATTCTCCATTCGATACGGGAACTTGTTCTACAACCCCTTCCACGCGCTCTCGATCGTCTTCCTGTACGGATCGACCCTGCTCTTCGCGATGCACGGGGCCACGGTCCTCGCCCTCAGCCACCTCGGCGGCGAGCGCGAGGCCAGCCAGATCGTGAGCCGCGGCACCGCGGCCGAGCGCGGCGGCCTCTTCTGGCGCTGGACCATGGGCTTCAACGCCACCTTCGAGTCCATCCACCGGTGGGCCTGGTGGTTCGCGGTGCTCTGCCCCCTCACCGGCGGCATCGGCATCCTGCTCACCGGCACCGCGGTGGACAACTGGTACCTCTGGGCGGTCAAGCACGACTTCGCCCCCCAGTACGAGGCGCCTTACCAGATCGGGCCGGACCCCAGGACCTTGCCCCTCCCGCCGGTCATGCAGCCTGGCTTCGTGGCCTCGGCTTCGGCCCTGACCTCGGCCTCGGCTCCGGCCTCGGCCTCGGCCTCGGCTCCTCCGGCGATGAGCGCGGTGCCTGCGGCGAGCTCCTCTGCTGCCCCCGATAGCTCGGCGGTCCCTGCTGCCTCTGGATCTGCAGCTCCTCCCTCGTCGGCCTCGGCTGCTCCCTCGGCCTCGGCGGCCCCCGCTTCGAGCGGTTCCGCCGGTTCCGCTGGTTCCGCTGCTCCCGCCGGCTCCACGAAAAAATCCGATGAACCAGGAAAGTTGAAGCGATGAATCCGATCGCAAAAGGCGCCGGGGCGCTGGGCGGCGTGCTGGTGGCGATGGCCACCGTCGCGGCTTACGATTCGACCGCTGGGGCGCAGAAAGGCGCGCCGGGTATCGGGATGGAGACCGTCTCGACGCTCAAGGAGCTGGCGGAGAAGACCGCGGAGAACCAGGTCCCCTTCATGCTGCCCCCCGCACCCAAGGACGGTGCGAGGGCCGTGGACGCTTACAAGAACGTCCAGGTTCTGGGGCATCTGTCCTCCGCCGAGGTGACCCGCCTCATGGCGTCGATCACCCAGTGGGTCGCCCCCGATCAGGGCTGTGCCTACTGTCATGCGCCCCAGCGTGATGCCAACGGCAAGATTGTGCTCAACGATCTGGGCTACCCCCTCGCGGACAACAACAACATGCACTCCGATGAGGTGTACGCGAAGGTTGTTGCGCGCCGGATGATCCAGATGACGATGCACATCAACCAGGACTGGCAGGCTCACGTCCAGAAGACCGGGGTGACGTGCTGGACCTGCCACCGCGGCAACCCGGTCCCCAAGAACGTCTGGTACGACGTCCCGGAGCAGGACACGCGCTTCGGTGGGATCCCCGGCCCACCCAACCAGCATGCGTACGCCACCAACGCGGGCCTCAGCTCGCTGCCTCACGGGTCGTTCCGGCCCTTCCTCGTGAACGACGAGAACATCCGCGTTCAATCCAACGAGGCCATCGACCCGGAGAACCGCGCGTCCATCAAGCAAGCCGAGTGGACCTACGGCCTGATGATGCACATGTCGAGCGCGCTTGGCGTCAACTGCACCTATTGCCACAACAGCCGCTCGATGGGGGAATGGAACACCAGCCCCCTCACCCGGACCACGGCCTGGTACGGCATCCGGATGGTCCGGGATCTGAACAAGGAATACGTCGAACCCCTCACGGCGATCCTGCCCCCGCAGCGGCTGGGCCCCATGGGAGACGGCCCCAAGGCCAACTGCGCGACCTGCCACCAGGGGGCTTACAAGCCGCTCCTGGGGGTCAGCATGCTGCCCAGCTTCCCCGAACTGGCGGCCTGGGTGCCCCAGCCGCAGAAGACCAAGACCCCCGAGCCAGATCCAAGCGCCGCGCCTGCTGCCTCCGCGAGTGGGGCTCCGGCGACCTCTGCCAGCGCGATGCCGGCGGCCTCCGGGAGCGCTCCTCCTGCGGCCTCCGCGAGCGGCGCACCGTCCGCTGCTCCCTCGGGCGCAACGGGGGCCCCCTCCGGGTCATCAGCAATCCCTGAAGCAAAGCCTGCCTCGTCTGCTCGCCCCTGATCGGTGAGCCCCAGACGGGCGGGTATTTCCCACACCACAAGACCCGTCGTGACCAACAACTCGCGACGTTTTCGAGGAGGGCACAGCATGTCAAACGAAGAAAACAAGATGGGGCGGAGGCAGAGCCTCTTCCTTGCCGTTCTGGGCGTCGGCTCCGCCAGCGCCCTGGCGCTGGGCGGGTGCAAGGGCAACAGCGGCAGCTCCGGCGGGGGCACCCAGGCCGCCGCGGGGACCGGCTGTGACACGCCGATCGACGAGGACTCCAAGTCGAAGCGGCGCACGTTCCAGTACGTCGAGAAGGCCGCTGACGCGGCGAAGAACTGCGGCGCTTGCGCCCAGTTCCTGGCCGGCAAGTACGGCTCCTGCGGTGGTTGCGGCCTCTTCTCGGGTCCCGTGAAGACCGAAGGTGGTTGCCTGGCCTTTGCCCCGAAGGCGGCCGGAGCGCCCGCGAAGCCTTGACCTTTCACCACACCGCGGGCGGGCCAGCCCACCGGGGGGGAACATGACGCTGAAGATCAAGCCAGGGACCTCCTGGCACGAGACCTACGCGCGCTGCATCTCGGCGGCGCCCGAGGCCTTTGACAGCGACCGGCTTCGCAACCTCGTGGGCGGTGAGTGGCGCCGGGTAGGTACCCCCGGCAACCACGTGAGCCCCCTCGACGGGACGTCGATCCAGGGGCCTCCCCGGATCGACTACGCGGACGCGGTGAGCGCGGTCGAGGCAGCGGTCCTCCAGCACAAGCAGTGGCGCGCGACCGATCTGGACGTGCGCCGCGCCCGGGTGACCGAGGCCGTTGACTCCATCGAGGCTTCCCGCGATCTGCTGGCCCTCCTGCTGGTGTGGGAGATCGGTAAACCCTGGCGCCTCGCCTGCGCCGACGTCGACCGGGCCATCGATGGCGTCCGGTGGTACGTGGGTCAGATCGAGCGGCAGATGATCGGTCGGGGCCCGCTCCCCGGCCCCGTGAGCAACATCGCCAGCTGGAACTACCCGATGAGCGTGCAGATCCACGCCGAGCTGGTCCAGCTCCTCGCGGGCAACGCGGTCATCGCCAAGACCCCCAGCCAGGGCGGCTTCCACTGCCTGACGCTGGCCCACGCGCTGATGCACCGGGCGGGTCTCCCGGTGACCCTGCTCTCGGGCGTGGGCGGGCAGCTGGGCAACGCGCTGATCCGGGGCGAGGGCATCGGCGCCCTGGCCTTCGTCGGTGGGCGCGCCAACGGCCGCAAGGCCGCCACCAGCCTCGCGGACACGGGGCGCCGGCACATGCTCGAGCAGGAAGGCCTCAACACCTGGGGCATCTGGAACTTCAGCCAGTGGGGGCTGCTCGCAGGTCACCTCAAGAAGGGCTTCGAGTACGGCAAGCAGCGGTGCACGGCGTACCCCCGGTACGTCGTCCAGCGGCGCCTGTTCGCCGAGTTTCTCGCGACCTACTTGCCCGTGGTCGACTCCCTCCGGTTCGGCCACCCGCTGGCCGTCGAGCGCCCCGAGGATTCGCTCCCGGATCTCGATTTTGGCCCCGTGATCCACGCCGAGAAGGCGAGCGATCTGGCCCAGCGCTACGACGAGGCCGTGAAGGGCGGCGGTATCCCCCTCGAGCGCCACGTGCGCGAGCGGGGTCGGTTCCTGCCGGGCCAGGACACCTCGGCGTACATCGGTCCGGCCTGCATCCTCGCGCCTCCCCGGTCCTGGTCGCTGTACCACGCCGAGCCTTTCGGCCCCCTCGACTCGATCGTCCTCGTGGACACCGAGGCCGAGTTCCTGGCCGCCATGAACGCCTCCAACGGCGCCCTGGTGGCCTCCATCGCCACCGATGACACCGACTTCGCGGCCCGCGTCTCCGAAGAGATCCAGGCCTTCAAGGTCGGCGTCAACAAGCCCCGGTCCCGCGGGGATCGGGACGAGGTATTCGGGGGCCGAGGCGCCAGCTGGAAGGGCGCCTTTGTCGGCGGTGACCTGCTGGTGCAGGCGGTGACCGAGCGCACGGACGGCAAGGAAGAGCGCCTCTACGGCAACTTCCCGTCGTACTCCCTCTACCCGCCTACCTGACCGGGGGGCCGCCGCGCCCCCTTCAAGAACGCCTCGAAGGCCTCGAAGAAGAGGCCGGGCACCTCGAAGTAAGGCATCGCACCGGTGTCGAAGGGCGTGGTGGTCCAGGCGTCGCGGTTCGAGAGCTCGCGGGCCCCGCGGAACCGGACAAAGTCGCCGCGCGACCCGTGGGAGAGCCAGACCGGCAGGCCCAGGGACTGGTAGACGCGCCCGATGTCCGCGCTGAACAGCGCCGCGCAGAGGAAATCGAGGGGCGCATGGAGGGCCCCCGGCGCCCGGGCCGTGTGCACGTCGTAAGCCCAGAGCCCCTCGTCGATGCCTGGCCCACCCCACGTCCGTTCGAGGAAGTACCGGATCACGCCCGGTCGGGTGAGGTTACGGTAGAGCGCGTTCGACCACAGCGGGAACGAGAGCAGTCGATAGAGTCCCGGGACCTCGCGCGTGGCGCCCGGAGGGCCGAGGCGAGGGCGCCCCTCCAGGCCGGTCGGGCTGACCAGCGAGAGCGTGCGGAAGGAGGCCGGGTCCTCCGTGGCGGCGCGGGCCAAGAACTCGCAGGACAGGGAGAGCGCGAGGGCATCGATCGGGGTGTCCCCCTCGCGCCGCCGGATCTCCCGGACCAGCTGGTGAATCGCGTCGGTCATCAGGCGCGGCGTGTAGCGCCGGGCGCTGCGCTCCGAGAGCCCGAAGCCGGGCAGATCGAGGGCGTAGGTGGGCCTCGTCGAGCGGTGGTGCTCGAAGAGCGGCTTCACCTCGAAGGCAGAGGCCGCCGCGTTGACGCTGTGAACAAGGAGGAGCGGCGTCCCTTCCGGGGGGCCAGCGCGGTAGGCGTGGACCCGGCCCGTCGTCGGGTCGTTCAGCGGGAGAGGCTCGGCGTGCAGGGCAGGGGGCAAAGGGGTCATGGAGGTGGGGGTCGCGGGAGGCGTGGGGTGTGCGTCAAGTTGGCTTGACACCTATGGTTGACCAGTGTCATTGTCAACCTGTTGTGGCGCAGGATCAGGTTGTCCCTGTGCTGGCGACCCGCAACCGGAATCGAGTGAGACGATGAACGAACACAAGCTCGGCTGGCTCAGCATTGTTCGCCTGGGTCTGGTGCAGGCGGCGCTGGGGGCGGTGGTGGTGCTGACGACCTCGACGTTGAACCGCGTGATGGTGGTGGAGCTGGCGTTGCCGGCGATGATCCCCGGGGCGCTGGTGACGCTGCACCACGCGATGCAGATGCTGAGGCCGAGGATGGGGCACGGGTCGGACGCGGTGCACCGGAAGACGCCGTGGATCCTGGGGGGGATGGCGGTGCTGTCGGCGGGCGGGGTGGGGGCCGCGGTGGCGACGGCGATGGCGGCGACGCACCAGGTGCCGGGGCTGCTGCTGGCGGTGCTGTCGTTTGCCCTGATCGGGGGCGGGGTGAGCGCCTGCGGGACGTCGTTGCTGGTGCTGATGGCGCAGCGGATCGCCCACGAGCGGCGGGCGGCGGGGGCGACGATCGTGTGGATGATGATGATCGCGGGCTTCGCGGTCACGGCGACGCTGGCGGGGAAGATGCTTGACCCGTTCTCGCCGCTGCGGCTGGTGCAGGTGGCGGGTGGGGTCTCGGGGCTGGCGTTGCTGGTGGCGACGGTGGCGATCTGGGGGGTCGAGGGCAAGGGGGTCGCCGCGGCGAGCGCCGAGCCAGCGCGGCCAAAGACGCCCTTCTTGCCGGCGTTCCGGCAGGTCTGGGCCGAGCCGGACGCCCGGCGATTCACGGTGTTCGTGTTCGTCTCGATGCTGGCCTACAGCGCGCAGGACCTGATCCTGGAGCCCTTTGCGGGGGCCTTCTTCGCGTTCTCCCCGGGGGAGTCGACGAAGCTGTCGGGGACGCAGCACGGCGGTGTCTTTGTGGGGATGCTGCTGGTCGCGGTGGTGACCACGGCGTTCAAGCGGCGCCCGCTCGCGCAGCTGAAGCTGTGGGTGGTGGGCGGGTGCATGGCGTCGGCGGTGGCGATGCTGGGGCTGGTGGCGGCGGGGGTGTACGGGCCCCCGTGGCCGCTGAAGCAGAACGTGTTCGTGCTGGGCGTGGCCTACGGGGTCTTCTCCATCGCGGCGATCGGTTCGATGATGAAGCTGGCCACCGAGGGGAACAGCGGCCGGGAAGGCGTGAGGATGGGCCTGTGGGGGGCGGCGCAGGCGCTGGCCTTCGGGGCCGGCGGCTTCACGGGGACCGCGCTGGTCGAGCTGGCGCGGTGGCTCCACGGGCCGTCCGCGATCGCGTACTCGTTCGTGTTCGCCCTGGAGGCGCTTGGCTTCTTCGCGGCCCAGTGGCTGGCCCAGGGGACGCGGTTCAAGGAGGAGACGGTCGCGGCGGTGCCGTCCGGCGACGTCGAGCCCCGGTTTGCGGAGCGGACCGCGGGGGGCTTAGCCGGCCCCCGGGCGGCGCGCCCGGCGCGCCAGATCGAACAGGTGGGCGGGGAACGAGGCCGCGAGGAGCAGGAGGATCCAGCGGTGATCGCCGCCGGTGAGGGCCACGCGGGCGGCGAGCAGGAGGAGGGCGCCGGCGAGCAGGTGGCCGCCGATGTCGAGGAGCGTCATCCCGGCGCCGCGACGGCGTTGCAGGGCGACCAGGACGGCCGCTTCGAGGGCCATGACGGCGAGGGCCAGGTCGATCAGCCGACCGCTGAAGAGCAGCTCCTTCAAGGGCTCAGGTCGGGCTGGCGAAGCCGAGCAGGTGGGCCATGTCCCGGAGGAAGATGCGCAGGTGGGCGGCGGGGCGCGCGCGGACGAGCTCCTTGTTCATGTAGGCCTCCCAGGTGAGGGACTGGACATCCGGGTCCTTGCACATGGTGACAAAGCGCTCGCGCCGCTTGTCGCTGGAGTACCAGAAGTACTGCATGACCCCGAGGATCCAGAAGACGCGGCCGTGGGCCTTCATGAACATCTTGCGGGCGCGCCGCAGGGCCTGAGCCTTGCCGGTGACCAGGAACTCGGCGGCGGCCACGGCGGCGAGCTGACCCCCGACCATCGCGTAGTAGATGCCCTCGCCGGAGGCCGGAGCGACGACGCCGGCGGCGTCACCGGCGAGGAGGACGTCGCGCCCGTTGTCCCAGCGGTCGAGGGGCTTCATCGGGATGGGGGCGCCCTCGCGCCGCACCGTCTCGACGGTGGCCAGGCCGGCGCGGGCGCGGAGCTCGGCGGTGGCGTTCTTGATGTTGAAGCCCTTCTGCGCGCTGCCCACGCCCACGCTGACGGTGCCGCCGTGAGGGAACACCCAGCCGTAGAAATCAGGGGAGGTGGCGCCGTCGTAGACGACATCGCAGCGGGTCCCGTCGTGGGCCGGGTTCTCGGCGCTCGACGGGGCCTTGACGATCTCGTGGTAGGCGAACACGTACCTGGGCCCCTCGGGGTCGATCTCCTGGCGGGCAACGCGGGAGAGGGCGCCGTCGGCGCCGATGACCAGCCGGGCCCGGACGCTGGTGGCCCCGTGGCGTGTCTGGAAGTGAACGATCGCCCCGGCCACGCCTTCTTCGCGGGTGATCTGGTCGAAGGAGCCCGTCACGCGGACCGCCCCCGAGGCGGCGGCGCGCTCCCGCAGGAACTCGTCGAACACGTCGCGATCGACCATGCCGACGAAGCCGCCGTCGATGGGCATATCGACCTCGCGGCGGCTGGGGGCCACCATGCGCGCGCTGCGGATCTTGGCGCAGATGAGCCGGTCGGGGATGTCAAAATCACGGATGAGCCGGGGCGGGATGGCGCCGCCGCAGGGCTTGGTGCGCCCGGCCTTGTCGAGGAGCAGCACCGAGAATCCGGCGCGGGCCAGGTCGTTGGCCGCGGTGGCCCCCGCTGGTCCGCCGCCCACCACGACCACGTCAAATTCCTTGTTCATCATCGATCTTCCTCCTGGGGTCGGGGCGAGGTCAGTGACCTGCCGCCGAGAGAGCGCGGGCAGCGAAGGCGCTCGCCAGCATGCCGAGCACGTAGAATGTTGTCCCCGTGGCGTTGTAGAAGCGCGCCTGGGCCCGGGGGTCGCGGACCAGGCGCGGCATGAGGGCCAGCTGGGCCGCCAGCAGCACCCCGACGAGGGCCGGCTCGACGGTGCGCCCGGCCCGGAGCAGCAGGGCGATCACCGCCACCTGCGGGGCCGCCATCACCACGCAGGCGACGATCGCGGCCCGTCGCACCCCGAGCTGGACCGGCAGGGTGCGGATGCCGAGGGCAATGTCCCCCTCGATGGCCTTGAAATCGTTGAGCACCATGATGCCAAAGGCGCCCGCGCTGTAGAGCAGCGCCAGCCAGGTGATCCGTGGATCTGGCATCACGTGGGTCAGGGCCGCGGCCCCGGTGAACCACGGCAGCCCCTCGTAGCAGAGGCCGACCGCCGAGTTGCCCCACCACCCGTTCATCTTCAGCCGCAGCGGAGGCGCGCTGTAGGCCCACGCCAGCGCCAGCCCGACGAGCGTGGCGAGGAGCACCCACCGGCCCAGCAGCGCCCCCATCGCCAGCGATAGCAGCGTCCAGGCCACCGCCAGAAAAAGCCCCCAGCGCCCCGGGACCCTCCCGGAGGGGATGGGGCGCCCCGGCTCGTTGATCGCGTCCACGTGCCGGTCAAACCAGTCGTTCGCCGCCTGGCTCGTCCCGCAGACCAGCGGCCCGGCCAGCAGCACCGCGCCCAGGATCGAGGCCCAGTTGGCCCCCAGCGGCACCCCCGTCGAGACCACCCCGCACCCCAGCGCCCACATCGGCGCGAACCAGGTCAGGGGCTTCAGCAGCTCGAGCATCGCGCGGGGCGACGGGTAACGACGCCCACCCTCGCGGTGGCCTGCGTCGAGGCTGGGGCGGACGGGGGGGACGTGCTCGAGAACGGATGCCATGGCGACCTCCCTCCCTGGATATCACCCGGCCTTGCATGTGTAAATGGAAGTGGACGTAAACGGCGATTGACACTCCTGGGGAGGGGTCGTAGCTTCGTGAGGGTGATGCTCGAGAGCCGCCCCCAAGACCGTCCGCGCCCGGCGCCTCGCGCTGCCCGACCGCTTTACACGGCGGAAGAGCGCCTGCGGCGTAACGAGACGCGGTGGACGCTGGTGCAGGGGGTGCTGGCGCCGGCGCAGTTCCTGGTGTTCCTGGTGAGCCTGGTGCTGGTGCTGCAAGCGCTCTTGACAGGGGAGGGCGTCCAGGCGGCCACCGTGTCCGTGGTGGTGAAGACGCTCTTCCTGTACGCGATCATGGTCACCGGGGCGATCTGGGAGAAGCGGGTGTTCGGTCAGTACCTCTTCGCGCCGGCCTTCTTCTGGGAGGACGCGGTGAGCATGGTGGTGATCGCGCTGCACACGGCCTACCTGGTGGCGCTGGGGACGGGCTGGCTGGGGACGCGAGGCCAGCTGGTGCTGGCGCTGGTGGCGTTCCTTGCGTACGTGGTGAACGCGGGGCAATTCGTGCTGAAGCTGAGGGCGGCGCGGCTGGGCGAGGCGCAGTCCTCGATGGAGGGGGCGCTATGAGCGGCGAGGCGAGAGGGGCGCTGCCGGTGCTGCGGGAGCGAGGGCAGCACGAGGTGTTCTGCGGGCTGACGGGGATCGTGTGGCTGCACCGCAAGATCCAGGATGCGTTCTTCCTGGTGGTGGGGTCGCGGACCTGCGCCCACCTGCTCCAGTCGGCGGCGGGGGTCATGATCTTCGCCGAGCCTCGCTTTGCGACGGCGATCCTGGACGAGCGGGATCTGGCGGGCCTGGCGGACGCGAACGACGAGCTGGACCGGGTGGTGGAGCGGCTGATCGCCCGTCGACCGGACATCAAGATGCTGTTCCTGGTGTCGTCGTGCCCGTCCGAGGTCATCAAGCTCGACCTGTCGCGGGCGGCGGCGCGGCTGAACGAGCGGCTGCGGTCCGGGGTGCGCGTGCTCAGCTACTCGGGGAGCGGGATCGAGACGACGTTCACGCAGGGGGAAGACGCCTGCCTGGCGGCGCTGGCGCCCCTGCTCCCGCGGGAGGAAAGCAGGTCGCTGCTGGTCGTCGGGTCGCTGCCGGATGTGGTCGAGGATCAGTTTGCCCGGATCTTCGGGGAGCTCGGGGTGGCGGTGCGGTTCTTCCCGGCCCGGCGCTCGGACGCGCTGCCGCCGGTGGGCCCCGGGACGGCGTACCTGCTGGCGCAGCCCTTCCTCTCGGCGACCGCCCAGGCGCTGGAGAAGCGCGGAGCGCGGCGCCTGGCGGCGCCCTTCCCCTTCGGCGTGGAGGGGACGCGCGGCTGGATCGAGGCCGCCGCGCGCTGGGCCGGGGTGAGCGCGGAGCGGGTCGAGGCGGCGGTGGCGCCGGCGGAGCGGCGGGCGCGGGCGGCGCTGGAGCCTGCCAGAGAGCGGCTGGAGGGCAAGACGATCTTCTTCTTCCCGGACTCGCAGCTCGAGGTCCCGCTGGCGCGGTTCCTGTCGCGCGAGCTGGGGATGAAGCTGGTCGAGGTGGGGACGCCGTTCCTGCACCAGGAGCACCTGGCGACGGAGCTGGCGCTGCTGCCAGGTGGGGTGCGCCTGAGCGAGGGGCAGGACGTGGAGCGGCAGCTCGATCGCTGCCGTGCGGCGAGGCCGGACCTCGCGGTGTGCGGGCTGGGGCTGGCCAACCCGCTGGAGCGAGAGGGGATCACGACGAAGTGGTCCATCGAGCTGGTTTTTAGCCCGGTGCATGGCTACGAGCAGGCCGGCGATCTGGCGAATCTCTTTGCGCGACCGCTGGTCCGCGCGGGAAGGCTTTCGGTGTAGCCGATGCAGCTCTCGGTATGGACCTACGAGGGTCCACCTCACGTGGGGGCGATGCGGGTCGCGGCGGCGATGAAGGGGGTCCACTACGTGCTGCATGCGCCGCAGGGGGATACCTACGCCGACCTCCTGTTCACGATGATCGAGCGCCGCACGACGCGGCCGCCGGTCACCTACACGACCTTCCAGGCGCGGGACCTGGGGCGCGACACCGCCGAGCTGTTCAAGACCGCGGCGCGGGACGCGTACGAGCGCTTCCGGCCCGAGCTGCTGCTGGTGGGGGCCTCGTGCACGGCCGAGCTGATCCAGGATGATCCGGCCGGGATCGGCCAGGCCCTGGGGCTCCCCATCCCGGTGGTGCCCCTCGAGCTCTCGGCGTACCAGCACTGCGAGAACTGGGGCGCTGCGGAGACGTTCTACCGGATCGTGCGGGCCTGCGTGAAGGCGGCCCCCCGGGAGAAGCGCCGGGGGACGTGCAACCTGCTGGGCGCGACGGCCCTGGGGTTCCGTCACCGGGACGACGTGACCGAGGTGACGCGGTTGCTCGCGCAGCTCGGGGTCTCGGTCAACGTGTGCGCCCCGCTGGGGGCGACGCCGGCGGACCTGGCGCGGCTGCCCGAGGCCGAGTTCAACGTGGCGCTTTACCCCGAGATCGCGGGCCCGACGGCCTCGTTTCTGGCGAAGACCTTCGGCCAGCCGACGATCCCGGTGACGCCGATGGGGGTGGGGGCGACGCGCGATTTCGTGCGCCAGGTGGCCGAGCTGACGGGGAAAGACCCGGGGCCGGCGCTGGCGGGGGAGCCGTCGCGGCTGCCCTGGTACTCGCGGTCCGTCGACTCGACCTACCTGACCGGCAAGCGGGTCTTCGTGTTCGGGGACGCGACCCACGCGATCGCCGCGGCCCGCATCGCCACCGAGGAGCTTGGCTTCGTGGTCGTGGGGCTCGGTACCTACGCGCGGGGCCTGGCCCGGGAGGTCCGCGCGGCCGCGGCCAGGTACGGCGTCGAGGCCCTCATCACCGACGACCACCTGCTCGTCGAGGAGCAGATCGCGGCCCTCGCCCCGGACCTTGTGCTCGGCACCCAGATGGAGCGCCACGTCGCCAAGCGCCTCGGGCTCCCTTGCGCGGTCATCTCGGCGCCGGTGCACGTGCAAGATTTCCCCGCGCGGTACTCGCCCCAGATGGGCTTCGAGGGGGCCAACGTGATCTTCGATAGCTGGATCCATCCGCTGATGATGGGTCTCGAAGAGCACCTGCTCGCGATGTTCCGTGAAGACTTTGAATTCCGCCCCGGCGTGGCCCCTTCCCACCTCGGCGGCGCGCCCACCTCACCCACCTCGCCCGCGGCGCCGGCCCCGACCACGGCGCCCGCTCCCGTCGCCGCGCCGGCCCCGGCCGCCCCTGCCCAGGCGGTGAAGACCGAGGCGAAGGGGCCCCCTGCGGCGCCCGCCGCCCCGACCGCGCCCCAGGCCGCCGTGTGGACCGCGGAGGCCGAGCAAGAGCTGAAGAAAATCCCCTTCTTTGTCCGCGGCAGGGCCCGGAAAAACACCGAACGTTTCGCCGCAGAGCGCGGCCTCGCCAGCATCACTCTGGAGACCCTGTACGATGCCAAAGCCCACTTCAGCCGCTGACCCCACGCCGATCCGGGTGGTGCTCATCACGCTGGATAACCACATCGCTGGCGCCATCGATCGAGCCCGTGAGGCGCTGCTGCCCGAGCTCCCGGGGCTGGATCTGCGGCTGCATGCGGTCTCGGCCTTCGAGGACCCGCGGGCCGCGGAGGCCTGCCGCGCCGACGTCGCGGCTGCCGACATCATCTTCGCGAACATGCTGTTCCTGGAGGATCACATCCGGGCGGTGTTGCCCTCCATCGAGGCCCGCCGCGAGTCGTGCGACGCGATGGTGTGCGCGATGTCGTCCGGCGAGGTGATGCGCCAGACCCGCATGGGGTCGTTCCGGATGGACAGCGAGGCCAAGGGGGTCTTTGCGCTGCTGAAGAAGCTGCGGGGCAACACCAAGGGCGTGGCCAAGGACGGGGGCGCCGGGCAGATGGCGATGCTCCGCAACATGCCCAAGCTGCTCCGGTTCATCCCGGGCACGGCGCAGGACCTCCGGACCTACTTCCTGACGCTCTCGTACTGGCTCTCCGGATCCAGCGAGAACATGGCCGACCTCGTGAGGACGCTGGTGGCGCGCTACGCGGACGGGCCCCGGCGCGGGCTCCGCTCCCGCGTCGCGGCGGCCCCCCCGCGGGAGTACCCGGAGGTGGGCCTCTACCACCCCGCGCTCCCGGGCCGCATCGGGACCCAGGTCGGGGCGCTGCCCCAGCCCGGCGGCCAGCCCGCCGGCACCGTGGGGCTGATCGTGATGCGCTCCTACGTGCTCGCCGGTGACACGGCCCACTACGACGCCGTGATCCGTGGCCTGGAGGCGAAGGGCTTGCGGGTGATCCCCGTGTTCGCGAGCGGCCTCGATGCCAGGCCAGCCATCGAGAAATTCTTCTTCGAGAAGGGGAGGGTATCTGTTGACCTTCTCCTGTCCTTGACCGGGTTCTCGCTGGTGGGGGGGCCTGCGTTCAACGACGCGAGGGCGGCGGAGGAGATCCTGGCGCGGCTCGATGTGCCGTACATCGCGGCGCAGCCCCTCGAGTTCCAGTCGATCCCGGAGTGGGTCGGGTCGCCGGTGGGGATGACGCCGATCGAGGCGACGATCATGGTGTCGATCCCTGAGCTGGACGGGGCGACGGGGCCGCTGGTCTACGGGGGGCGGGCTGCCTCGAAGGGGGCCGGGGCGACGGCGATGCAGGGCATCGACGACCGGGTGGCGCTGCTGTCGGAGCGGGCCGCGCGGCTCGTCGAGCTGCGCCGCACGCCGCTGTCGGAGCGCAAGGTGGCGGTGGTTCTGTTCAATTTCCCGCCGAACGGCGGGGCGACAGGGACGGCGGCGTTCCTCTCGGTGTTCGAGTCGCTCTGGAACACGCTGCGTGCGATGAAGCAGGAGGGCTACGACGTCGAGGTGCCGGCGACGGTGGACGAGCTGCGAGGGCGGGTGCTGGGGGGCAACGCGGAGCGGTACGGCACGGACGCGAACGTGGTGGCCCGGATCCCGGTGGATGACCACGTGCGCCGCGAGCCGCACCTGGCCGAGATCGAGCGGCAGTGGGGGCCCGCGCCGGGGAAGCAGCTCAGCAACGGGTCGTCGATCCTGGTGCTGGGGGCGCGCTTCGGCAAGGTGCTGGTGGGGGTGCAGCCGGGGTTCGGTTACGAGGGCGATCCGATGCGGTTGCTCTTCGAGTCGGGCTTCGCGCCGACCCACGCGTTCTCGGCTTTTTACCGCCACCTGCGCGAGGATTTTGCGGCGCACGTGGTGCTGCATTTCGGCACCCACGGGGCCCTCGAGTTCATGCCCGGCAAGCAGGTGGGCCTGGGGAGCTCGTGCTGGCCAGAGCGGCTGATCGGGGCGGTGCCGAACGTCTACCTGTACGCGGCCAACAACCCCTCCGAGGGGGCCCTGGCCCGGCGGCGCTCGGCGGCGACGCTGGTGAGCTACCTGACGCCTCCGGTCTCGCAGGCGGGGCTTTACCGCGGGCTGCTGGGGCTCAAGGAGACGCTGGAGCAGGCGCGCAAGCTGCGCCCCGGGCACCCGGAGGCGGCGCGGCTGCTGCCAGAGCTGCGGGAGCAGGCGGCGGCGCTGGAGCTGGGGTTGAAGGCGCCGTGGGCGTCGAACCCGCAAGGGGCGGTGGACGCGCTGGTGCGAGAGCTGTGCGAGCTGGAGCAGACGCTGATCCCGTGCGGGTTGCACGTGCTGGGGGCGCCGATGAGCCCGACGGCCCGGGCGGACTACCTGGCGGCGATCACGGCGGGGACCGCCCTGGGGGGCCTCCCCCGGGAGTCCATCGAGGCGCTGGCGCAGGGCTCGGGGCCGCTGCAGGCGCTCGCGATCGGGGGCGTCGCCGAGACCGAGGAGGCGCACCGCCTCTGCTCGGATCTGGTGCGTACCAACAGGCTGCTCTCGGAGGATCACGAGCTCCCGGGGCTGATGCATGCGCTGGGGGGCGGCTTCGTGAGGCCCGCGCCGGGCGGCGACATCCTGCGGAACCCGGCGGTGCTGCCGACGGGGCGGAACGTCCACGGGTTCGATCCCTTCGCGATCCCGAGCGCGTTCGCGCTGCACGACGGCTGGGAGCAGGCGGCGAGGCTGCTGGCCCGCCACGTGGCCGAGGGCAACGGGTTGCCGCGGTCCGTGGCGCTGGTGCTCTGGGGCGCCGACAACCTGAAGTCGAACGGCGGTCCGATCGCCCAGGCGCTGGCGTTGCTGGGGGCGAGGCCGCGGTTTGACAGCTACGCCAGGATCTGCGGCGCCGAGCTGGTGCCCCTGGCCGAGCTGGGGCGTCCCCGGATCGACGTGCTCATCACGCTCTCGGGGATCTTCCGGGATCTGCTGCCGCTGCAGACCCGCCTGCTCGCGGAGGCCGCGTACCTGGCCGCCGCCGCCGACGAGCCGGTGGAGCACAACTTCGTGCGCCAGCATGCGCTGGAGTACCAGGCGCAGCACGGGTGCGACATCGAGACCGCCTCGCTGCGCGTGTTCTCGAACGCGGACGGGGCCTACGGCGCCAACGTGAACCAGCTCATCGAGAGCGGCTCGTGGGAGCAAGAGGACGAGCTGGGGCACACCTACTCGAAGCGCAAGTGCTTCGCCTACGGCCGCAAGGGGGCCCCGGTGCGGCAGGAGGCGCTGCTACGGAGCATGCTGTCCGGGGTCGAGCTCGCGTACCAGAACCTCGAGTCGGTGGAGCTCGGGGTCACCTCGATCGACCAGTACGTCGATACGCTGGGCGGGATCAGCCGCGCCGCCCAGCAGGCGAGGGGATCGAGCGCGCCGCCGCCGGTGTACATCGGCGATCAGACCAGCGGCGCGGGCCGGGTCCGGACGCTGGGCGAGCAGGTGGCCATCGAGAGCCGCACGAGGGTGTTGAACCCCCGGTGGTCCGAGGAGATGCTGAAGCACGGCGCAGAGGGCGTGCGGCATATCGAGGCGCACGTGACCAACACGCTGGGGTGGTCCGCGACCACGGGCCAGGTCGGCGAGTGGGTCTATCGTGACCTTGCCGCCACTTACGTGCTCGACGCTGCGATGAGGGAGAGGCTGGCGAGGCTGAACCCGAAGGCCGCGGTGAAGCTGGCGAACCGGCTCTGCGAGGCGACGGAGCGTGCGTACTGGGCCCCCGACGAGGCCACCCTCGCGGCGCTCCGGGCGGCGCGGGATGAGCTTGAGGACCGGCTGGAAGGCGTCGTCGCGGCGCCGGCTGGCGGCGGGCGCGCCCACCAGGCGGCCGAGTGAACGAATGCAACCAGGGAGCCATGCCATGAATGATCTTGTCCAGCTATCCAGGCGCCCCCGTGACGGCGATGGCGAGGGGAGCGTCCAGTTCCACCAGGCCGCGAGCACGGTCATCGAGGGGACCAAGGTGTTTGCCATCTACGGCAAGGGGGGGATCGGCAAGAGCACGACCTCGTCGAACCTCTCGGTGGCGTTCTCGAAGCTGGGCAAGCGGGTGCTCCAGATCGGCTGCGACCCCAAGCACGACTCGACCTTCACGCTGACCAAGCGCCTCCAGCCCACGGTGATCGACGTCCTCGAGTCGGTCAATTTTCACGCGGAGGAGCTGCGGGCCGAGGACTTCGTCGTGGAGGGCTACAACGGCGTCCTCTGCGTGGAGGCGGGGGGCCCCCCGGCGGGCACCGGCTGCGGCGGGTACGTGGTGGGTCAGACGGTGAAGCTGCTGAAGGAGCATCACCTGCTGGAGGACACCGACGTCGTGATCTTTGACGTGCTCGGCGACGTGGTGTGCGGCGGCTTCGCGGCCCCGCTCCAGCATGCGCAGCGGGCGCTGGTGGTGACGGCGAACGATTTTGACTCGATCTTCGCGATGAACCGCATCATCGCCGCCATCGAGGCGAAAGCGAAGAACTACGCGGTCCGCCTCGGAGGGGTCATCGCGAACCGGAGCGCGGGCACCGACGAGATCGATCGCTTCAACGACCGGGCGGGGCTCACCCGGCTCGCGCACTTCCCCGACCTGGACGTCATCCGGCGCAGCAGGCTCAAGAAAGCGACGCTGTTCGAGATGGATGCGTCGCCGGAGGTGGAGCTGGCGCAGCGGGAGTACCTGCAGCTCGCCGCGCGGCTGTGGGCGGGCACCGAGCCCCTCGCCACGCGCTCGATGAAGGACCGGGACATCTTCGAGTTTCTGGGGTTCGAATGATCAACACCTCCACCTACGAAGCGCAGCGGCAGAAGATCGAGACGTACTTCGATCGGACGGCGGTCGACGCCTGGGCCAAGCTCACCTCCGACGAGCCGGTCGGGCGTATCCGCTCCACCGTCAGGGCGGGGCGAGACCGCATGCGGGCGCTGCTGCTGGCCTCCATGCCGGAGGATCTGCGGGGGCGCCGGGTGCTCGACGCCGGCTGCGGCACCGGAGCCCTCGCCGTCGAGTGCGCGCGGCGCGGGGCATCCGTCGTCGCGATCGATCTCTCCGCCAACCTCGTGGCGCTGGCGAGGGATCGGGCCCCCCGGGATCTGGGCGCCGGATCCATCGAGTTCCGGGCCGCCGACATGCTCGACCCCTCCCTCGGGCACTTTGACTGGATCGTCGCGATGGATTCGCTGATCCACTACGACGCCGCCGATCTCGCCGAGGCACTCGGCCACCTGGCCCCGCGGGCTCGCTCGGGGCTGTCGTTCTCCTTCGCCCCCTGGACGCCCTTGCTGTCCCTCATGCACCTTGTGGGTCGCATGCTACCCGGCTCCGATCGAGCGCCGGCGATCGCTCCGATCTCCGAAAAAGATCTGCGCCAGCGCATCGCCCGGCACGAGGGGCTCGTGGGGTTCGAGGTCGCGAGGACCGAGCGGGTCGACAGCGGTTTTTACATGTCCCAGGCGATGGAGCTGGTCCGGCGATGAACCCCAGGGGCAGCATCGTGGCGGCGTGGCGTGCGCTCGGTCCGAGCCTCCTTCCGTTCGCGGATGCGGCGACGGCAGAGCTGCCGCTGCCGCGGTTGCTGCGCCTCTCGCTGTTCCAGGTGTCCGCGGGGATCGCCGTGGTGCTCCTCAACGGGACGCTGAACCGGGTGATGATCCTGGAGCTGGGCATCCCGGCGTGGCTGGTCTCCCTGATGGTGGCGCTGCCCATCCTGTTCGCGCCGTTCCGCGCGCTGATCGGGTACCGCTCGGACAACCACCGCTCGGTGCTCGGGTGGAGGCGCGTCCCGTACGTCTGGATGGGGAGCCTGATCCAGTTCGGCGGCCTGGCGATCCTGCCCTTCGCGCTGCTGGTGCTGTCGGGCCGCGGTACTTACGCGCCGGCGCTGGTGGGCGAGCTGGCGGCGGCGCTATCGTTCCTGATGATCGGCGCGGGGCTCCACACGAGCCAGACCGCGGGGGTGGCCCTGGCGACGGATCTGGCGCCGAAGGAGAGCAGGCCGCGGGTGGTGGCGCTGCTCCACGTGATGCTGCTCCTCGGCATGGTGGGCGCGTCCCTCTCGTTCGGCGCGCTGCTACGGCGGTTCGATTACATCCGGCTGATCCAGATCATCCAGGGCGCCGCGCTGGTGACGATCGTGCTGAACTTCGTCGCCCTGTGGAAGCAGGAGAGCCGCGGGAGCAAGGTCACGGACGAGGAGCCCGCGCCGGCGCCCTTCCAGGAGTCGCTCCGCGAGTTCCTCGCCGGCGGACCGGCCAGCCGCCTGCTCGTCGCGGTGGGCCTCGGCGGGGCCGGCTTCAACATGCAAGACATCCTCCTCGAGCCCTACGGGGGCGAGGTCTTTCACCTGCCGGTCTCCTCCACGACCCTGCTCACGGCGCTCATGGCCGGCAGCACCCTCGCGGGGCTTTTCCTGGCGGCGCGCTGGCTCTCGAAGGGGCGCGATCCTCACCAGCTCGCGGCCTTCGGCGTGCTGATCGGCATCGGGGGCTTCTCCTCGGTGCTGTTCGCCGCCCCCCTC
>JALOQB010000401.1 GCA_025453595.1 Polyangiaceae bacterium
GGAGGGCTCCAGCTCCGCGTCGGCGGGGAGCTCCCCGCGCTCCTGGGCGGCGAGGCGCTCGAGGTAGAGGCACTCGGCCACGCGGCGGTCGGCGTCCTCAGCGTCGAAGTCGATGGCGGGCTCGAGGCGGAAGCCGAATCCGTCGATGTTGGTGGCGTAGGCGTCGACGTTCTGCCGCAGCGCGTTGGAGTGCTCGAAGAGGAGGCAGAGGGCCTCCGGGTCGTAGGGGGGCTCCAGGGCGCCAGCAGCGCCGAAGAGGCCGGTGATGCTCTCGCCTCCGCCGGTGCTGGCCTGCTGGGCGGTGCGCTGGCCGAGGACGATGGCCTTGAGGAGCACCTGGACCTGCTCGTGGTCCTCACTGGCGGTGTGGTGCGCGGGGGGCTCCGTCATGTTCAGGCCGCTCCTGCCTGCGATTCGGAAGCCGTGACCTGCTGCAAGAGCCGGCGCACACGCTCCGAGGGAAGCCTCTTCAGGCACCTGAAAACGAGTTCCTCCAGATCCTCCGCTCCAAGCTTGCTCGCGGTGGCCCAGGCATGCGTCAGAGGGCGCGCACGGTTTTGAGCCTGAGCCGCAGCCGTGGGACCTCCCAGGACACGAAGTACCTCCCGGTTGATCTTCTTCTGCACCTCGAGTTTCTGGCGTGGAGTTTCCAGGGGGCCTGCGTCTGCTGCGAGGCGCGCCGCGACGAGGGTTGCCTCCTCGATCTTCGTGGAGAGATCGTCCGCAAGCTGGCCTGAGCCTGCTTGATGGGGACCGAGCCGTGCGGCGACCTTCTCCCCGATGAGGCCTGCCTGAAATAGCGACTGGATCTCGCTCGGCGCACGACGCACAGCCCGCAGCCGACCCGGACGCCCTCTTCCCTGGGCGGAACCAATCTCCCCCCCGGGGGGAGTTTGGCTGGCCGCGTTCGCCCCCGGCTCGTCCGTGTCCTCCCCACGAGAAGGGCCTGCGTGGGAGGTAGAGTCACGATTTGCCGGGATTTTTCCAAACGCCCCCCGGGGGGGCGTTTGGTCTTTTACCGGGGTTTCTCCAAACGCCCCCCCGGGGGGCGTTTGGACAACCTCGCCCTCTTCGCAGGCGAGCGTGTAGCGTCCGTCCTCGGCACGCCCCCGCAACACGCGACGGTCGGGGTGCACGCTCGCCAGGGCGACCACCTTGGCCCCCTCGGCGGGCAGCTCCCCGGCGGCGGTCTTCACCTTCGTCTCGCCCGCCACCAGCTCCAGGATCCGCTTCAGCTTCTCATACGGGTGCCCCCACCCCCACGGGCGCCGGTGCGCGCAGAACTCCTCGAACGTCGCGAAGAACGTCCCGTCCGGCTTGTTCATCAGCGTCCAGCCCCGGTGCTGCACCAGGAAGTCGCACAGCTCCTTCAACTCTCCGGGGGCGTCGTTCGCCCGCTTGACCACCTCGTGCGAGTGCAGCCGCACGTAGTCGGCCCACTCCCGCGTGCCGATCTCGGCGTACGCCTGCCCCACCCCCGGAGGTACCACCAGCGGGATCGGTTTCCTGGGCATGCTCACGCTCCCCTCGCAGCGACGAACCCGCACCGGTCCGCGATCGGCAGAATGTCTCCCGGGGCAACGAGCATCAGCGCGGGGAATTCCCGCATCGCGCGCTCGATCCCGTGGCTCTCCTCGCGAGAGAAGATCTTGCCCGCCACCCCGATCGTGGCCTCCCCCTGCTGCGCATCCAGCGCCTCGAAGGAGGATGGTCCTTGCGGCTGGACTGAAACCACCTCCGAGGGCTGCTCGCGCAGGGCGAGATCCTGCTCGTCGTTCATCCGGTTGACGAAGGTCCGCATCCTGGCGTGATCGAGGACGTAGACCGTGGCGTGTTGCTTCTCCCAGGACAGGTGGCAGCGCGGGTTGAAGCGGGTGACGCGGTTGAAGGCCTGCTCCAGCCACGGCTCGGACGTGATGTTCGACAGGCACACCAGGTGCGTGCAGTCGGGGACATCCAGGCCCTCGTAGGCCATCCCCACCGTCACCAGCACCTCGCCCTCGCGCCGCTCCCGGAAACCCTGCAGCTGGCGCTGCGCGTCGGGGGCGTCCGAGATGGCCAGGGCCACGTCGAGGTGCAGCGCCTCTCGGATCGCCTTGGCCACGGCCATGGCGGCGCTCTGCTTGTGGCAGATGACGATGGCGCGCGAGGTGTAGACCGCGCTGCGGTAGCGGAGCCAGTCGTTCAGTGCCTGGAGGAGCCACTCCTTGCGGAAGTCTCCCTCGGAAAGCGCGGTGCGGACGGCATCCGAGAGCTCGCGGTCCGTGGCCTCGCTGAGCTGCGTGGTGTGGGACTGCTCGCGGCGCATCCAGGAGACGCTGCCGTCCATGAGGACGAAGGTGGTCGGCAGGGTGGCCTTCTCGGCGAGGGCCTGGTGGCGCGAGTACTCGATGTCGATGACGGGGCGTCGGTCGTCTCCGTAGAGGACAAACGGGATCCGCTGGCGATCGTGGCGCCGGAGCGTGCCGCTCATGGCCAGGACCTCGGTGGCAGCCTCGAAGAGCGGCCGGAGGGCAGCGGTCCAGCGAGCGCTGTCGGGGTGGTCGGGGTCGGGGGACTCGGCGAGGTGGTGAGGCTCATCGAGGATGAGCAGCCAGCGACCCTGGCCCATCAGCTTGCGGAGGCGGTTGCGCGTCTGTGGCGCGAGCAAGGCCTGGTAGGTGACGACGTAGCCGGCGGCGTTCTCGTAGGCGTGGCGCTGGCGCAGGGACTGGCGGGGGTTGACGAGCAGCGAACGCCCCAGCCCGCGGGCCTCGCAGGTGAAGCCCGCGCGCATCTGGTGGCGAAGGGCGTCCCTGGGGACGACGACCAGGACGTTGTCGACGACGCCTGCCCCGAGCAACTCGTGGGCAAAGAGGCTGGCCATGAGGGTCTTGCCGCCCCCCGGAACGACGTGGGCGGTGGAGACCTTGGAGGAGCGCTGGCGCTGGAAGATCTTGCGAGCGAGCAGCAGGGCCTGGTGCTGGTGTGAGCGGAGGAGACCATGGACGGGGTGAGGCTGGAGGCTCAAGGGAGGTCGCCTTTCGAGAAAGAGATGGCGTTCTCTCAAGGCAAAGCCTCCGGCCCGTCGGAGGGGGACGCGCGACGCGTCGTGTTTTTTCTGCCACCCGGCGCCCTCCCCAGGCGAGCCGCGTCAGGCCATCCACCCCCGGGAACGAGCCCAGGCCATCCAGGCGTCCTGCCAGTCCTCGACGTGTTCACAGCCGTCGGTGGGTGAGGCCCCGGTGATCTGCCGGAGTAGGGCCT
Organism: Polyangiaceae bacterium; assembly: GCA_025453595.1. Lineage (GTDB taxonomy): Bacteria > Myxococcota_A > Polyangia > Polyangiales > Polyangiaceae > JANWXX01. The sequence goes on from JALOQB010000401.1 coordinate 3,247, forward strand.
CCACGGTCCTTGGGGCGTGGTGATGGTGCTTGATGAGCGCCGGCACCCCCGCCATGCCCAGGGCCACGATCTGCCGGAGCGCCGGGTGTTGACGGCGCCGGGTCGAGCTGGAGAGGTGGGCGCAGTCCGCCTCCCACCGGGACAGGAGCGCGGCGACCTGTTCTTCCACGGAGGGCTCCGAGGCCTGCGTCGATGTCATCCCTGGGGGAGCCACACCTCCAGTGTGCCATGGCGGCGCCTGCCGAGCCCTTGGCCCCGAGGTCGGCACATTCTTCGGGCGTTTCACCCCAGCACCCGCACCCCGATCTCACCCCGCCCCGGCGCCCCCCGCACCTTCTGGCACGCCAGCGCCACCGCCCAGAACTGGTCCGCATGGCCCCCCTTCGCCGTCCGCTCCGCGTCGAACGCCACCTTGCCCGAGCCCAGCACGCGCTTCTTGATGCTGTGGATCTGCGCCACCAACCCGCGCTCCCGGGGCAGCGCCACCTCGCGCCGCTGCAGCAGGATCTTGAAATCGGTGGCCCATCGCTCCTTGGTGTCGTTGGTGAAGACCTCGCCGACGACCTGGGGGAAGTCCCGCGCGAGGTTCTCCGCGAGGTTCATGCCGATGCCGCTCTTGTCGACCGAGAGCCTGGCGATGGGGGCGATCTCGAGCAGCCGGCGCAGGTCGGCCTCCTGCTCGGCGAAGGGCGCCTCGACGTAGCTGCGCAGCAGGCGGCAGGTGAAGCGCCCGGAGACTTCCTCGAACACGGCCAGCTCGGAGCGATCGCGGGTGCGGCCCACGTCGAAGCCGGCAACCAGGCGACCCTTGGGCGCGGTCAGGTCGGTGGGGTCATCGACTAGCACCACCTCGTCGCTCGTGCAGGGCAGGATCAGCTCGTAGGGGTAGAAGCTGTAGCTCTCATCGACGAAGCGGCACTCCAGCTCTTGCTGAAAATCGTCGAGTGCGAGCGAGTCGAATTGCTCCTGGATAGTGGGCAGGCCGAAGCGGGCGACGCGTTCTTCTGTCGGCAGGTCGGGGGCATCGACGGCAGCACGGGTGGGGTCGTTGCAGAAGAAACGACAGAGCCACCAGGGCACCTCCTGGCGGCTGTGGTGCGGGTATTTTCGCAGTTCCTCCGTCGCGATCTCCCAGAAGATGCCGCGTCGACCGAGGGGCGTGCTGCAGCCCGAGAGCTGTCCGCTCGAGCGCAGGATGAGCGCCGTCGAGCCACGGTAGACCTCGCGGTCGTTGACGTAGTGGGCGAGCTCGTCGAGCACGATGTCGCCTTTCTTCCCGCGCGGAGCCTTCGACGGGACCGAGAGGATGCGCGAGAGCCTGCGGTGCCCGCTGTTGGACTCGAAGGCCAGCTCGGTCTTGGAGTCGACGACGAGTTTTTTCTGGTAGGCGAGCGGCAGTTCCTCGAAGACCTGGCGTGCGACGAGGACCTTCTCCTTGGCGTCGTCGAGGGCGTAACTGACGAAGACAGTGGTGTGGCTGTCGCGCAGGTGGCAGCGTGCCAGCGCTTCGAGGGCCATGAGGAAGGAGAAGCCGACCTGGCGGCTCTTGGTGATCCAGCGGAAGCGCGAGCGATTTTCGAGGAAGGCGACCTGGTAGGGCTCCAGGACGATGGGCTCGCCGTCGAGGGAGCAGAGGCCGCCGATGAAGCCGGCCTCGGTGGCGAGCCAAGCAGCGAGCTCCTCTTCGGAGCGTTTGACGATGCCGAGCATGGGTGGACCTCTGCTCAGGCAAAGCCCAGTAACCACATGGGAGGGACCCCGAACTGGACGGATTGGGCCTGTCGGAATGTTTGTGCTCCGGTCTTCCGACCTCCCTTGATTTCCAGGGCTTTTCGGGGGGAGCCAGGGCGCTGACGGGCTCCGTGACACAGGTTGGCGGACAGGCCCGGACGGATTCAGAAGCAGACCTACCCCTTCTCATTGAGGGTCACAGCATGGGGAGTCGTGCCGACAGGTGGGTGGCATTCCGCCGCCCCTGACAACCCCAAGACTCTGCACTCAACCCGTCCACGTACCCAAACAATCACCAATCGTCGTCGTCATCGTCGTCGTCGTCATCATCGTCGTCGTCATCGTCGTCGTCGTCGTCGTCGTCGTCGTCGTCGTCGTCATCATCGTCGTCGTCCTCATCCTCGTCGTCCTCATCCTCGTCGTCCTCATCCTCGTCGTCCTCATCCTCGTCGTCCTCATCCTCATCGTCGTCGTCCTCATCATCCTCGTCATCGTCCTCATCATCCTCGTCATCGTCGTCCCGAGCACGGTGCGTATGAGGGGTGACACCATCGTTTTGGTAAGCACCTTCATGTCCACAATACAGGTGGCAGTTCTCTGCTCCACCCGTGCAAAGAATCACGGGGATGTGACGACCATTGGCGTCAAAAGAGTCCCCGTGATGCGCCTCCCACGAGCCCTTCCCTGGATTGGCTCGGCTGCGACTCCAGCTAAGTTTTTTGCCGCAGCACTCGCAACATCCGCCTGCTCGATCGAATGCTTTTTCGATCTCTTCTTGAGTGAATTCGTAGCCAGCCATAAGCTTCGTTTATACCACTTGGGATGGTCGAGGGCACCTGCAGGAAGCAACCGACCAGCGAGGTGACCACAGAACCGCACGCCCCTGACCAGCCCTTGCCATCGGTTGGTTTT
>JALOQB010000402.1 GCA_025453595.1 Polyangiaceae bacterium
CGAATGCCGTTTTTAAGATGACTCCTGGGGATCTCACCACATCTGCTGGTCGACCCATGGTCTGGATAACGATTCAACTTGATTCTGGATATGCAACGAAGGAGAAAGTGGAGGCGATCGTTTCAAAACTCCGATGGACCACGTTTCCCGAGGGGAAGGAAATTCGTTTTTCATACTCCTGGAATCCCCCCAAGCCCTACGAAATTCCACAGAATACGCCGAAAGGGCAGGAGCAAAAAAGCGAACAACCGACCGATATCACTGGGAGGCCTATTCAGGAGAATTCCTTGATTCAAGGTTCCGAACAGGTGTTGAGTTTTTCGCTGACGCCCGAGGGGGCAATCGAAGATCGGTGGTATCAAGTTTCGCTTGACAATTCTGATAATATGCTCAAGAACTTTGAGCACATCAATCCGCGTCGAGGCAACCTCGTGATTTCAAGGTTCAACCTCACGTCATCACCCACGATACAAAACGTCGAAATCTGCAAAAAAAGCGATGAAGTTCAGAAGGTAATTGTTCGCTTTTCTGAGCCAGTTTTTTACAAGTCAATCAAGCTTGGTCTTGGAATCACTTTGCTCGCTGATGGTTCCTCATGTGCTCCTGTAGAGGATGCATCAAAACCAGAACAGGCAAGCTTTGCAGAATTTCTGTGCTCGGGGTTGGGTGAAAACGGGAAATCTATCAAGGTATCCCTGGGGTCAAGCCTGATCTCTGCCTCTTCAAAAATCCCACTTGCTTTTCTAGATGCAGAAGCATCCGTCCAAGGGAAGTTGTTGAGTACCCCTCATGAAACTGAGATAGACTTTGGTAAGATTTCTCAACGAGAAGACCCAGCCTGTGTGCTCTGGACACCGTGACTTTACACCTGCAGATTGTAATCCACTGACTCCCCTTTTTTCCTCATTCACCGATGCCGAGCGTACCTCCCATGAACTGGCTAATATTCGCTTCTAGCCTCATGTTGCTTTTTTCCTGCTCAAACGACCAGAAGGAGGAGCGATGTTATCAGCCAGGATCTCTGAGGCGAGTCACGTCGGCAACTGAAAGATTTCCAGAGTTGCCTTGTTTGGCAAAAGATCAGGCGGAAATGTTTGTGGATAGAGGCTGTGAGATTCTGGAGATGGAAAGTGGTCCACGGCAAAAGGATGAAGCCACCAGGACGTTGTGTTGTTATGATGTCAGTTATCGGAAGTTCGAGCCTTGTGCAAGATAGCGATCGCTGCAAAAGCATCCTCTTCAGGGGTGTCGCGACCGCCTCACCACCCTGCCATGTTGCCCGCCCCCGGCTCCTGTTCTCGGTAGGTCATCCATAACAGCGCATCGACCTGCTCGTGGCGTTCATATCCGGTCGGTTGATTAGCGGCGTGAGCAAGGAACCTCTGCGTTTTTCGAGGTTTTCTTTGTCCCATCTCGCGACGTCTGAGCACAGCGGGTTTCCGCTTCTTTGCTCAAATCGTCCAGGCCCGGCCCTCCACCGTCTCTGCCCCTGGAAATCCTGCTAACTACGGGGCATGTCGTTCGGGTCTCCTCGGGCCTCGATCCAGGGCCTCCCGCCTCCCGGTAAGATCGGGCAGGAGGGTGGTTCCGGGCAGGTACCCTGGCGCGGCGTGGAGGTGCCCACCCCGATCGAGCACCAAGAGGGGGAGCCCTCGGGCAAGCCGCCAGTGTTCCAGGGGGAAGCCCCGGCCGGGAGCCAGTACGGGTGCTCCAGGAAGAACCTCCATACAGGGGTGTACTTGGAGGCATTCTCGATGGGATCGAGGGGCGGCTCGGCGTGGGCGCAGTTGTGCACGCACTCGATCTGGAAGTGCCCCCCGTCGGCCAGCGCCTTCTGCAGGTTCTTCGAGGTCTGCTCGAACTGCACGGTGACGCAGACGTCCGCGGGGCCACCCCAGAGCACGTAGGCCGGCATCTTGTGCTCCGGGGCGATCCACGGCTTGATCAGCGGCCCCCCGACGCCCCCGGAGAGCACCACGATGGACGAGAGGTACTGGCCCCGTAGCCCTGCCAGCTGCGAGGTCCACAGGGCCCCCGCTGACACCCCCATGCTGGCCACGCAGTCGCTCTGGATCGGGAACTGCTCGCTGGCGCAGGCCAGCAGGTCGTCGAAGAACCTCAGCTCATCCTGCACCTGCCCGGGCGTGGCCACGATGCTGTAAGGCCACTTGAAGGTGTTGAGCGTGCCCTCCTTGGCCTCCGGGATGATGGCCGCGAAGCGCAGCTGATCCGCCGCCTTCTGCACCTCCCCCTTGTTGAGGAAGCTGTTGGCGCTGCCCCCGAGCCAGTGCCACAAGAACATCAGCGGCAGCGGCTCCTTGCCGTCGTGGTCAGAGGGCAGGACCAGCAAGAATTTGCGCGTATCGTTGCCGGTCTTGATCTCGTTGGCCCCGGGCACCAGGGCCGGGCAGGTGCCCCCGCTGTAGGTCGGCGGCGGCGGCGGCGCAGGGGCCCCCTCTGGCCTCGGATCCGCGCAGGTCCCCAGCGCAAAGGGGCTCCCGGCGCCCCCCGACATCCCTCCCATCCCTGCGCCGCTGGCCCCGCCCGCCCCCGCCTCGCCTCCGGCCCCGGCGCCTCCCGGCCCGCCGGCCCCCCCGGAGCCCGCCAGGGCCCCTCCGGAGCCTCCGGCCCCCGCCTCCCCCGCGGCGCCGGCCCCGGCGGAGCCTGCCTCGCCCGCCTGTCCGGAAGTTCCGGATCCTGCCTCGCCGCCGGTCCCGGCGCCGCCAGACCCACCGGCCCCGGCGGCGTTGCCTGCGGCCCCGGCGGCGCCGCCGGAGCCCCCCTGGCTCGGGGTCAGATCCTCGGTGTCACTGGTGGTCTCACCGCAAGCGAGGAAGGCCGGGAGGGCGAGGAGGAAGAGCGGAGGGAAGATTCTCATGGCGGTGCTCCGTACAAGAACGGATTGCCAGGATACGTGGCCTTGTTCGCAATCGTACATGGCTTTCCATGACCCCGCGTTTTCAGAGATAATCTCCAAAAATTCGCTGAGCAAGAGACCCCTTCCACGTCCCCGGGGCCCGGTACCTCATGAAGAAGAACGTCCTCATCGCCATGGCGTTGCTGGCAGCGGCCTGCAGCGCCCCACCCCCTCCTTCCACCCCGGCGCCGGCCGCCTCCAGCGCCCCGACCGCGGCGAAGCCTGCCACCGATGGTCAGGTGAAGCTGGGCCACTTTGCCTCCGCGGACGGGATGCACGGCTTCGTGCTGGACCGCACCGGCGAGAAGCCCAAGCTCCGCATCGACGGAGCGAACGAGATCATCGAGCTGACCGTCAAGGAGGATCGACCCCGCGGGGAGCTGGCGGGTTACAGCATGATCGGCCCCGACGGCACCCGGCACCTGTACCTGTCGGTGGGCGGGTCGCTGCGCTGGTTCAAGGGCGGCAAGGATGAGCTGCCGGTCACCAAGGACAAGGACGCGGAGCCCCTGGGCGAGGCCACCGCCAAGGGGGAATACAAGAAGCCGCCGCCCGCCTACGAGGCCTTCGTCAACGAGGTGAAGGGCGTCGCGGTGATGAGCAAGCTCAAGGGCTTCAAGAGCGAGGACGCCAGCTCCCTGGCCCGCGTCGGGGAGGCCTTCCAGCAGGCCGAGGCCCCGATGTTCTTCCGCTTCTCGGCCCGCGGCGAGACCAGCTTCCTGCCCCAGCTCAAGGCCACCCCGGACAGCGTCTCGGGCATCGGCTACGGCGGCTCCGAGTTTGGCACCGGCGACGAGCTCACCAAGAAGTACGACAAGCTCGCGGCCCTTGGCGTTCGTCTCTGGGGCAACCACCAGCCTCGCCACCTGGGCAACCATGTGCTCACCCGCTCCCTCAAGGACGTGCGCCTCCCGGAGGGGATGCCCGGCCTCGTCTGGGAGGTCAACGACGCCACCGCGGTCTTTGTCGCCCTCGACGGCGGTCGCTACGAGATCCCCCTCTACAACGTCGAGAAGGGCCCCACCCTCCTCAAGGGCGCGGGCCCCGATGCCTCCTGGCCTGCCCCCGCCCAGGATAGCTACGCCGACGTCTCCATGATCAGCGCCATGGCCAAGATCGGCGCTGCTCCCCAGAAGGTCGTCGACGAGCTTGTCGCCGCCGATGACGACTGGAACAAGTGCGCCCAGAAGGGCTGGAAAGAGGTCGATCGCAAGCTCGACAGCGGCAAGATGGACATGGCCTCGATGAAGGATCACGCCCGCAAGGTCGAGAAGAACTGCGGCAAGAGCATCGACAAGATGGCCGCCACCCTCCTCGCTTACATCGAGGAGCGCCAGGCCGCCCGCAAGGCCCTCTTCGACAAGAGCAAGGCCCGCGCCCTCGCCGTCGGCGCCAACAAGTGACCCGGAGGCGGGGGAGCACCCTCGTGGTGTAAAGTCCCCCCATGATCCTCTGCTCCTCGGCCGCCGAAGCGGTCCGTTCCATCCAGAGCCGGCAGCGCGTCTTTGTCCACGGCAGCGCCGCCACCCCTGTCTCCCTCGCCAACGCGCTCCTCGATCGCGCCGGTGAGATCACCGGGGTCGAGCTGGTCTCGATCAGCACCCAGGGCGAGCTGAACTGGGATCGACCGGCGGTGCGGGAGCATTTCTGGCTCAACGCCCTCTTCGTCTCCGCCAACGTTCGCTCCTGGGTGGACGGCCCCGGCGCGGATTACGTGCCGGTATTTTTGAGCGAGATCCCGCGGCTATTCCGCGAGGGGGCGCTGCCCATCGACGTGGCGCTGCTCCAGGTGTCACCGCCCGATCGCCACGGCTACTGCAGCCTGGGGACGTCGGTGGACGCCGCAGCCTGCGCCGCGTCGCTGGCGAAGGTGGTGATCGCCCAGATCAACCCCAGGATGCCCAGGACCCTGGGGGATAGCCACATCCACGTGTCCCGCATTCAATACGCCTTCCACGAGGAGCGAGAGCTCCCGGAGGTGCGCTACGGGGACGAGTCGGACGAGGCCGCAGCCCGCATCGGGGAGCACGTGGCAGGCTTGATCGAGGACGGGGCGACGCTGCAGATGGGCATCGGCGCCATCCCCGACGCGGTGCTGCGTTACCTGGGCAACCACCGGGGGCTCGGGGTCCACACCGAGATGTTCTCCGATGGCCTGGTGCCGCTGGTCGAGAAGGGGGTGATCACCAACGAACACAAGCGCGTCTCCCCCGGGAAGATCGTCTCGACCTTCGTGCTCGGCACCCGCAAGGTCTACGATTTCGTCGACGACAACCCCTACGTCGCCTTCCACGACGTGAGCTGGGTCAACGATACCGCGGTGATCCGCAAGAACCCCAGGGTGGTGGCCATCAACAGCGCGATCCAGATCGACCTGACGGGCCAGGTGTGCGCCGACTCCATCGGCACGCTCCAGTACTCGGGCATCGGAGGGCAGATGGACTTCATGCGCGGTGCCTCCCTTTCCCCCGGAGGAAAGCCGATCATTGCCCTGCCCTCGACCACCCGGAAAGGCATCAGCCGCATCGCCCCCCTGCTCAACGAGGGCGCAGGCGTGGTCACGACACGAGGCCATGTCCACTGGGTCGTCACCGAGCATGGCGCGGTCAACCTCTACGGCAAGGGCCTGGAGGAGCGCGCCCGGCTGCTCATCGGCATCGCCGCTCCCCAGCACCGTGAAGCTCTCGAGCGCGCCTTCCACGCACGCTTCTCCCGGGGGCGGTGAGGGCATTCACGCAACGCTTCCCGGTCGGTGAGGCGCAGGATCATCCCGACCTGGAAGGGCATCGACGAGCCGAAGACCAGGACGAAGGGGCTCAGCGACGAGATGAAGGCACCCAAAGAGTAGGAAGAACAAAGAGGGAGGCGAGAGTAGACCGCCTCCGGCAGACCTCGCCCCCCGGCACCCGGCCCGTCGGCCCACCATGGCTTCGCCCTCTGCCCAC
>JALOQB010000403.1 GCA_025453595.1 Polyangiaceae bacterium
TCCTCGAACCGGGCGACATCCTGGTCGACGGCGGCAACGAGCACTTCACCAACACCGAGCGCCGCGCCGCCGACCTCGCCTCCCGCGGGATCCGCTACTTCGGCATGGGGGTCTCCGGCGGCGAGGAGGGCGCCCGCCACGGCCCCTCCATGATGCCCGGCGGCGACCGCGACGCTTACCGGGAGCTCGAGCCGGTCTTCACCCGCATCGCCGCCCAGGTCGCCGACGGCCCCTGCGTCACGTACATCGGCCCCGGTGGCTCCGGCCACTACGTCAAGATGGTCCACAACGGCATCGAGTACGGCGACATGCAGCTCATCGCCGAGGCCTACTCGGTCCTCAAGAACCTCGGCGGCCTCAGCAACGCCGAGCTCGCCGACGTCTTCGCCGAGTGGAACAGCGCCGAGCTCCAGTCCTTCCTCGTCGAGATCACCGCCGACATCTTCCGCACCCGCGACCCCGAGGGCCCCGGCGAGCTCATCGACGCCGTCCTCGACGCTGCCTCCATGAAGGGCACCGGCAAGTGGACCGTGCAGGATGCTGCGGACGTGGGTGTTTCTATACCCACCGTCGCCACCAGCGTCGACGCGCGCATTCTTTCCGCGGCGAAGGAGCACCGGGTGGCGTTCTCGCGGGTGCTCCCGGGCCCCTGCACGCCGCCTCGGCCCCCGGAGGAGCGGGCCCGCATCGTCGCCGGGGTCCGGGCGGCGCTCTACGCCTCGAAGGCCTGCAGCTACGCCCAGGGCATGCAGCTGCTGAGGGCCGCCAGCGACCAGCGCTCCTGGGGGCTGCGCCTGGGGGACCTCGCGCGGATCTGGCAGGGGGGCTGCATCATCCGGGCGCAGTTTTTGACCCGCATCAAGGACGCCTACGAGCGGGACGCGAACCTGCCGAACCTGCTGCTCGACCCGGGCTTCGTCGAGGAGCTGGCGGCGCGCCAGGAGGGCTGGCGCTCGACGCTGGCGCTGGCGATCCAGTCGGGCGTGCCGCTGCTGACGATGGGGGCCTCCCTCGCCTACTACGACACGATCCGCACGGCCCGGCTGCCGGCCAACCTGATCCAGGCGCAGCGCGATCTCTTCGGCGCCCACACCTACAAGCGCCTGGATCGCGAGGGGGATTTCCACACGCGCTGGCGCTGATCCTGGGCGGGCCCCTGTGGTAGCCTGCGACCACGATGAACCCGGTCGATCAGGCTCTCCAGACGTTCTCCAGCGAAGACTACACGGTGCGGTTGTGCTCGGCGATCCTGGGCTCGCTGCCCTTCGCGCCGCCCTTCTCGCCGTACACCTCCCTCGACGGCGCCTTCCAGGCCCTCTACCCGCCGGCGACGCCCCAGCAGAAGGCGCGGGCGATCGAGCTGGCCTCCGGCGAGGGCGTCAAGAGCGCGCTCTGGGTGGCCAACGCCATCGACACCGGCGACTCGGGGATCGCCGTGTACTCGGGCCTCAAGAGCGCGTTTGGCTTCTTCTTTGGCGGCGGCTCACGCATGGATGCGCTGGAGACAGACCCCCAGCAGGGCACCGACGCGGGGCTGAAGCTGCTCGGCCTCGCGTACATGATCCACAAGCTGTACCCGGGTTCGCTCCAGGAGAAGGTGCAGTTCTTCCAGACGACCCCCGCGGGGCAGACGCTGGCCATCTACTTCGGCGCCGTCGAGGTGGCGCTGCCGTTCTCGGACAACATCGTCCAGGACGGCGGCAACTTCCTGCAGCGCCTGATGGCGCGTTACGGCGGAGAGGCCGGCAGCAAGCTGGGGGCGGTGCTCGGGGCGGGCCCCCTCCAGGAAGCCCAGAGCATGCTCGGCGCGCTGATGGGTCCGGTTCAGGGCGTGCTCACCCAGGTGGCGCCCCACGCCCAGACCATCGCCAACTCGGCCAAGCAGTACATCCCTGGCTTCATGGGCGCCGCGGACAAGGTGGCCGGCGTGGTGGCGACGGGGGCCGATGCGCTGCCGGTCTACCGCTACCTTGGCGCCCGCCTCGCCGCCGAGTCCTGCGTGCTGCTGGCCTCGCGAAATCTCTGAGCGTGCCCCGGGCGCCGGGGGTATCCTGGGAGACTGCCCCCGCCATGCATGAGCCTCACGCATCGTCTGCCGACCTGCTCATGCAGGCCCTGATGGGTAGCTTCCCGGATCTGGCCTTCCTGATCGATGAACACGACGTGTTCCTCGCCTTTCATGCGCCGGCCCCCGAGCAGCTCATGATGCCCCCCGAGGCATTCCTGGGGAAATCGGCGGGGCAGGTGCTCCCGCCGCAGCTCTGGGGCGAGTGCCAGCTCCCGGTGACGGAGGTGCGCCAGACCGGCCAGCCCCGCACCGTGCGCTACGGCTTTGACTCACCGGACGGCTACCTCCCCTTCGAGGCGCGCCTGCTGCCGGCGGGGGGCGGGCGGGTGCTCTGCCTGGCGCGCGACATCCGCGCCCTCGTTCACGCGGAAGAGCGCTCCCGGAGGCAGGTGATGCTGCTGGACGAGCTCCGCCAGATTCACATGATCTCCACCAGCGGAGGGCGCCCGCACGAGGTCTTCCCGGCGCTGCTCCGGGTGATGCTGCGGGCCACCAACAGCGCCTTCGGCTTCCTGGCCGAGGCCGTGGAGCTGGGGGGCGAGGTCGTCCTTCGCGTCCAGGCCACCCAGGATTTCTCCAGGACACCGGCGCAGCATCAGGTCTACGAAGCGGCCCTCGTCGGCGGCGTGCTGCCCGCCAACTCCCTCTGCGGCTCGGTGATGCAGGGCCTCGTCCCGGTCTGTCTCAACGACGTCTCCGCCTTTCCTGGGGCCCTCGGGCTCCCCCCGGGGCACCCGCCGCTGCGCACCTTCCTCGGGGTGCCTTTTTTCCTGGAGGGTCGTCTCCGCGGGGTCATCGGCCTGGCCAACCGCGCCGCCAAGTACACCGACGAGGACCTCCTCTACCTCGAACCCTTTCTCGGCTCCTGCGCCCACCTGGTCGCCTTCTTCCAGAGCGAGCGCGAGCGGGTCCAGGCCGAGCGCCTCAACGAGCGCTACCAGAACCTGTTCGAGGCCTCCAACGTCAACATGGCCATCCTCTCCCGGGAGGGCCGCTTCCTCGCATGCAACCCCGCCTTCCAGCGCACCCTGGGCTGGTCCCACGAAGAGCTGGTGCGGCGGCGCCCCATGGAGCTCATCCCCTCGGAAGACTGGGCACGCATCCGGGAGCAAGCCCGCGCCCTCATGAGCGGCGAGGAGGTCAAGGGGCTGGAGGCCCGGTTCCGCAAGAAAGATGGCTCTTTTTGCTGGATGCTGGGGAGCGGCGTCCACGACCCGGAGCAGGGCTTCATCTACGTCGCGGCCATCGACATCACCGAGCAGAAGCTCCGCGAGCGCCAGTCCCAGGAGCGGCTGCGGCTCCTCGAGATGGCCGAGCAGCTCAGCGGCGTCGGCACCTGGTACTGGGATTGCGCCAGCGACCGGGTCCTCTGGTCCCCCGTGGTTTGCCAGATCCACGGCGTCGAGCCGGGCTTCTCCCCCCTCCTCGAAGAGGCCATCGCGTTCTACCACCCGGAGGACCACCCCACCGTCGAGACCCTCGTCGCCAGGGCCATCCAGCGCGCCGAGGCGTACAGCTTCGAGCTGCGCATCATCAGCCGCAGCGGCGAGACGCGCTGGGTGGCCGCCAGCGGCCGGTCCGAGATCGATCCGACCGGGCGTGTGATCGCGCTCCAGGGGGTCTTTCATGACATCACCCGGCAGAAGCAGACCCAGCGCGAGTTGACCAAGCTGGCCAACGTGGCCAACCGCACCCACAACGCGGTTGTCATCTCGGACAGCAAGGGCCGTATCGAGTGGGTGAACAAGGGGTTCACCGAGCTGACCGGCTACACGCTGGAGGAGTGCCAGGGGCGCACCCCGGGGAGCCTGCTCCAGGGGCCCGACAGCGACCCCGCCACGGTGCGCTACATGCGCGAGTGCCTGGAGCAGCAGCGCGGGTTCCGTGCCCAGGTGCTCAACTACCACAGGTCCGGGCGGCCTTACTGGGTCGAGGTCGAGGTGCAGCCGGTCTTCGACAGCGCGGGGGCGCTCACCAACTACATCGCCATCGAGACGGACATCTCGAAGCACAAGGAGGTGGAGCGGCAGCTCATCGCCGCGCGGGAGGCGGCGGAGCACGTGTCCAGGCTCAAGTCCCAGTTCCTGGCGAACATGAGCCACGAGATCCGCACGCCGCTCCACGGGATCCTGGGTTTTACCGACATGCTGCTCGATGTCCCCGAGCTCCCCGACTCCGCGCGGGAGACCGTCGAGTGCATCGAGAGCTCGGGCAAGGTCTTGCTCGCCACGATCAACGACATCCTCGACTTCTCCAAGATCGAGGCGGGGCGCCTGGACATGGAGCAGGTCCCCTTCGCGCTCCACCAGCTCGCCGAGGATTCCCTGCGCCTCTTCGTCAACGACGCGAACGACAAGGGGCTCTTCCTCAAGCTCGAGTTCGCGCCCGGCCTGCCGGTCAACTGGATCGGCGACCCGGTGCGCGTCCGTCAGGTGCTGATCAACCTCCTCAGCAACGCGATCAAATTCACCTCCGCCGGGGGCATCTCGGTCCGCTTCACCCGCGAGCCCTCGGGCGCCCTGCTCGGCGAGGTCTGCGACACCGGCCCTGGCGTCCCCGACGACCAGAAGCAGCACATCTTCGAGGCCTTCATCCAGGCAGACGGATCCACCACCCGGAAGTATGGAGGTTCCGGGCTCGGGCTGGCCATCTGCCGGGACCTGGTGGCGCGCATGAGCGGGCGCATCTGGTGCGAGGATGGGCCCGAGGGGGGGGCGAGGTTCCTGTTCCAGCTCGGGCTGCCGGTGGCCCCCGAGGGGGTTGTGCCCAGCACGCCGGCCCCGCGGGAGCTGCCGCGGCGGCGCGCGAAGGACATGCCGGCGTCTCCGATGCCGGTGACCATCTCCGAGGCGCCGGGCCCCCTGACTGCCCCGGCGCTGAAGGCCCCCGAGCTGATCCTGCTGGCCGAGGACAACGCCACCAACGCGCGCTTCACCCGGAAGCTCCTCGAGAAGGAGGGGTACCTGGTGCAGGTGGTGGGCAACGGCCAGGAGGCCGTCGACGCCTGGCGTCGCGGCGGCGTGGCCCTCATCTTGATGGACGTGCAGATGCCCCTCATGGACGGCCTCGAGGCGACGCGCTCGATCCGTGATCTGGAGGCGAAGCGCCTGCTCCCCGAGCTGGAGCGCCTGCCGGGGGCTCGCGTGCCCATCATCGCCCTCACCGCCAACGCCATGCGCAGCGACGAGCAGCTCTGCCTCGCCGCCGGCATGGATGGCTACCTCACCAAGCCTTTCGAACGTGACGACCTCCTGCAGCTCCTCACCCGGATCGTCGGGGGGGCGAAAAAAAAGTGTTGACCAGCAGGATGGTTCAGGTAAGGTTCTCTCCACGACGCGCGGTGGAGCAGCCTGGTAGCTCGTCGGGCTCATAACCCGAAGGTCGCTGGTTCAAATCCGGCCCGCGCAACCAAACAAAAGCCCTGGAAGTTTTCCAGGGCTTTGTTGTTTTGTCCACCCTCTTCCGGTTGCCAGAACCCACGAGGGTCCGTTTGCCGCCAGGGTCATGCTGGTGTGGTATCAGGGGTCATGCTCCTGCTGCTGGAGACCCCCTGGGTGCGTTCGGAACACGATCCCGAACGCAGGCTGGTCCGGTACACGCGAACCGCGCTGGGGTTTTCCACGATCATCGAGCTGGAGCAGTCCTACGGGGCGCTGATCCTGTCGACGCAGCAGATGGATCGGACACGCCTGGGCCTGCTCGTGGATCTGCGCGAGGCTCCACCCCGGAACGATCCGACCTTCGAGCAGGTGATGGGTGTCTACCGGAGCCGGATG
>JALOQB010000404.1 GCA_025453595.1 Polyangiaceae bacterium
ACCTTGCTGATACGGGGCTGCGGTCGGAGCGATTTCCAGAACGGGAACCCGGGGCAGCTCTACGACTCGATCACCCGGGTGCTCTTCAGCTTGCCGGACGAGACGGTCCTGCTGCCAGGGCATGATTACCGGGGTATGACCTCGTCGTCGATCGGCGAAGAGCGGGCCCATAACCCGCGGATCGCGGGCAAGACCCGGGAGCAGTTCATCGCGCTGATGAACGGCCTTGACCTGCCCCCACCGAAGAAACTCGATCTGGCCGTGCCGGCCAACCGCGCCTGCGGGCGCGCTGTTCAGAGCGTGTAACCCAAAGAAAGAACCGCCATGTCCCTCTTCGATCAGGCCACCCCGAACCCCCTTGGTTACCGTGATGTCACCGTGGCTCAGGTGCACGAGCAGCGCGGGGCCGTGCGCATCGTGGATGTGCGGGAGCCCAACGAGTTCAACGCCGAGCTGGGCCATATCGCCGAGGCCGAGCTGGTCCCCCTCGCCACGGTGACGGCCCAGGCCAGCGCCTGGGATCGGAGCGCCGATCTGGTGCTGGTCTGCCGGTCCGGTGGCCGCTCCGGTCGGGCCGCGCAGGCGCTGTCGAGCATGGGGTTCCAGCGGGTGATGAACATGGTGGGCGGTATGCTCGCCTACAACGAGGCGCGCCTCCCGGTCACGCGCTGAGCCTCCGAGCGCCGCGAAGGGCCCGGTTCTGGTGTATTCTTGGCCGGTGCTCTCGCGATGGATCGCCCCGTTCTTGCTCGTGATCGCGCTGCCTTCCTGCTCCTCGGCGCCACCGCCGGCCCCTCGCCCCGTCGCGACCCCGGTCGAGGAGGATACCTGGCAAGAGGGCCCCTCGAAGCTGCCCGAAGAGGCGCCTCGGTCCGGGGGGTCACCGGAGAACGGCTGGCTGGTCGGCGGGCGCCCCTGGAAAGACAGCCCGGTGGCCCGGCGTCCGGCGAGCCGGGGCTCCGCGGCTTACGGGGTCCCCGAGCTGATCGACGTGGTGCAGCGGGCCGCCGGGAAGGTCGCGAAGGACTTCCCCCGGTCGGTGCTGATCGTGGGCGATCTGTCGGGGCGGGAAGGGGGGCCCATCCATGGCCATAACTCGCACCAGAATGGCCGCGACATCGACCTGGGGTTCTACATCCTGGACGAGGAGCAGCGGTTCACGACCTCCGAGGTGTTCGTGCACTTTGACAGCCGCGGGAAGCACTTCGGCGACCGGACCCTGCAGTTCGATGACCTGCGCAACTGGGCCCTGGTGCAGGCGCTGCTGACGGACGAGCAGGTCGAGGTCCGCACCATCTTCATCGCCGCCTGGCTCCGGGATCGCCTGCTGCGCACCGCCATGGAGTTTGGTGCCTCCAAGGAGCTGCTGAACCGGGCCTCCGGGCTGCTGATCCAGCCCCCCAACTCGCCGCCCCACGACGACCATTTTCATGTCCGGATCTCGTGCCCTGCGGCCCACAAGCCGAGCTGCGTCGACCACAGCTTTGGCATCCCGAAGGGCCTGGTCTCCTCCGGGCTCGCCCCGGCGATCCTGCGCCCGGGGCCTCCGGACGGGGCCTTCGCATGGGCTCCCCCGGGGGCATTGAATCCGCTACGATAGCCGGATGCGTAGAGCGGCTTCGCTTGTGTTGCACGGTCTCCTCGGGCTCGGGGTCGCGGGGGGCTGGGTGCTCGCCTGCTCGACCGGCGGCACCGGGGGCGACAGCGGGAGCGCGGGGGTCGGTGGCTCCGCGGGGGGCGCCGGGGCCGGGGGCGCCGGGGCCGGCGGCGCGGGGCAGGCCGGGGTCGGCGGGGTATCCGGAAGTTCCGGACAGAGCGGCGCCGGGGGGTCCGCGGCAGGGGTGGGCGGGTCGGTGCAGGTCGATGCGGGGCCCGACGTGGTGGACGAGGGGTGCGCGGGCGTGGAAGCCCAGGCGACCCGGGTGCCTCTTTCTCTTTACGTCGCCCTCGATCGCTCCTCCTCGATCGCGGGCCCCAAGTGGGACGCTGCCCTCAAGGGCATCGATGCCTTCCTCAAGGACCCATTCTCCTCGGGCATCAACGTGGGCCTGGTCACCTTCCCCCGGCAGTCCCCGCCGGAGCCGCCTTGCAGCTTCAACAACTACTCCGAGCCCCAGGTCCCCTTCGGAAAGCTGCCCCAGAACACCCAGCCCATCCTCGATTTTCTTGCCACCGTGCAGCCCAGCGGCTTCGGCACCCCGGTGTACCCGGCCCTCGGCGGCGCCCTCAACCGCGGCGTCTTTTTCAAGCAAAACACCCCCGGCGAGAACTTCGCGGTCCTGCTGATCACCGACGGGCAACCGGATGCACCCCCCGATAGCTGCGGCGGTGTGAACGCCCTCGATAACGCCAGCATCGGCATGCTGGCCGAGACCGCCCTGCAAAAGTTTGGCGTGCGTACCTTCGTCATCGGTCTCCCCGGGGTGTCGGTCTCCTTCGCCGAGGGCCTCGCCCAGAAGGGGGGCACCCAGGCCATCCTGCTGCAGCAGAGCGTCGAGCTGGAAAAGCAGTTCCAGAAAGCCCTGAGCACCGTGCTGGGCGACGGCCTCGGGTGCGAGTTCCCGCTGCCCCCTGATTCGTCCAAGTACAGCACCGATCAGGTCAACGTCCGGTACACCCAGGGCAACGGCGGTGGCGTGATCGAGCTGCAGCGCTCCCTCGGGTGCAAGGACGGCGTGGGCTGGGATTACGACGATCCGGTCAAGCCCACCAAGGTGCTGCTGTGCGGCTCCACCTGCAGCCAGGTCAAGCTCGACGGCCTCGCCCGCATCGACGTGGTCCTCGGGTGCCCCACCCAGGTCATCAAATGAGCGATGCCGAGACCAGCAGCGCCCCTGCCCTGGAGGTGCGGGGCCTGGTCGCTGGCTTCCAGACCGAGCGAGGGCTGCTGCGCGCCGTCGATGACCTCAGCTTCTCGTTGCCTCGCGGGGGCACCCTCGGGCTGGTGGGCGAGTCCGGCTCCGGCAAGAGCGTCACCTCCCTCTGCGTCATGGGCCTCCTGCCCGAGCCCCACGGGCGCATCCTCGCCGGCAGCATCCGCCTCCAGGGGCGCGAGCTGGTCGGGCTCCCCGAGCGCGAGTGGCAGCGGCTCCGCGGCGCCCAGGTCGCCATGATCTTCCAGGAGCCCATGACCAGCCTGAACCCGGTCTACTCGGTGGGCGCCCAGATCGGTGAGGCGGTCCGTCTCCACCGCAAGGTCTCCCGGCGCGACGCCCGCGCCCGCGCCGTCGAGCTCCTCAAGCTCGTCGGTATCCCGGACCCTGCCGAGCGCGTCGACGCTTACCCTCACCAGCTCTCCGGTGGCATGCGCCAGCGCGTCATGATCGCCATGGCCCTCTCCTGCGAGCCCTCCGTCCTCATCGCCGACGAGCCCACCACCGCCCTCGACGTCACCATCCAGGCCCAGATCCTCGAGCTGCTCCGCTCCCTCCAGCAGCAGCTCTCCATGAGCGTCCTGCTCATCACCCACGACCTCGGCGTCGTCGCCCACCACGTCGCCCGCGTCGTCGTCATGTACGCCGGTCGCCTCGTCGAGGAAGCCCCCGTCGCCGAGCTCTTTGCTCGACCCCTCCACCCCTACACCCGCGGCCTCCTCCGCAGCATCCCCCCGGTCGGCTCCTCGCGCCTTGGCGAGGCAAGGCCTCGCCGCTTGCCCACCATCGAGGGCCTCGTCCCCAGCCTCCTCGATCTTCCAGGTGGGTGTCGATTTGCACCCAGATGCGAGCTCCGCGAGCCGCGCTGCGAGGCCGAAGAGCCCGTGTACCGGGAGATCGCTCCGGGGCGTCAGGTGCGATGCCACCGGGCCGAGGAGGCGCTCTCGTGACGGCTCCGACGCTGCTCCAGGCCGAGCACCTCTCGGGGTATTTCCAGGTCGGCGGCGGCTTTTTTCGGCCCAGGAAGGTGCTGCGCGCGGTCGACGATGTCTCGCTGCGGGTGCGGCGCGGCGAGACGGTGGGCCTGGTGGGCGAGTCGGGCTGCGGCAAGAGCACGCTGGGGCGCCTGCTGCTGCGCCTGATCGAGCCCACGGCGGGGCGCGTGGCCTTCGACGGCCAGGATCTCACCTTGCTGAGCGCGGAAGAGCTGCGCCGCCTGCGCCGCCGCATGCAGATCATCTTCCAGGACCCGTACTCGTCGCTCAACCCCCGGATGTCGGTGCGCGACATCGTGGGCGAGGGGTTGCAGATTCACCGGATGGTCCAGGGGCGCGCGGCGCTGGAGGAGCGGGTCGCCGAGCTGCTGCAGCGGGTGGGCCTGAGGCCTGAGCACCGCGAGCGCTTCCCCCACGAGTTCAGCGGGGGCCAGCGGCAGCGGATCGGCATCGCCCGGGCGCTGGCGGTGCAGCCCGAGTTCATCGTCTGCGACGAGCCCACCAGCGCCCTCGACGTCTCCATCCAGGCGCAGATCGTGAACCTGCTGCTCGACCTGCAAGAGTCCCTCGGGCTCTCGTTCCTGCTGATCAGCCACGACCTCAAGGTGGTCGAGTTCATGAGCCACCGGGTGGCGGTGATGTACCTGGGGCGCATCGTCGAGACCGGCCCCACCGCCGAGGTGTTCGGGCGCCGCGCGCACCCTTACACGCGGGCGCTGTTCTCCGCGTTGCCGG
The DNA here is from genome assembly GCA_025453595.1 of Polyangiaceae bacterium. Taxonomy (GTDB): domain Bacteria; phylum Myxococcota_A; class Polyangia; order Polyangiales; family Polyangiaceae; genus JANWXX01. The sequence goes on from JALOQB010000404.1 coordinate 4,604, forward strand.
TGCCCGATCCGGCGCGGCGGTCGCTCCGGGTCCTGGTCGAAGGCGATCCGCCGAGCCCCATCGACCCCCCGGCCGGCTGCGCGTTCCACCCCCGGTGCCCCCGGGCCCAGCGGGGTCGGTGCGATGTCGAGACGCCCCGGTTGCTCGAGGTGACCGGGGGCTCGGGGCACCGGGTCGCCTGTCATTTCCCCGAAGAATAACCCTCGGGGCTCGCCTGCGGCCCTCCGCATGGAGCCAGGGCGTCGCCGCGCCAGCAGGCCCCCGAGGGCCAGCGCCAGCCAGCCCCCCGCCCCGGAGGTGGCGGCGGCGGCGCTGCAGCCTCCGCTGGCCCCGGCCTCCTCGTTGCTCCCCGAGAGATCCCGCGGGGGGGCTCCGCCGCTGCCCCCACCGCTGCCCCCGCCGCTGCCCCCGCCGCTGGTGCCGGCCTGGGGCAGGAAGGGGTTGGGGTCCGAGCTGGCGCCTCCCCCCGCGGTCGCGCCGGAAGCTCCGGACCCCTGACCCGCGGCCGCCCCGCCGGTGCCCGCCCCGCCCGCGGCGCCTGGATCCTCGCTCCCACCCTCGCCGCTGCCGCCCGCCGCCCCCGCGCCTCCGGGCCCCTCGCCGCCCCCGGCCTGTCCGGAAGTTCCGGACCCTGCCTCGCCGCCTGCCCCGCCGGTGCCCCCCGCGGGGAGCGGGTTGCAGGCGAGGGTGACGGGGCTCCCGGGGAGCTCCGGGTTGGGCCCCCCCGCGGTGTCGATGGCGTAGAAGTGGACAGGCCTGCTCACGCCGTCCCGGAGCTGCTCCGGGAAGGGCAGGGCGAAGCTGTGGTTGCAGGACTGGAGCGCGTTGCAGAGATCCTCGCGAGGCTGATCGGCCTTGAGGGGCAGCGCGAGGGCCACGGAGGGGGCGCCGGGGGTGCCGCCAAAGTAGACGTGGACCTCGATGGAGGTCGAGGGGGCGTCCGGATCCCGGGCCCAGCCCGCGAGCCCCTCGCAGCTGGCCTGATCGACCTGGCCCACCGGAGGCTGGTTGGGCGGGGGTTCCGGCAGGCACTCGACCAGCTTGAAGGTGGTCACGTCCGCCGCAGCTGATTCCAGCTTGTCGTTGCCGTCCAGCACCAGCCTGCAGTCGCCCCCGGGCAAGCAGGTGACCTTGCCCATGTTGACCGAAGAACGGCAAGCCCCCGCCTCGCTCGTAGCTGGCGGGGGGCCACCTCCTCGCCTGAGCGCAAAAGAGGCCCCTACTCCGGCCGCTGTTGGCC
>JALOQB010000097.1 GCA_025453595.1 Polyangiaceae bacterium
CTACCCCTCATGATCCGGCCCCCGGGCGCCGGGTCCTCTCTGCCTGGCATGGCGTCGCGGCGGTGCTGCTGCTGGGGGCCACGGCCATGGCCATGGGGTCCTTGCTGCCGGAGGCCGCGCTGCTCTTCGGGGCCTGCTCCGCGGGGATGGTGGTCGCGTGGCTGCTGCGCCGGCCCGAGCAGGCCCCCCCGGTGGGGTTGGTGCCCGTGACCTTCGGGGCGCTGGCTCTCTGGACGCTGCTCCAGTGCGTCCCGATGCCGATGGCCTTGCTGCGCCTGCTCTCCCCGGAGAGCGCGGCCATCTGGTCCCAGGCTCACCTGGCCGCGAGCCTGCCTGCTCCGGGCTGGGCGGCCCTCTCGCTCGCGCCCGGTCAGACGCTCATCGAGGCCACCAAATGGGGGGCTTACGCCGGCCTGAGCTTGCTGTCCGCCTGGTGGGTGCGTCACCGGGGCCTCTCCCACCTTTGCTGGGCCCTCCTTGCGCTCTCGGTGCTGATGGGGGCGGTCACCGTGCTCCATGGCATCCTCGACGCAGAGAAGATCTTCGGCCTCTACCGCCCGATGTCCACGTACCCCCGGTGGACCCGGGGGCCTCTCCTCAACGTCAATCACCTGTCGGCCTACCTCTCGCTCGGGTTTTACGGCGCCATCGCCCTGCTCCTCCGCGACCGACGGCCCTCCCCCCGGGAGCTCGCCCTGCTCCTCTCCGGCGCGGTGGCCCTCGTCGCTGGCGTGGTCGCCCTCGCCTCCCGGGCCGCGGTCGTCGCCCTCTCCCTCGGTGGCCTGAGTCTCCCCCTGCTGCTCCTCGAAGGCGCCCAGGGCAAGCGGTTCGTGCAGCGCAAGCAGATCCAGCAGCGCCTCGTCATGACCTTGCTCGGGATCTTCGGCGTCGGCACAGCACTCGCCCTTTATGGCTTCGAAGACGGCGTCTTTGCAGGGCTCGGCGAGAAGAATTACACCAAGCTCCTCGTCGCCCGGGACAGCTTCCCCATGATCGGTGACTTCTGGCTCACCGGCGTCGGACGCGGCGCCTTCGAGGGGGTCTTCTTTCGCTACAAGGGCCCCGGTGATTACGAGGCCTGGGGCCGCCCCGAGAACATCCTCGTGCAGTGGGCCTCCGAGTGGGGCCTCCCGGTCTCCTTGCTGGCCGCTGGCGCCTTGCTCCTCGCCCTCCGCTCCAGCAAGGGCTGGCAAGCCTCCAGGAGCGCTCGCGTCCTCGCGCTCGGGCTCTTCATGCTCTTCCTCCACAACCTCCTCGACTTCAACCTGGAGGTGCCCGCCCTTGGCTCCCTGGCCGCGGTCCTGCTGGGCGCCCTCTCCGGGCTCCCGGGGACGACCGGCGACGAGCGCCACAAACCGTCCACCACCCTCCAGCGCCAGTTCGCCTTCTCCCTCGCGGTGGGCACCGTCCTCGCCGCCTCCCTGGGCTGGGCGCGCTCCCCGGACCTCCCCCTGCGCGAGCGTGCCAGGGCCCATGAACTCCTCAAGCAAGCAAGGCAGTCCACGGACGCAACGAGCCTGGACCCTTTTTTTGAATGGGTAGAAAGATACCCTGCCGATCCCTACTTTCCGCTGACCGCGGGCATGATCCAGGGGATCAAGCAACCAGCAAAGGCGCTGCGCTGGCTGGGCTGGGCACGGAAGCGGGGGCCGAACCTGGGGGTCGTGCACCTGGGCCTGGCGGAGGTGATGGCGAAGGCAGGCCACCGGCGACAGGGGTTGCTGGAGGTGAGGCTGGCCATGGAGCGAGATCCTACGGCGATGCCAAGAGCGGTCCAGCTGACCAGGGTGCTGGCGCAGAGCACCGAGGAGGTGTTCCACAGCGCGCCGCAGGGCGCCCAGCGGGAGGCCTTCCTGCAGCAGGTGGCCCTGCAGTTGCCGAAGGAAAGTGATTTCCGCGAGGCGCTGCAGAAGAGAATCCTGGAGCAGAACCCCTGCGCCGGGCCCCTGCAGGAGTCGACCCTGGTGCCGCTGCTGGCAGCGATGGAGCGGGTTCAAGCCCCCTGCACGACGGAGCAGGAGCGCGAGGGCTGCAAGGCGCAGGTGGAAACGGAGCTGAGTCGGATGCAGAAGTGCCCGGAGCTGGCCCAGCTCACCGAGCGACTCCAGGTGGACCTGCTCTGGGCGACGGGAGACAAGAAGCTGGCCCTGCAGCAGATGGAGGAGAGATGCGGGGTGATCGAGGATCTGACCCCGTGCCTCTGGCGGGTGGCGGAGCGGGCTTCCACGCTGCAGGATCAGGAGCGCTTGAAGAGGACGCTGAGGGTCGTCGTGTCGCGCGTCTGTCAGGACGCAACGGCCTGCGCTCAGGGGTGGGCCAGCGCGGCGAGGCTCCACGAGCAGGCGGGAGATACACCCTCGGCGCTCGTGGCGATCACCCGCGGGATAGAGCATGATCCAAACGACGCGGAGCTGCGCTACCGCCAGGCGTTGATCGCGCTCAAGATGGGGGCAACGGATCGCGCCGAGCTTCACCTGCGGCAGCTGCTGTCGCGGCATCCGAATCACAGGGCTGCGCAAGCCAAGCTGGAGGAGCTGAAGGCGCTGCCTTCTCGCCCCACGACGAACGAGAGTGAGCAAAAGAATGTGCGGAATCGCAGGAATTTACAGACCTGGAGGCGCGGTCGAGCGCCACGAACTCGAGGCCATGGCGCAGGCGCTGCGCCACCGGGGGCCGGATGCCTCCGGGGTGTGGCTGGACGGCGACGTGGGGCTGGCGCACACGCGGCTGAGCATCGTCGACCTGTCCGAGCGCGGCGCGCAGCCGATGCAGGATGGGGCGGGGCGGCGATGGATCACCTACAACGGAGAGGTCTACAACCACCGGGAGCTGCGGGCGCAGCTGGAGGCGCGGGGGGTTGCGCTGCGGTCGACCTCGGACACGGAGGTGCTGCTGGAGCTCCACGGGCTGTACGGGGATGAATTCCTGTCAAGGCTGGAGGGGATGTTTGCGTTCGGGATGTTCGACCGGGCAGAACGAAGGCTCGTGCTGGCGCGGGACCGGGCGGGAGAGAAGCCTCTTTTTTACATGCCGCTGGCCCGGGGAGGCGTCGCTTTTGCGAGCGAGGTCAAGGCGCTGAGAGCGGTCAAGGCGCTGGCTGTGACCGCAGCGACGGAGCAGATCGGGTCCTTCCTGGTGTACGGACATGCGGCCTCGCCGGCGACTTTCTACCGCGGGGTGTGGCAGCTGGAGCCCGGGCACCAGGTGTCCTTCTCGGCGGGGCCGCCTGCGGCGCCGCGGCGCTACTGGGCGCCGAATTTTCAGCCACGCAGCGCCATGCCCTTCGAGGAGGCCAAGGCCGAGCTGCGGTCGAGGATGCGGGCGATCGTGAGGGATCGACTGGACGCTGACGTGCCGGTGGGGGCCTTCCTTTCCGGTGGCCTCGACTCGGCGACGGTGGTCGGGGTGGCGACCCGCGATCTGGGGCGCACGGTGCACACCTACTCCATCGGCTTCGAGGATCGGGCGATGGATGAGTCCGCGGACGCCAGGCTCAGCGCGCGCCACCTGGGGTCCGTCCATGAAGAATGGATCGTGACAGAGCGGGATCTGCCCTCGGTGGAGCTGCTGGTGGAGCACCACGACGGCCCCTTCGGCGACTCATCGGCTATCCCGACGTACCTGGTGGCGAAGATGGCGCGCTCGCGGGTGACGGTGGCGGTGACGGGGGACGGCGGCGATGAGGTCTTCGGCGGCTACACCCGCTTTCTGGGGGGGCAGCTGGGCGAGCTGGTCCCCGCGGGGCTCGGGGCCGCAGGGCAACGGGTGGCGCGGAAGCTCCAGGAGCTCGGGGTGGGCAGCCTGGACGCAAGCGGCAGGGATCCGCTCTCGCGCATGAGGCGCTTCGGGACCGCGATGGCGCGCCCCCTGGAGCACAAGATGCTCTACTGGAACTCGATCTTCCCGGCAGACACCGTGGGCTCGTGGCTGCGCCCCGAACACCGTGGGCTGGCCGAAGGGTTGACGCTGCACAGCGACCGGATCTTCGGGGAGACCATGGGACAGAGCACCCTGGCGCGCATCCTGCACCATAACTTCCGGATGTATTTGCCGGAAGATCTGCTGGTCAAGGTGGACAGGAGCGCGATGGCGGTCTCCCTGGAGACCAGGAGTCCGATGCTCGACACGGGGTTGATCGATTTCGTCGGGTCCTTGCCGGACAGCTACAAGATCCGAGGGTGGACCACCAAGCGGCTGCTGCGAGAGACCTTCCAGGACCTGCTGGCCCCGGAGCTTCAGCGGCGGCCCAAGCGAGGGTTTGGGGTCCCGCTCTGGCGCTGGTTGCGAGGCCCGATGGCGCCGCTGGTGGATGACACCCTCCGGGCGTCAGACGCTCGCCTGTACCGCTATCTGGATCGAGGCGAGGTGGAGCGTCACCTGCTCTCCGCGACCTCGCTGGATGCCCCTGCGGCTGCCCGCCTCTGGTCGCTGCTCACCCTGGAGCTCTGGCTGCGGCAGGTGGGGGGGTGAACGAGACAGAAGCGCGGTGCAACGAAGCAGGGACCAGCAAGGTGTCCTGCTTGCTGCAGGGGACATTCTTCGTTACGGTCTGCCTGCTCTTCCTCACCTAAGGTCACACATGGGAACCCAGAACCCTCCTACTTTCCCCCCCCCTTGCTCTCCTGCAGCCACTCGACCCGAGAAGTACGAACCCCCCTGCATCGAGGACGATCTGCCCCTGGAGGTGATGTCCCTGGCCTGCACCGGTTTCCGACCCAAGGGCGCCACGCCGCTCCCCTGCCGAACCCTGGGGTCCTGAGCAGGATCAGGGGCGGGGACGAACCTCGAAACAAGTGCTAGATACAGAAGAGAGGAAGATGGTCATGAAGAACTCCAAGATCCGGATAGCGCGGGCCGGTATGCTGGGTGTGGTGTGGCTGGCAGCGACGGGGCAAGGGTGCGCCACCGAGCAAGAAGAGGGCGATTACATAGCCCCGGCCGGGTTCACCGAACAGCAGACCCAGCAGGTGGTGATGCATGGCTTCAACTTCCTCCGCGATGAGAACAACGTACTGCGCACCTCGACCAGCCTGGGGCGCCAGCTGAGGGCTCGTGCCCAGCAGCGCAATGCAGAAGAGACGCAGGATGATCCTGCGCTGCGGGGCAAGCTGGAGGCGGTGTTCCACGGCACCTACGCGGACGGCATGACGGTCTCCGTGGCGACACACCCCCGGGCCTCGCTCCGGGTGGTCCCCGTGGGAGCGCAGCGGGTTTCTCCGCGGCTTCGCAAGGACGGAGCCCTCGTATCTTTCGAGGAGGCGTTCCCCAACGTGACCTCGGCGTTTGGCGGTCGCGACTCGAAGATCGAAGAATTCCTCCTTATCCCGACCGAGCGCGACGTACCCACGCTTTCGTACGACCTCCAGCCTGGCCCGGACTTCGATCACTTCGAGGAAGAAGAGGGCCGTCTCTGGGCCTACGCGCGGGACGGGGCCGGTCTCTTCACCCTCGAACCACCGGTGGCGGATGACGCTGCGGGCAAGCGGGTGCTGGGCTCCTGGAAGCTCGAAGACACCCAGACCGGTTTCCGGATCACGGCCCAGATCAACCTCCAGGGCCTGTCCTATCCGGTGCTGCTCGACCCGACCTTCGAGACGCCCCTCTGGTTCCGCAACACCTCCGGTCAACCGTCCTCCCGCGCCGGTGCGGCTGGCGCTTTCGACCTGAGCACGGGCTGCTCCCTCGTGTTTGGCGGCGCCATCACCGCTTCCTTCACGCTGGCCCAGGATCTCGCGGTGCGCTGCGGGAACCGGCAGTGGAAATCCGGGATGACCGCCGGCACCATGCCGCCAAGGCGCGCCTACGGAGCGATGGCCTACCACGGGGGGGCCACCAACCGGGTCTTCCTCTACGGTGGCTTCGGCGAAACAACCTCTCTGGGGGATCTCTGGCGCGCTGATCTCACCTGCTCCACCCCGGGGGTATCCAGCTCCTGCAACATCTCCTGGACCCAGATCCCGGTCCCCACCCCTGGCCCCGGCCAGCGCTTCCTCCACGGGATGGCCTGGACCGGCTCGAAGCTCCTCGTGTTTGGCGGCATCAAGAACACCGGCGAGGGGCTCCGCGATACGTGGGAATACGACGCCGATACCAACACCTGGACCCAGGTGTGCACCACCTGCTTCGGCGGAGCCAAGGGCCTCTACGGCTTTGCCTCCACGACCCTCGTGGATGGCGGGAGCCGATCGATCTATGTATCGGGCGGCTACAACGATCCGCTCTCGGCCAGCGGAAACTTCCTGAACAACGTCTACCGCTGGACCGGAACCACCTGGGAGGATGTCTCCGCGCAGGCTGCGCAGCTGCCGCTCACCCCCAACGGCTCGGTGCTCGGCGGGCAACCCACCGCCATGGCCCCTCGTTACCTTCACTGGATGACCCAGACCTCCAGCAAGACCCTGATGATGGGCTCTGGTGTGTTCAACAACAACGTTTCGGATACCTACTTCGAAGACACCTGGATGTGGAAGGATCGCTCGTCCGAGAGCCTGCCCAACCAGTGGATCCGGGGCGTCGTCCCCCTGGGCTCATCGACCACCAACTTCCCCTGGCGCCGCGAATCCGCGACCGCCATCTATGACGAAACCCTCAAAGAAACCGTCCTGTTTGGCGGGCTCACCGGGGGCACGGCGGTCTCCAACAACGCCCGTATCTACCGTAGTTTCGAGAGAAACTACACCTTCACGCAGACCTGCGTGACGACCGGGTGCGTCCAGGTCAGGCTCGAAACCACGTTCCCCGGGCTCGACGAGACAACCTCGCCCAAGTGCTCCGATATGCAAGCTTCCTTCGGGCGACAGAGCACGGTGAACAACACGTGGGGCCTGATCGACGGCTTCAACAACGCCGCCTTCGATGGGTCCTCCTGCAAGCGCACCATCGTCACCGCGCGCATCCCCAGCACGTACAAGGATTACGTGGTGCGTACCCGGGATCGCCGCTACCACGAGGCCGCCATCGAGTGCAGCAACAGCTCCACCGATCAGGAGATCACCGGCGCAGCCAAGCCAATCTGTCTCTCCAACGGCGGAGAGGGCTACTCTGCCTGCGGCGGCCTGGCGACCCCGACCACCCTGTCGATCCCCTGCGAGACCTTCTGACCACGCAGCGGCACCCGCTCCGCAAGCCATAGCGCCTGCTCCAGCGGGGCCGCTCGCCCCACCGCGCTCGCCAGGCCCCCTAGCCACCACGCAACCCGGCTCGCCGCAGATCTCCCCTCCGGCGCGCTCCCCAGCCAGCGAGCCCCCACCAGCCTCACCACCCGGGGGATCACCGCGGCGTCCCCGTGGCCTGTCAGCGGCAAGGCCATCGCCAGGACGTGACCCCGCTCTCGCCACAGCAGCGCAGCGTTGGCCCCCAGGGTGCGCCGACCAGCGCGGCTGGCCACCGTTGACTTCCCTGCCCCGCTGGCCCCCAGCACCAGCAGCCCGCAGGGCCCGACCGCCAGCAACGCGCCGTGGGCAAGGGCAAATTCACCCCGGCTCGCCTCGTGAACCAGCGCCGCAGCGAGGGCCCCCATGCAGGCGACCGGCGAGCTGACCTCGGCCTGGTAGCAGGCGTCCTGCTGCGGTGGTGCGAGCCAAAAGCCTGGCCCGAGGTAAGCGCCGTGGGCCCATCGCAGCGGGCCGTCCTCCCCTGCCCCGCGGCGCCCCTCGATGCGTAGCCTCAGGCGCCACCGCGCGGGGCCCGGGTGGCGCGAGAGGAAGAGGGGCCATGGCCATGGAATTTCTCTATATTGCCCTTCCATATGGACATGGAGAGGGCCGAAGTGGAGCCAGCTCAAGGGGTCTGGGTGGCAGGGAAGAGGGTGGAGGAGAGGACGTGGGAGCGAGCCCGGAGGTGACCCTTGAGGAGGCTCCAGCGGGAAGGGGTCCAGGGGGAGGAGAGGGTGCGGGGCCAGGCGAGGACGGGACAAGGCCCCCAGTCGTCAGGCTGCGGGAGGGCGTCGCCCCAGGTGAGCACGGAGAGATCAGGGAAGACGCGAACGGCGCGGTGGATGGCTATCCCGCCGTCAGGTCTCGGGACGGCGACGATGTCACCGGGTCGTGGCTTGCGGAGAGGCTCCGGGACGAGGCGAAGGGAGGCGCCGGGGACGAGGGCCGGGAACATGCTGTTGCCGAGGGCGAGGATGGTGACCGAGCGGCCCTGGAGGAGGAGGTCGCGGACGGTCTGCTCGAGGAGCAGGGCGTCAGGGGGCACGCAGGGAGCCGCGGGCGATGAGGGGTAGGCGTCGTCGCGGTCGGGCCTCGGGAGCCTCGCCGTAGGACATGCGCTCGAGCCATTCGCGGTCGGGTTTTACCCAGGAAAACTGCTCACGGAGCTCGATATCCCGGGGGGAGAGCGCGTCGGGGATGGGCTGAAGCAGGCCCGGTGCGAGGATACGGAAGGGGCCAGAGGAGGGAGAACGATCGGGCTCGCAGCCCTCGGCGGGCGGGGCGAAGGAGAGGGAACCGACAGAACCTCCATACCGTGCGAGGGCGGAGCGGCAGGCGGAGGGGTAAGGGCCGAGGAGGTCGCCGCTCTCGTTGGCGGCGTGGGCGTGGCAGCGCTCGCAGCCGTTGCGCAGGTCGCAGTCCCGGCAGCCGTGGACGTGGGCCCAGGTGAGGGAGCGAACGAGCTGGGGGCCGGGGTTGCGGTAGAGATCAAGGAAGCGCTGCTCGAGGAGGTTGCCGAGGGGGGCGACGATATCGGTGCAGGGGCGGAGGTCGCCGTTGGAGAGGACAGCGATGCCATCCTTGCAGGCGCCGCAGGTGGGCTGGTCGAGGGTGGAGGCGGGGTCGGGCTCCTCGTCCGGGCTCCAGGGGCGCATGACGCCGGCGGCGACGAGGTCTTCCGGGGGGGCGAGCATGCGGCGGGAGCTCATGTCGCCGGTCTCCATCGGGGTGATATCGAAGGCGATGGTGACGTTGACGGTGGGACCGAGCTCGGCGGCGAGGCGCTTGACACGGGCGCCTGCGTCGGGGGAAGCCGCGGTGGTGGGGACCTTGAGGTGCACCCGGAGGCCCGCGGCGACCATGGCCCGGACGCCGGCGAGGGTCCGGGCGTGGGAGCCGGGGACCTGGGTCACCTCGTCGTGCTGGGCCGGGTCATCGCTGTAAACGCTGACATCGACGCCCAGCAGCCCGATCTTGTGGAGCTCCCGGGCCAGCTCGGCGTTCATCGTGTAGCCGTTGGTGAACAGGCGGATCGCGAAGCCTCGGGCCCTTGCATGCCGGAGGATGTCGAGGAGATCGGGCCGGAGCGTGGCCTCGCCCCCGCTGACGTTGAGCAGCATCACGCCGGACGCCGCCAGGTCGTCGAGCACGACCTTCACCTCGTCGAGGCTCATCTCACCCTTGCGACCTTGCACCTGATAGCAATGCTGGCAGGCGTGGTTGCACCGGTCCGCCACCTGCAGGTGGGCCCCGGAGGGGATCCCGGCGTTGCTGGCGAGGCGCTGGATGAGCGCGTGTCCTTCGTGTCCCATGGGCTTGGCAAGCTACCATGATGCGCTTCTCGCGGTGACCATTCACGGCTATCACAAGGGCCGTGCTCACCCAGCTCCCGCTCCAGTCCCGGGTCACCCGCGCACCCGAGACGGTCTCCCGAGAGATCGACGGTCGCGCGGTCGTCATCCACCTCACCGATGGCCGCGTCCGCACCCTCAACCCGACCGGCAGCGTCGTGTGGCAGGTGCTCGACGGGCGCCCGGTCGCGGACCTGCTCGAGCACCTGGTGCTCACCTTCCCGGAGGAGCCTCGCGAGCGCCTCCACGGCGACCTCGATCAGTTCCTGTCCGACCTGGTCGAGCGCGGCCTCGCCCTCCGCCAGGAGTAGGGATGTTCTCTACAACCGTGGCCGTCGCCGGGCTGAGCGTGAGGCTGCGGGTCCGCGGCCCCTTCGATGTGGCCCGCTTCCGCCATCGCTTCGGCCCCTACGAGGTGCCCGGGGTGCCGGCCCCGGACGGGGAGCTGCTGCTCTACGTCGAGCCCCAGGGGAAGATCCTGACCACGGAGGTCCCCTACCCCGGGGTGCGCTGTTACCGCACGGATCAGGGCTTCAAGATGCTGCGGGAAGGCCTGGCGCTCTGGGTGGGCGTGGACGGGCGAGCCGAGGCCCACGTGCGGGGGCCCGAGAAGATACCGCCGCTGTCCCACGAGGAGGACGGGGGGCCCGCCGAGACGCCGCTCCGGCTGCTGGTGAGCCTGCTGCTGCTGCGCAGCGGTCGGGGCGCGCTGTTCCACGCGAGCGGCTACGCCGAGGAGCGCGGGGGGCTGCTCTTCCTGGGGCTGAGCGGCGCCGGGAAGACCACGCTGGCGCTGCGGCTCCCGGGGGGCGGTGTGCTCTCGGACGATCAGGTAGCGCTGCTCCTCGGCCCGCCGATCGCGCTGCAACCTACCCCGTTCGTGGGGGTGCTGGGCCGGACGATCCCTCCCCGCGACGCCCCCCTGCGGGCCATCGTGCGGCTGGACGAGGAGCGCCAGGGCCGCATCACGCCGGTCCCCCCCCGGGAACGCAGCGCCGTGCTGCTGGCCTGCTTGCCCCTCTACGCGCAAGACCCGCTGCTGGCGGCCCGGGCGCTCCGGCTGATCGACGCGCTCCAGCAGGCCCCGCTGCTGCGTGGCTCGTTCTCGGCTGCGGAGGGCCCCTTGCCCTGGATCGACCGGGTCTTCCGGGCCGCCTCAGCCGGGTAGAAAGCGCCGCGCGGCATGCTCCACCGCCAGGATGGCGGCGGTCAGCAGGAAAGACCCGAGGCCGCGCCATCCATCGGCCAGGAGCGCAGGCAGCGCGGAGAGCAGGCGCGGGTGGCGAGCGTCCAGGCCCCGGAGCCGCGCCGCCCAGGGGTGCGTCTCGGGCTCCAGCGCGACCTGCACGCAGCGCTCCAGGCCCAGCTCGCGGCCCCGCGCCGCGATCACATCGGCGCCGTGGAGGGCCACGCAGCGCCGCAGATCCGCCAGCAGGTGCGCCGCCTCGGGCCGGAGCCGATCGCGGATCGCATAGAGAGCTGCCATACACCCGAGGTCAAGCTCGGACGGAACCGGGATGGAGCCGTCTGCGCAGGGCACCCAGCGGGCCCCCCGGAGCAAGGCCTGGAGGCCGCCCCGGGGCAGCAGCGGGTAGCCGAGCCAGGCCTGGAGATCGAGGTCCGGGGCGGCGCGCAGGGGGGAGCCCATCGCCGAGGAGTGGGAGGTGCGGAGCCCCTTGCCCTCGCGGAAACCTTCCGCCACGAGGACGCGCCGCGCCAGGGGGAAATCGCGCCAGGAGACCAGCAGATCGACGTCACGAAAGCCGCGCTCGGGGCGCAGGGTGAGCGCCACCGGGAGCCCCTTGAGGAAGACATGCTCGATGCCGGCGGCGGCCAGGGCCCGGGAGGCCCGCAAGGCGGTCTGCTCGGCCAGCGCGAGGGCGACCCCCCGCAGGATGTCTCCGTGAAGCATGGGCGGAGGGTAGCACGGGCCGCGCCCTCGACCCGGGCACGCTGGTGCAACCGGCGCCGGTGCCTTAGTTTGTACGCGGTGCGCTCCTCGTTGCTGCTCGCGGCGATGCTGCTGGTGCTCCCGGTCTCGGGCGCGCCCCGCCGGCCCCCGGGGACGGTGCCCATCTCGGTGCGGGTGCTCGATGAAGACAGCGGGGGCCCGCTGCCGGTCCGTATCCACATTGCCCCCGCCGGCGCAGGCCGCAAGGGTCGGCCGCTGAGCGAGGACACGATCGATGGCCGGTGGTCCCCTCGCCTGCCCCGGGGGCGCTACCTCATCACCGCGCACCGGGGGCCCGAGTACACCATGGACCGGCTCGAGTTCACCGCCGACATCGGCGCCCCTTCCGTCGAGCTACGGCTGCGGCGTGTGGTGGATCCGGGCCCGTGGGTGGCCGCCGACCTCCATGTGCACAGCTCGCGCAGCTTTGACTCGCGGGTGACGCCGGAGCAGCGCCTGCGCTCGCTGGCCGCGGCAGGGATCCGCTTTGCGGCGCCGGTGGAGCACAACACGACCGGGGGGTTCCCGAGGGAGAGCGCGGCGCAGCTGGGGGTGAGCTGGGTTCCCGCGGTGGAGGTGACCCCCGCGCCCGCGATGGGCCACTTCTCCGTCTTCCCTTACGAGGGGGATCCCCCGCTCTCGATGGCCCAGGGGGCCGACCGGGGGCTCCTGGCCCTGCTGCGGCGCCGCAACCCCGATGCGCTGATCCAGATCAACCACCCCCGGCTGAGCGGCGGCATGGGGTTCTTCAACGTGATCCGGCTCGACGTGCGGCGGGGAAAGAATATGGAACTTCTACCCACCCAGGCGGACACGATCGAGGTGCTCAACGGGATCGATCTGCAGAGGGCCGGCCAGGCGGAGCGGCTGCTGACCGAGTGGATGGAGCTCTTCGAGCGCGGGCACCGGTACTGGGCGACGGGGGGCTCGGACGTGCACCACGCGGAGCAGGTGCCAGGGTACCCGAGGACCTACGTGAGAGCGCAGGAGGGCGAGGAGGGGTTGGCGGGGCTCACGAGGGCGCTGCGGCGGGGTCGCGCCCTGGTGACCACGGGTCCGCTGCTGGAGCTACGGCAAGGGGATCGCTGGCCCGGAGACACGATCGAGGTGGAAGGGGATCGGGCGACGGTGCAGCTGCGGCTGCAGGCGGCGCCCTGGGTGGACGTGCGGCGGATCGAGCTGTGGGCGGGGGGCAAGCGGCTCTGGAGCAAGGAGCTGGCGGCGCGCCCCCTGGTGGCAGGCCCCCCCGGGGGGGAAAAGGAGCAAGCCAGGCGGGAGGCGCAGCTCTTCGAGGGGTCGGTGACCGTGGAGGTACCCACGGGGGCGCGGGGGCTGATCGCGGTGGCTCGCGGGGACGCGCCGCTGGGTCGCACAGGGGTGCTGCGCCCTTTCCCTTCGCTGGCGTTCACCAACCCCCTGCTGCTCCCTCAGCCGCCCCGGTAGCAGGGCTTCGCGGGGACCTGAGGGATGGCCTGAAACAGCCGCTGGGCCTCGAGCAGGGGGGCCGCGCCGGGAAGGAGTGTTTCCTGGGATTGCTCTGCCGGGTCTCGCGCGAGATCGAGGCGCATCGCGCTGTTGCCGCGCCACCAGACCTTGTCCTTCCCCTGGAGCACCGCCCGCTGCCCCGTCATCGTGACCAGCGGCGGGGCGTCGATGAGCACGGGGCGAGGCGCCGGGGGGCCCTCCAGATCCCGCAGCAACGAGACGCCACGCCAGGGCGACGGCGGCTGCACCTGCAGCAGCTCGGCGGCGGTGCGGGCCACGTCGATCAGGCTGCGGGGCTCGGCGATCCGGGCAGGGGTCAGCCCGGGCACGTGCAGGATGAGCGGGACCCGGATCTCCTCCTCGTAGAGCGTGTGGCCGTGGCGAAATCGCTCGTGCTCCCCGAAGGCTTCGCCATGATCGGCGGTCACGAGCACCGCCGTGGACGCGCCGAGCCCGGTCTCCTCCAGGGCCGCCAGCACCTTGCCGATCTGCGCGTCGGTGTACGACACCTCGCCGTCGTAGAGGCCCCGCCGGGGCGAAGGTCCGGGCGGGAAATCACGGTGGCGAACGTAGCTGTCATGCGGATCGACAAAGTGCGCCCAGGCAAAGAACCGCCGCCCCGGCGGGTTGTGCCTCAAGAACTGGACCATCTCCGCGGCGATGTCGGCCCCCGTGACGGCGCCGCTGGTCGCCTTTCGCCCCAGCGCCTCCTTCACCAGCCTCCACTCCGCAAAGCCCCGCGAAGGCGCGAACGCACCGGCAAAGATCGGATGACCGTGGAACCCAGCACCGTGGATCCCGGCCCCGGTCAGGGCCTCTGCCAGCGTCTCGGAGCCCCAGAACGCCGGCAGTCCGCACTCGTCCCGCGGGAGCTCGGTGGGGTACCGGGCCATCATCAGCGAAGACAGGCTCGGCATCGTGGTGTTGGCCACCGCGTAGGCCCGCTCCCAGAGCACCGAGCGCCGCACCAGCCCCTCCAGCACCGGCGTCTTCGCGCCCTCATAGCCGCTCCAGGACTGGTCGGCTCGCAGCGTATCGACGGTGATCAGCAGCAGGCTATCCGCGCGGGGCGCCGACGGAGCTGGGGCCGCCGAGGCCGAGGCCGTCGCGCTCGCAGGGGCCTGCGTGGAGGGCCCCGGAGAGGGCGTCGCGCTGCGCCGCGCAGGCACCCGCTGGCTCTCGTCCCGCGTCGGCTCCGCGGCGATCGAGGCCCGCTTGCAGCCGCCGAGCGTCAGCAGCAGCCCCAGCCAGCAAGGCACGGTTCGCTCCCAGGTCATGCCCCTGTACATGGCACAAAAAGCTTTGAGCTCAAATCGATGTCACCATCGCCCTGGAGCCCCCGCGACGGATGGGTCCGGAGCACCCGGAGAGGGCCGGGTCGTGCTAGGGTGGTCGGACCATGCCGGAAGGCTCGGTCATCACGGCAGCGCTGGGGCCCACCAACACCGGCAAGACACACCGGGCGATCGAACGCCTGTTGACCTACGACACGGGCATGATCGGGCTGCCGCTGAGGCTGCTGGCCCGGGAGGTGTACGACAAGATCTCGATGCGGGTGGGGGAGGCCCGGGTGGCGCTGGTGACCGGGGAGGAGCGCCGGGTCCCGAGGCGACCGGATTACTGGGTCTGCACGGTGGAGGCGATGCCGGTGCAGCGCGAGGTAGATTTCCTGGCGGTGGATGAGATCCAGCTGGCGGCGCACCCGCAGCGGGGCCACGTGTTCACCGATCGACTGCTGCATGCGCGGGGGCGCCGGGAGACCTGGTTCCTGGGGGCAGAGACGATGCGCAGGGCCATCGGCGCGCTGGTGCCGACGGCGCGCTTCGCGGAGGCCCAGCGCTACTCGAAGCTGAGCTTCACCGGCGTCGAGAAGCTGACGAGGCTGCCCGGGCGGTCGGCGGTGGTCGCCTTCTCGGCGGATCAGGTCTACGAGATCGCCGAGCGGCTCAAGGCCCAGCGGGGTGGGGCGGCGGTGGTGCTGGGGTCGCTGTCTCCTCGCACGCGCAACGCCCAGGTGGCGATGTTCCAGGCGGGCGAGGTGGACACGCTGGTGGCGACGGACGCCATCGGCATGGGTCTCAACCTCCAGGTGAACCACGTGGCCTTCGCCGCGCTCAGGAAGTTCGACGGCCGCGACGTGCGGCGCCTGGACGTGGCAGAGCTGGGCCAGATCGCCGGGCGCGCGGGTCGCTACCAGGTCGACGGCACCTTCGGCACCGTGGCCCCCCTGGAGCTCCCGGGGGACGTGGCCGAGGACATCCAGGCCCACCGGTTCCCCCGTATCGATCGCCTGGTGTGGCGCAACAGCTCCCTTGATTTCACCAGCCCCGCGGCCCTCCTGGCCTCGCTACGCCAGCGCCCTCGCTCCCCCTGGCTGGTGCCGCTGCGGGAGGCCGAGGACGTCGATACGCTCGCGCTCCTCATCGAGCAGGAGCGGGTGCGGGCCCTCGCCCGCGGCGCGACGGAGGTCGAGCTCCTCTGGGAGGTCTGCTCGATCCCCGATTTCCGCAAGCTGCTCCTCGAGGATCACGCCAGCCTGCTCGGTGAAATCTTCGTGCAGCTCGCCTCCCGGGGGGAGCTGGATCAAGCCTGGGTAGGCGCCCAGGTGGACGCCCTGGACGACCCCCTCGGGGACATCGACGGGCTCACCGCTCGCATCGCCGCCATCCGGACCTGGACCTACGTCTCCCACCGCGAAGGGTGGATCCGCAACCCCCTCGGCTGGCAAGAGCGCACCCACCAGATCGAGGAGCGACTGAGCGACGCGCTCCACGAGGCCCTGGTGCGTCGGTTTGTCGAGAAAGGTCAGGGGCCCGCCAGGCGCAAGAAGCGCGCCGAGGCCCTCGCCCCCCACCACCCCTTCGCCAGGCTGGCGGCGCTCTCCTCGGCCCCCCTCGACCTCCCTCCCCTGCCCGACACCAACGAGTGGGCGGAAGAGCTGATCGAGGCCTCCCATCTGCGCTTCTCCCTCGACCCCCGGGGTCGCATCTCCTTCGACCAGCGCGAGGTCGGCCAGCTGGTGCGGGGCGCCAGGTTGCTCCTCCCCGACGTCAAGGTGCACGGCCACGACCACCTCCCGGGGGGCCTCCGGCTCCGGATGCAGCGCCGCCTCCTCGCGTTTGCTCGTGACGAGGTCTCGGTCCTCCTCGATCCGCTCCGAGGACCAGGGTTTGAGCGCCTCTCGGTCCCCGCGGAAGGCATACGGCTGGCGCTGGAGCAGTCTCTCGGCACCACCCTGAGCCGGCGTCACGAGGCCGCACTTCGCGCCCTGACGCCGCAGGACCGGGCCCTCTTCCGCGAGATGGGCGTGGTGCTGGGCCGTCGTGTGCTCCATGTCCCCTCGCTTCTCGCCCCGGAGGCCATCGTACGGCGTGGTGCCCTGGCCAGGGTCTTTCTTGACTCCCCTCCCCCCCAGCCCCCTCCTGGAGCGCTGTCCCTTGCGCTTCCCGAACGCGTCCCTGGCGAGCCATACCTGCTGCTGGGGTATGTCCCTTACAGCCCCCGGGCGGTGCGTGCAGACGTGGTAGAGCGCGTGCTCCGTGCGCTGCAAGGCAGGGAAGATCCGGGCGTGGACGAGCTCGCGCAGTGGATGGGTTGCGACGCCGCAGACGTGCCCTGGGTCGTCGACGCGATGGGGGTGCGCGGGGCGTGATCCGGGGGTTCAGGCCGAGCGAGCGGCGAGGGCGCGCCGGTCTTCAAGGAAGCGGGTGGCCAGGGCGAAGGCAGCGGGGGCCTTGCTCTCCAGCTCGTGGGTGGCGCGCTCGAGGGCGACCTCGCCGCGAGCGTTGAGTCCGGCGAGGACGCGGCGGGCCAGGCGCTGCCCGGCGGGGACACCGAGGAGGGTCAGGGTGGGCAAGGTCCAGCGGAAAGGAGGGTCGCTGCGGGCCGCGGTGGCCAGGTCGGTGAGCGGGTTGAGCTTGAGCCAGAGGGCCAGGACTGCCAGGTACGACTCCCGCGGGGCGCCCGGCAGGGGGAGCTGCTCGACCGGGACCGGTGTCTCGGAGATCTGCACGCGCCGCAGGTCAGGCCAGGCGAGGAGACGCTGGGTTGGAGGCACACCTCGAAAGAGCGCGGAGCCGGTCCACCAGCGGACCTGGGTGTCGAGACGGTGCACGTCCAGGGCGTTGCCCAGGGTGGCGTGGCGAGCCAGCGCGCCGAGGGTGTCTGCGGGCGGTGGTACCAGGGAGAGCAGCACGTCGCAGGCGCGGAGCAGCTTCTGGGGCCGCGACGGCGCCACCACGCTGGGGAGCTCGGGGTTGGCCGCCTGGAGGAGATCGTTGAACGCCGCGAGCAGGAGCCACTGGGGGGCGTCCATCGGGGGGATCTGATCGAGCGGCGCCAGGACCCGGGCCCGGCGCAGCCGAGCCTCCTCGCAGCGGGCCTGGACCAGGGAATCGGAGCAGCGAAAGACGCCGGCGAGGGCGGCGATGCGCCGGGCGAGCGAGGGCCCGATGGGGCGCACCGGGCGGAGCGGCCCACCGAGGAGCAAGGGGGCCAGGACACCGCGGTAGAGTTCGTCCCCGCGGATCGCGTCGGCGGCGGTCGTCTCGCTCATGGAGCGTCGATCTCCACATCACGGAGCGGGCGCACCCCCGGGTCCTCGATCTGGAGCTGAACGCTGGGCAAAGGCTCGTTCAGCCCCTCGAAATTCATCGTCTGGAGGGGGGCCCATGCGGTCCCCTCCAGGATGGCCGTTTCAAGGGAGATGAAGCCACTCTCGGGGAGCACCCAGGGGCTACCGTCGTGCCGGAGGATGACCACCGAGTTGTCCGGCACATCGATCGCGGAGAGCAGCACGCGAGGGCTCACCGCCGGGACCGTCTCGTAGCCCGCCGGGACATAGAGCGAAGGGGCCAGCGCCCGGTAATAATGCCCCAGCGGCAGCAGCATGGCCCCCCTGGCCATGCGCAGGAACGCCCCCTGCGGCGCGATGGCGAGGGAAGATTTGCGGAGCGTGTCGGGGCCCAGCACGTAGAGCAGCTTGCGCAGCAGCGGGAGCTGCTGGGGCTCGATCCAGGTGGCAGAGACGTCCGAGGGCGCCCGCTGCGAGGGGAAGAGGCGCAGCGGCAGGCGCAGCGTCGAAGGCGCGACCGAGGGCTTCGCCGCCGCCGCCTCCTTGTGCAGCACGTCGATGCGGACCAGCGCGTCGAGGGTCCCCATCACCGGCAGGTTCGCGATCTCCAGAGGGGGTTCGCCGCGCCCCCGGAACAGCACCAGCCCCGGCCCCCGGAACGCAGGGATCGCCCGGAGCTCGATCGGGTGCCGATGACCGACCTCCACCGCCGCCCCGGCCGAGGCGGGGACGAAGACCTGGAGCCCCGGCGTCGAGGACAGCAGGCGCCCCATGCGCGGCGGGTACGAAGGCAGTTCAAAGAGGTAACGGCGCACGGGGGTGTCTTCGAGAGCAGAGAGCGGAGGCCACTCGCAGACCCCGACCCGAGCCGCGACATCGCTGCGCCGGAGGTAGTGGATCAACGCGGCGCCAAGCCCCTGCTCGGCGAGGATCCAGCGGGGGCCTGGCTCGGCCCCGGCGGCCGGGTCCCGGCGGGGGGAAAGCCGGAGGAACAGGGCCTTGAGATCGACCGTCCGTTCGACATCGTACCCCTGGGCGAAGGCGGAGTGATGGAGCAGGTAGGTCGCCTGCGCCGGGCTCACCTCGGCGAGGTCGTAGCCATAAGGAGCCGCCGCGTCCCGGTACTGGACCCAGTAACGACCGCCGCCGGTGAAGGTGAAGCCCCCGGCGAGCGCCACGACCTCGGCCATGCTGTCCATGCGCTCGCTCGCGTCGATCTGGAGGATCAGGGCGACCTCCCGGTTGCCAAGCTTGCTGCGCAGCACCTCGACCCGCAGGCGACTCATCAGGTCGTCGAGGGGCTGGCTCTGGGTGTACACGGCGAAGAAGGCGACCAGGCGGTCGAGCGAGGGGAAGAGCAACAGCCCGTGGGAGCCGAGGGCGATGCCGCGGCCGTCCAGGCTCAACCCCGGGGTCCTGAGCCGTGTCTGGTGCAGAGCGACCCGTTCCAGCATGGGACGAAACGTTGCAGGCTTCCCCGCCCCTGACAAGCGCCCCTCGCGCCCTCGCCTGCACCCTTTTTGCTGGAGGGAGCCCGCGCTGGTCAGCTAGACCCTGGAGGGGCGAGGTGCCTGGTGCCCTGGGATCTGCTCGTCATCGCCCTGCTCATCCTGCTCAACGGCGTCTTCGCGGGCACCGAGATCGCCGTGCTATCGGTCCGCAAGACCCGGCTGAGCGAGCTGGTCGAGCAGAAGATCCGCGGGGCCCAGGCGGTCCAGTGGCTCCGGCACCAGCCCGAGCGCTTCCTGGCCACGGTCCAGATCGGGATCACCCTCGTGGGGACCACCGCCGCCGCCTTCGGTGGCGAGCAGATCGCCGGCAATTTCGGCCGGTGGCTCGCGGCCCACGCCCCCTGGCTCGGGCCCCACGCGGGTGAGTTTGGCCTCGTGCTCGTGGTCCTGTCGATCTCCTACCTGCAGCTGATCCTGGGCGAGCTGGTGCCCAAATCCCTCGCCCTTCGCTCCGCCGAGCGCTACGCCCTCACCGTCGGTCCGCTGCTGCGCGGCGTGTCCTCCCTGGCCAAACCCCTCGTGTGGTTCCTCACGCAGAGCTCGAACCTGGTCCTGCGGGCCTTCGGCGACAAGACCAGCTTCACCGAGACCCGCCTGTCGCCAGAAGAGCTCCGCGAGCTGGTCGAGGAGGCCGCCCGCGTCGGCTCCATCGACCCCAAGGCCAGCGAGATCGCGTCCCGCGCCATCGACTTCCGCGAGCTCAACGCCGGCGACGTCATGGTCCCCCGGGTACGGATCGTCTCCATCGACCTCAAGGCGACGGCCGAGGATCTCCGGATGACCCTCTCCGGGCGCCGCGTCACCAGGCTCCTGGTCCACGACGGGAACCCGGAAAATATCATCGGCTTCGTCACCCTCCGGGATCTCCTCGGCCCCGCCCTCGATGGTCAACTCGACCTCCAGGCCGCGCTCCGACCCGTGCGCTTTGTCCCTCCCCTCCAGGAAGCCACGACCCTCCTCAAGCAGATGCAGGCCGAACGGATCCCCCTCGTCGTCGTCGTCGACGAGAGCGGCGGCCTCCTGGGGCTCGTCACCATCGAGGACCTCCTCGAAGAACTCGTCGGCGACATCCTCGACGAGGGAGAACAGGCCCCCGAGCGCCTCTCTCTCGGCCCCGACCGAACCCCGTCGCGGGCCTCTGCCTCTCCCTCGCTCACGCCATCCCCGAGGCCGGCGCCCGCTTCCTCCTCCAGGATGGTACCTCCCTCGGAGTCCTCGAGGCCGGCGGTCGTCGGGTTCGCAAGGTCAAGATAACCCCACCCCCGGATCAGCCCCAGGTGAAGCTGTAAACGCAGGCCGGGTCCCCGACCGCCTCGCAGGAGGTCTTGTTGAGCTCGACCCCGTGAGCCCCGAGCCTGCCCAGCGCCTCGGACAGGATCCCGACGAGGCAGGCGCAGACCGCAAGGGAAGGCTCGGCCTGATCCCGCACCTCGAGGCGCCCGTAGCCACGCCCCACGTGGGTGACCCGAGCGACACCGCCACCGAGCCGGGAGGCCCACGAAGGGACCACCGAGTCGAGAAAAAATTCCGGGGTGACGCTCCCTGAAGAGCCGGGCATCAGCCCCGCCAGCATCACGCGCCCGGCCTGCTCACCGACGGCAGAACAGAAGAGTCGATCGGTGGTTTTGGAGAGCGCGTCGCCCTCTTCCAGGGCTGCAGCGAGCAGGACCACCGGGAGCGGTACGGTCCCGGCAGAGGCGTCCAGGGCGCGCTGGAGCCCGGGGACGCGCCGCAGCAGTTCATCCCGGAGCGCGGGGGCGGTGTACTGGTGGGTGGCCTGCAGGATCGGCAACCCCACCGCCTGCTCGACGAACACCCGCTGGGCCTGGGCCATCCGGAGCCTCGCAGGAAGGATACCGAGGGCGCGCTCGCGGCGAGCGAGGGCACGGAGATCGCTGATGTGCGTGCGGGTGGCGGAGGAGGGGTCCTCATCGCCGTGCAGCGCAAAGGGGCGCAAGGCCTGGCGCATGTCCGCGGCGGAGGCGAAGCGCGCCGAGGAGACCGGGTGGATGGCCTTGGCCACGATGGCTTCGACGGAGGGAGGCACGCCGACCCCGATCAGATCGCCACCGGTCCGCGGGATACCAGCGGGAGAGAGCATCGCTGCCAGCAAAACCCCGGCAGAGAAGAGATCTTCTCGCCGATCCGGCGGGTCCCCCCGGCGTCGCTCCGGCGGGATGTAATTCTCGGACACCAGCGGCGAGGAGACCGGCAAGGCCCCCTGCCCGTCGTCCTCGAAGGCCGCCGCGCCAAAGTTGGTCAGCATCGCCTGCTCCGCCCCGGAGGCCGTGGTCTGCAGCAGCACCGCCTCGGGGGCCAGGGCCCGGTGGACAAAGCCTGACTGGTGGATCGCGTCCAGCCCCTCCAGGATGTGGCAGACCAGCGTGGACGCCTTGTCGAGAGGCATCGGCGCGTCCTGGGCCAGCGCGACCGAGAGGCTGCGGCCACGGATGTACTGGTAAGCGACGTAGGCGACCCCCTCCGGCGCCAGCCCCGCATCCAGCAGCGGGTGCAGCCGCCCGTGGCTGATCGAGCTCATCAGCCGCGCTTCCCGGAAGAATCGGTTGAGCAGCACCGGGTTGGCCAGCAGGGCCGCCGGCAGGATCCGCAGCGAGACCTGGCGCCCCACGGTGATGTGCTCGGCCTTGTACACGGCCCCGAAGGGCCCATCGCCCAGCAGCCTCACCAGCCGGTAGCGTCGGTCGATGATCTGCCCCAGAAGCCGCGGATCACCCCCCAGCGCGCGCCCCGTCGCGGGGCACCGGCGCATGCCGAGACGATGGGCTCCGCCGCAGTGCAGGCAGGGGATCTTGCTGACTCCCCCCTCGTTCACCATCCCTGATCGCACGCCCCGACGGAGATCCGCTGGGTACCACCGAGCTGCATCTGCACAAACGACCCCTCCGGGACCGCCGGGTTCACCTCGACCCGGCGGTACTCGAAGCGCACATGATCATCGCGCACCGGCACCTCCACCCGGATCCGCTTCGGGACCTCGATCCTGCACTCGGGGCCGATCGGCATCAGCGGCGGATCGATCCCGTCCTCATCCACCACCGGCTTCCCCATCTCGGGTGTATGGAAGTCCGATAGTTCTGCCCGGTAAAGCTCGGCAGATTGCTGGACGACGCGCACCTCGACCACGCGGAGCCGCTGCTGGTTCCAGGGCTTGGCCATGTCCTCCGGCGGGATCTCGATGCGGAGGGTCTGCACCGCGCCGTGCTTGCTGGGGATCTCGACCTCGTAGTGAGAGCGCCCGAAGATGCCGAGCAGAGGGGTGTTCCACTGGATCCGGACCTGCTTCGGATCGTGGACCAGCAGCGGCGCGCGCCCCTGCAGCAGCGACACGAGGGCGTGGCCTGGCACCGGGACCTGGGTCAGCTTCGCGATGTTGCAGGCCGACGCAGGGCCCTCCAGGAAGCGCTTCTGCACCACGTCGTTGAACGCGAAGCGCTGGCCATCGCTGGTCAGGGTCGCAAGCTCGGCGCCGAAGGGGCTGAAGATGCTGAAGCGCACGTTCGAGGGGTCGACCGCAAAGAACGACAGATCGCCCCGGATTCGCCCCTGGGAAGACTTGTGATCGAGCTTGGCCTCGGCCTTGACCCCGTGGGAGCAGTCGTAAATCTGCTTCATGCGGTCGAGCGCGGCCTGGCCGTCCGGAAACTGGGAGGCCGGACGCGCGCAGCCCCCCAGGGCCCCCAGAGCCCCCCCGATCAGCACCCAGCGGCTCCCTGGTGTCATCAGGAGCTCCGGAGCGCCTCGAAGAAGTCGAGGTCAGGCAGGGCCACCGGGATCACCGTGCGGAGCACGCCGATGCCATGCTCCTCGCAGAGCTTGGCGAGCCCCACGCCATCGAAGAGCGCCACCGGCGACGCGCCCGGGGCCTGGGCCTCCTCGCGGGCCCCGGACAGCACCTGCCCGGAGGTCAGCAGCCAGAGGCCCGTCGCCGGGGCATACTGGTGCAACGAGCCGCGAGCCTCGATCACCCGCTCCCGCCCGATCTCCCGGGCATCCTTGCGGATCAGCACGCCGACGCGCGTCTCGCCGCCGGGGCCCCGGAGCACCGCCGTCAGGTGCGCCTCGCCGCCGTTGGCCTGCCGCTTCACGGGCTTGAACTGCGACAGCCCGAGACGCTCCAGCAGGGTCAGGCACAGCTCGACAAACGCATGGCCAGGCAGCTCCCCCAGCTTGCGCGCCAGCGCCTTGCGCGAGGCGTCGCGGTAGCGCTCCACGGCGGCGAGGGCCTCCCCCTCCAGGCGCAGCAGGTCCTGCGAAAGCGACCAGTCGGTCATGGCCACCCGACCCCCGCTCAGGCGAAAGCGGGGGCGCTTGCCCTCGGAAGCGCGGCGAGCGTTGTCTGCCCGGACCGCCGCCGTCATCATCGCGACGACCTGGGGGATATCCCCGGCGACCCGCCCACGACGCACCAGCGACTCGGCCACGTTGCGCACCGGCACCGGGCCACCGCTCCGCTCGAAGCCGCCCATCGCGTTCAGCAGCAGCTCGACCATGTCGCGACCCAGGACCTCGTCTCCCTCGGCCTCGGCCCGGGGCGCAGGCCCGCGGTCACGGTCACGATCGCGGTCACGGCCCTGCTCCCGCTCTTCACGCCGCGGGAAATCCTGGGCCTCTGCCCGCTCTTCCCGGGGCTCCACCGCAGCCCCCTCGAAGGCCGGAGAGACCGTGTACGAAGGGAGCCCCGGATCCACCTCGGGCCTGCCCCCCTCCGCACCGCGACGGCGGCGGCGGCGGCGGCGACGACCCCCGCCTGCCTCTCCCCCGCTCTCCCCACCGAGGATCGGCTGGTCGTCGTCCTCTTCCTCCCCGAAGAGCTCCATCGCCCCGGCGACCAGATCGGCCCGGAGCTTCTCGTCCGGCGCAGGGGCCGAGGCCGACGCAGGCGGCAGCGACGGGGCGGGTTCTTCCTCCCGGTTCCGGTCCCGATCCCTGCGGCGGCCCCGATCCTCGCGGCGCCGATCCTCGTTGCGAGCCCCACGGCCACGCCCACCCCCGTCGGAAGCCGGCACCGGAGCGGGCAGCGGAAGCTGCATCGTGACCTCTTCTTCCTCCACAGCAGCCGCCGGCTCCTCGGGAGCAACCTGCTCGGCCACCGGCCCCTCGGGCGGCAGATCCTCCTCGGTGAGCAGCAGCGTGGGCGGCGGCGAGGCGATGTGGAACTCCTCTTCCTCCGCCCCCGCCAGGGCCTCCTCGCGGGCAAGCGCCTCTTCCGGCGGCTCTGCTGCCACGACCCCGATGGACACGTCGCTGTCCTCGCTGGCACGCGCCGCCGGCGGTGCCGCCTCTGGCAAGGCCGCCGCAGGCAACACGCCCTCCTGCGGCCCCCCTGCCTGCTCGCTGGCTGGCTCCTCCGGCGATGCCTCCGCGGGCACCGGCGCCGCGTCCCCGGCCCCCTCCACCGCTTCCTTGCTCTCGGCCTCCGGGCGCGGACGACGGCCCTGCCGCTCGTGCTTGCCGTCGCGGCGCTCCCCCCCCTTGTTCGAGGCCCGCGCCGGCTCTTTCTTGGGGCCAGGGCCGTAGGGCGGCAGCATGTCGTTGTCCGGGGCAAACCCGGGAGGCCCCCCCTCTTCCCAGGAACGCAGCGCGAAGATGCCAGGCTTGAGCCGCACCAGCGGGTTATCCTTCGGCTCTTTCTTCAGCAACGACGCGAGGCGAGCCCCCATCGTCTCTTCCGGGCTCTTCCCCACGTGGGACAGCAGGTTTCTCTGGATCGCGATCTCGGTGATGTCTTTGTAATGGAGGGGCCTGCCCACGAGGCGGAGAACTTCCGCCGCAGCTTCGGTAAAGGTCATAAGAAACCCACAGAGTCCGTTGTTGGTGTTGGCGGGGCGGGGCCAGCGGCCCGGCGCTCCCGTTCGCGGGTCGAACCCGACCCCCCGAACCCCTGGCACGAGCAAGCGCCACCCAGCGGGGGGCTCGGATCGAGGGAAGAAGGGGGACGATTGACCTCACGGCGTACGTTTCCCTGGGTACCACAGGGGCAGCCTCACGCCCAGAGGATCATCGGAATCCAGGCCACAAGCGCCCAGGAGCCCCGGTGAGGGCGGGCGGGGCTCCCGCTAGACTTACGAGGAAACCGCTCTACCCTGGCGGCTTCCATGGAGCTGGCGGAGCAGGAGCAGGCGCTACTCCACCTCGCGGCGGCGCTCGGGGTGCAGGTGCGCCGCGAGACCTTCGATCGGGGGGTCTTCGCCCAGGCGGGCCAGCGAGGGGGGCTATGCCTGGTCCGGGGCAAGCCGGTGCTGTTGCTCGATGAGACGCTGACCCCGGTGGAGCGGGTGGTGCTGCTGAGCGAGGCGCTCTGCGGGTTCCCGTACGATCCGGCGGCGCTGGCCCCTGCGGTGCGGCAGCGCCTCGAGCAAGCGCGGCGCAAGCGTCGGGGCCGGGGTCGACTTCGGCGCCCTCCGCTGCGCTCGGTGCGTTAACTCGTCGAGGTAGAACGAGATCAGCTCGACCCGCTTCTTGCCGGTAAATTTCCCCGGGCCAAAACGGAGACCGGCGCACAGATCGCGCACGGTCAAGAACTTGTAGGTGGCACCCTCGGCGCTGGCCAGCCGCTGCCCTTCCTGATCGAACACGTCGATGTCGATGCCCCCGGTGAGGAGCTGCTCCGTGTTCACCGAGAGCCGGGCCCCGGAGCACGACGATTTCTGGATCTCCTTGAGCGCGACGCAGGCCTCTTCCCGCCGCCCGTGGGGCCTCATGCAGACCCGGAATTCGCCCGGAGGCTCGGAGAGGCCCTGGAGCTTGAGGCTGGCGAGCCGCAGCTTCCAAGGCTGCTTGGTCAGGTCGTCCGAGCAGGCGCCGGGGCCGCAGACGCGCTTGACCCCGCAGGGCTGCTCCGCCGCGGCCCCGCAGAAGCACGAGGTACCGCAGCGCTGCTCGGCGTCCGAGGGAGGCGCGGGGGTCAGCGGCAGGTGGGAGTACGCAGCGCTGGGCGTCGTCTGCAGCACCGAAACAGGGATCCGGGGCGTCGGCGCCGGGGGCTCGGTGGCCCCCGGAGGCGCGGTCCCCTGCGGGCCCGAGGGAGACCCCTGCCCTCGCCACCAGAACAACCCGACCCCGACCACCACTGCAAGCCCAGGAACCACCCACCGCCAGGACGCGGACATGGGTCCACGGTAGCCGCCCGGGGCCCCGGTGACCAGCGGGCCTCGTGCTACCCTGCCCTCATGAACCCCATCATCCACGAGATCGAAGAGGCCCTCCAGACGGTGGCCTCCACCATCGACCGCCTCCGGGCCCTCGGCCACGAGGACCCGGCCTTCCGCCTGGCACGCCTCCAGTACTCCGCCGCCATCCGCGCCTCCTGGCCCGGGAACCTCGCCCCGCTCACCGTCGAGCTCACCCGGATCGCTGCCACCCCGAACCTCGGCCTCTCCCCCGAGGAGCAGGGCCGCCTCGACCGGGCCGTCGCCACCTTCCGCAAGGTGTGCCAGCTCGCATGAATTCACCCTGTTCTTCGGGGCAGGCGCGAGGCATAGACAGACAATGTCCGAGAGAACCGCAGAGGAGAGGGACGGCTAGTTGGCCAGCGGGGCCAGGTCGAGTAGAGCCCCCGCAGGAGGTACCATGGGCCTGCTCAAGGGATCGATCTCGTATGCCAAGTACTACGTGGATGGTGAGCTGCCAGAGGGGTTCCACGAGAAATTCCTCGAGAGCCTGCACCTGCGCCGCTTCCAGCCGCTGACGGTCGACAGCGAGGACGAGCAGCGGGTGGGGTGGGCCTGCGTCAGCCGCCCCCTGGACCCGGAGGTCTCCTTCGCCCACGGGGATGTCTTCTACGACCACCACCTCAACCTCGCGCTCCGGGTGGACGCGTGGCGCTTCCCCGGCTCGGTCTTCAAGGCCGCGTTCGCCGAGGCAGAGAAGAAATTTCTCACCAAGAAGGGGCGTGAGAAGCTGACCAAGCGCGAGAAGGATGAGCTGAAGGTCACCGTGAGCAAGCGGCTCAGGCACCAGTTCAGCCCGACGATCCGGCTCATCGACCTGAGCTGGAACACGCAGGACGGGGTGGTCCGCTACTGGAACCAGTCCACCAAGGGGCAAGAGCTGCTGATCGACCTGTGGGAGAAGACGGTCCCGCGGATCTCCCTCATCCCTGCCGGGGTGATCACCACCGCCACGCGCCTCGA
>JALOQB010000098.1 GCA_025453595.1 Polyangiaceae bacterium
CCCCCACCTGGTCCGGCTCGTTCCAGATCTCGTACACCTTGAGCCAGGGCCCGTAGGTCTTCGCCACCCGCGCCACGAACGACGCCCAGTGGTTGGCCGGGTTCACCTCCCCGCTCGGCAAGAAGATCGGCTCGTACAGGTTCTTCGGGGAGTATTGCTCCAGCTCCCACGGGGCCTTGCCCGCAGGAGCGTTCGAGTGCTCCGCGATCGGCCCCCCCAGGAACGCCACCAGGTCCGTCATCCCCAGCGCCTGGTACGCCTTCATGTCGTTCACCTCGATCTCGTCCCCCCAGGTCGTCAGGTGCTGCTCGCTCAGCTTGGCCCGCATGCTGTTCGCCCCCGCCTTCACCGCCAGCGCCGCCGAGTCCGCGTCCGCCACCTTCGCCGTGAAAAACCCGGTGTTGATCCCGTACCGGAACGCCCCTCCCAACGCCCCGCCGCCCTGTCCGGAACTTCCGGACGCTCCACCTTGGCCCGCCCCCGCGGCCCCTCCTTGCCCGGAAACTCCGGAGGATCCACCCTGGCCCATGCCCGCGGCCCCGCCCTGTCCGGAACTTCCGGAGGAACCCCCGGCCCCGCCCTGCCCGGAGCTTCCGGACATTCCCCCGACACCCCCTTGTCCGGAGCTTCCGGATGCACCGCCCTGCCCGGCACCGGCGACACCGCTGCCGCCGGCCCCGGCCTCGCCACCCTGACCGGACAGGTTGGTGGCGCCCGCTCCGGCGGCCCCCCCCTGGGTCTCTTCCGAGGAGCTACACGCCACCATGCACACCAGCGCCGCAGACGACAGGAAGGCTCGCATCGCGCCAGCATACCAGAGGGGCGCGGTCCGTCTCTGGCGACCGGGGTGGCGTTAAGAAGGAGCCGGAGTAAGCGAAGGAGGCGCCGCCCGGGAGGGGAGCGGCGCCGACGGACTGGTTCCTGGAGGGGGACCAGATCCAGAGGGCGCCGGCGACCCCCAGCGAGATCACGGAGACGCCGAGGGCGACGCCGGATCCGAGGAACTTGGTGCGCACCGGGTCCACCTGGGCGTCGGTGCAGGTCCGGGTCTTGCCGCAGCTGTCTTCGAGGTCGGAGCGCTGGCTGCGAGCCCAGAGCTGGAGCCCCCCGAAGGCCCCCGCCGACAGGGCGCCGACGCCGAGAAACACCCAGGGGAGGACCGAGGGCGCGGGGGCCTTGAGGGCGTCTCCCGGAGGGGCGGAGGGGGCCGAGGCAGGCGCGGAGGGCGGCGCGGAGGGCGCGGGTCTGGGCTTCTTCTCGGCGAGGATGGTCCGGTTCTTCTCGCCTTCCGAGATGAGCACCTTGCTCTCGACGACCTCGCCGTCGGCAAACTCGAAGCGGAACAGGTGCATCCCCGGGTCCACCGCCAGCGCGCTGCCGTCCAGCCGGGAGGCCAGGGGTTGACCATCCACCGAGACCTTCACGTCCGCCAGGTCCGCGCCATCCAGGCCCCGCGCCCGGATCGCCACGCTGGGCAGCGAGACCTCGACCTCCCGCAGCCACGCCACGCAGTCGAGGCGCACGGCCTTGGGGCAGGCATCCTGGGAGCAGGTCAGCAGCTCCTTGCGAGAAGCCTGCAGCTTCTTCTCCTCGCGGAGCGCCTGGGCCTTCTCGGCGGCCCCGGCGCACTCGGCCTTGCTCGGCGCTTGAGCGTGGGCCCCGGAAGAGAGGAGCCATACCCCCAGGAAGATGCGTCTCAGAGACATTCGCGTTTGTAAACCTTCTTGCCGTTGACCAGAGTGAAGGGGATAGAACAATCCACGCCAGTCTTTTTCCTTGGCATGGCAGTGACAGCGCTGGCGGTGGGCGCCGGGACAGGGATGCCTGGGGGCGTGGCGGCGACTGGCGTCGAGGAGGCCGGGGGCGCCGGCAGCACCGGAGGCGCAGAGCTGGGGATCGAGGGCACCGCAGGGACCAGGGCCGAGGCCGCAGGGGCCCCGCTCGATGCGCCCGGGCCCGGAGCACCGGGGGCGCCGGAGGATCGTTGCCCCAGCCAGACGCCGCCCCCGCCCACCAGGACCGCGCCGAGGAAGGCGAGCACCAGGAGCCCCCTGGATTTCTCGCTCCGAGGCGCTGGTTCGGGCCCGGCAGGCGCCGGAGTCGAGGGGGCGATGGCGGGCGCTGGCGTCGCGAGATCGGAAGGCACCGGGGGCGAAGCGGGAGCGTCGAGCGGGGCGGAGGGAGCCGGGAGAGAGGGCTGCGAGGGGCGCGGGGCCGCGACCTGCTGGGCTTCCGGCAGCTGCGCGGCGTTCTTGCTGGATTGCTCCTTGGCGGCCTTGCGGATCGCCTCCACGGCGCCGTCCGCCGGCGTGAGGAGGTGAAAGAATTCGCTGCTCTCCAGCTCCGCCATCCGCTGGGCGCGCTTCTCGAGGTTGGAGCCCACCAGCTCGCTCATCCAGGAAGAGACCCGGGAGGCCAGGGCCGGCCGCAGCGCGCCTTCCAGGGCCAGCGCCATCTCGCGGGCCGTGGCGAACCGCTGGTCCGCCTGCTTCTCCAGGGCCTTGAGCACCACGGCATCCAGCTCGGGGCCCACCTCGGCGTGGGTGCTCGGCGGCTCGATCGAGCCAAAAAGCAGGCGCTCCAGCACCTCGCCGTCGTTGTCCCCGCGGAACAGGCGGCGCCCCACCAAAGCCTCCCACAGGACGACGCCCGCGGCGTACACGTCGGTGCGGCGCGAGAGGGGGCTGTTGCGCACCTGCTCCGGGGCCATGTAGGGCAGCTTGCCCTTGACCCGCCCATCGCTGGTCTCATGAAAGCGACCGGTTGCCTTGGCGACGCCGAAATCGAGCACCACCGAGGTGCCGTCCTCGCGCACCAGGATGTTCTGCGGCGAGATGTCGCGGTGCACCAGGCCCAGCGGCTCCCCCCGCTCTCCCCTGGCCTCGTGGGCCGCGTGGAGCCCCTGGAGCGCCCCGCACAGGACGGCCACCGCCACATCCGGCGGCATCACGTCCCCGCGGGCCCGCGCCGCGCGGATCAGCCGCGAGAGCGTCTCCCCGTGGAGGTACTCCATGACGACAAAGAGCTCGCCGTTCTGCGCCACCACGTCGAGCGTCGCCGCCACGTTGGGGTGCTGGATTCGCCCCGCCAGCCGGGCCTCGTCCAGCAGCATCGCGACAAACTCCGGATCCTTCGACAGGTGCGGGTGCAGACGCTTGATCGCCACCGTCCGGCTGAAGCCCGCCGGCCCCACCAGCCGCCCGATGTAGACCGTCGCCATCCCCCCGGACGCCAGCTCTTCCAGCAGCACGTAGCGCCCGATGACAAGGGGCAGTTCCACCGCGCTCATTCCGGATCCCAGCAGCAACGGACGCCGTTCTGTGCGGCCTGGATCTCCCGCGGGTTGGCCTGGGAGAACGTGCAGAACGTCGCGTTCCCCAGGTAATTCCAGGTCCCACCGGCCACGTGGCACTTGGTCTTCGCCGGGTCCGCGTTCTCTGCATCGCAGGCGTTGATCCACTCCTGCGCGTTGCCGCTCATGTCCAGGAGCCCAGGGTAACCCCCCTCGCAGGCCGCCAGCGACCCAACCGGCACCGACCCGTTCGAGACCGCCCCCCCCGAGTCGTTGCACGCATCCCCCACGTACGCGGAGCCATACGGGTAAATCTTGGTCCCGTTCGCCGAGCAGGCACGGGCAAACTCCCCGTCCTTGGCGATCTGCAGGTCCGACATGCCCGCCAGCTGCAGCGCCCCGCCGCCGACCTTGCCGCAGAGCCTCTTGCCCCGGAACGCGCAGTACGCCCAGGCATCGCACCAGTCGATCCCCCCCACCGGCAGCGTGCTCGGCGACGACTTGACCCAGTTGGGCCACGTGAACACCGTGTTCCAGTCGCAGGTGCCAGGCTGCGAGGGCGAGGCCCCCGCCGTGAAATCGATGAACTGCTGGTACTCGGCGAAGGTCGCCTCCAGCGAGTCGATGCAGTACAGCGGCGCCCCGTTGAACTGGATCGCCACCCCAGGCGGCCCCTCTTTCCCGCCGCACGGGTCCCCGGCACCACCCGCACCGGCACCACCCGCACCGGCACCGCCCGCACCGGCACCGCCCGCACCGGCACCGCCCACCCCGGCACCGCCCACCCCGGCACCGCCCGCACCGGCACCGCCCACCCCGGCCTCGCCCCCTTGTATGGAACCTCCGGCCCCCGCACCGGCCTCCCCACCGGCCCCCGCCCCCGCGGCTCCGGCCTCGCCACCAGCGCCAGCCCCTCCGCTACCGCTCGCCCCCCCACCAGCCTCGCCCCCCGCGCCAGACTGTCCGGAAGTTCCGGATGATCCTCCGGCCCCCGCACCGGCCCCCGAACTGCCCGCGCCTCCGCTCGCCCCTGCGCCGGCGATCCCGCCCGCACCGACCCCGGCCAGGCCCGCCTGACCGCCAGCTCCTGCCCCGCTGGCGCCGCCTTGACCACCGGGCACGGGCTGACCAGCGCAGCCGTCGCCTCCGTCGGTGCAGGCCGAAAGCTCCTCCAGATCGGGGAAAAGACCGCAAGCGGTGAGGCAGGCAAGAGAAAGCAGGGCCAGGAGGGGGCGCATCTTCCTTGAAATAAAGCCTGCCCGCGCGGTACCGCGCAAGGTTCTTGCGGGGCCCGGGGCAAAGCCCGGAAGGGTCAGCGACGCCGGGGGAACCATGGGCCGCAGACCCCCCTCGGGTCTGTGGTAAACAGGGCGCGATCGTGCCGACCTACCCTGCCCCTCTGCTCGACGTCCTGAACCACCCGCAGCTCTCGCCCACGGCTCGTCTCCACGCCCTGGAGGCCCTGCGCCACGAGCTCCCCACGGAAGAGCTGCTCCCCCTGCTGCTCCGCCTCGTCTCTGCGACCGAAGAGCCAGCCTGGCTGCGCGCCGAGGCGATCTTCGCCCTGGGCTACATCGGCCACCCGGAAGCCTTCGGGGCCCTGGTGAAGCTGCTGGACGACCCGGATCCACAGCTCCGGGCCCAGGGGATCCGCGCCCTGCATACCTCCAGCGAGGAGCCCGCGGCGCTCTTCCCCCGGATGATCACCGCGCTTGCCGATCCTCACCCCTGGGTCCGGGATGCTGCCTGCGACGCCATCGGCTGGATGCTCCAGATCGATCGGCTGCAGGAGGAGCGCTTTGCCCAGGCCCCCCAGCTCGACGTCGGCGCGGCCCTGACCCCC
Organism: Polyangiaceae bacterium; assembly: GCA_025453595.1. GTDB lineage: Bacteria > Myxococcota_A > Polyangia > Polyangiales > Polyangiaceae > JANWXX01. The sequence continues at coordinate 5,136 of JALOQB010000098.1, forward strand.
CTGCTCGCCTGCCTCCAGGACGACGACCTCCACGTACGCCAGAGCGCCGCCTACGCCCTCGGCTACACCGGCGCAGAAGGCGCCCGGGAGCCCCTCGCCGCCCTCCTCCAGGAGCAGGACGACTACCTCCGCGCCCGCGTCCTCTTCGCGCTGGCCCAGCTCCGCGACGACCGCGCGCTCCCTGCCGCCGCTGCCCTCCTCCAGGAGCGCGCCCCCGTGGCCTCCCACGAGCTCGCCATCGAGGCCATCGGCCTGCTCCGGGCCCGCGAGGCCCTGGCCACCCTCCAGCGGCTGCTTCGCAAGGGAAAGCTCCGGGTCGCCGCGGCCCAGGCGCTCGGTGTCATTGGCGACCCATCTGCCATCCCGCACCTGAAAAAGGCGATGAAGAGCGACAAGCGGCGGCTACGGGAGGCCGCCGAGGAGGCGCTGCGCCGCATCGAGGGCTAAGGGGGCGGGCAGGGGGACGCGCCGGGAGATCTTGCCGTCGGAGGCGGAGCGAAGCACGACCGCATCGTCGAGCACCTCGGCCACGGCGCGGCCATCGGGCGAGAGCGCGAGGTTGCCCGCGGCCATCCCTTCGAGGGCGGCGATCTGCCGCCCGGAGGCGAGATCGACGACCCGGGCGGGCTTGCCCTCCTCGGGGCCAAGGACGACACGCCGTTCGTCCCGGTCCATGTGCCCGTGGCGCAGCTCTGGATCGGCGAGCCGACGGGCGCCCGTTTTCTTCCAGGATCCGGCCTCGAAGACCATCGTTTGCCCGTGAAACCAGGCGGTGGCTTGCCGGCTGTCGTCCGAGAAAAACGGGGCGGTGTGGTTCTGGCAGTCCCTCGCGTTGACCAGGTCGATGACGTGGCGAAACGGGTAGGTGGACCACACCCGGGCGACGTGACCGGCCTCGGCGCCGGCGCCGACCCAGCGGCCATCGGGCGAGACGTTGCAGGGGAAGGTCGCCCCGGTCTCGGTGTCGTGGGAGGGTCCGATCTGCTTGCCCGTGGCGACCTCGAGGAGGGCGAAGGACGCGGGGTTCACCAGCACCAGGGCCGCATCATCCGGCGTGAAGGCGGCGCTCCAGAGCGTGCCAAGAGGCGAGGGCCTCGCCAGCAGCAGGCGGGGCCCATCGAGCTCCCACACACGCACCTGCTCGCCGACGTGGGCCAGCCGGCGTCGATCCACGGACAGCGCCACCGAGGGCTCCTCCCCATCGAGGGGCACCGTCGCCTGCCGCAGCAGCTTGCCGTCCGCGGTGGCGCGGAGCTCGACGCCACGCCTCCCGACCACCAGCGCCAGGTCGGCGCTGGGCCCGGAGCGTAGCCCCAGCAGCGGCCGGATCCCGGCGCCCACTTCCTGGAAAGAACCGCCTTTGGAGTCCACCAGGTACCCCCGCCCTTGCCCCCAGGCGAGCAGGTGCGTGCTGTCGTTCATCCAGCTCACCTGCGCCAGCTTCCCGGCCGCGGGGCTCGGGGGCGCCAGCGCCGGAGGGGCCCCCTGCACCGGCGGGCTCTCCTGCAAGCCGAAGCGCAGCAGCTCCTGCCCGTCCGCCGCGGAGCGCACGATCGCCCCGGGGTCCCCGGGCTCCACCAGGAATGCACCATCCGGTGAGATCCGGTTGGGCGCGTACGCTCGCCCCGGGAGCTTCACCACGGTCTCGCCGGTCTTGACGTCCACCACCCACGAGCCAGGCTCCGCGAAGAGAACCGCTCGCCCCCCGTCCGCCGACACCGAGGGCGCGTACCCGGAGGTCGTCGGCGTGCTGGCCCGCACCTTCGCCTTCATCGCCCCCGGCGCGATGACCTTGGTCCATGCCCCTGCTTTCTCCAGAAAAAAGGCGGCCCCGTCCGGCGAGAAGGCCCCGTCCAGCCCCCGCTGGGAGGTCTCCTCCGGCGCCAGCGGCCCCAGCTCCGCCGCAGGGTGCGTCTTCAGCATCAGCGCCTTGAACCGCGGGGCCTCGTCCGACGAGGTCACCGGGAACAGCGCCAGGAACCGCCCGTCCGGCGAGAGCACGCTGCGCAGCGGCCCTCGCCCTTCCTCCAGCTCCAGCGCCTTGCCCTCCGGCGAGAAGGACGCGCCCCCCAGCACCCGCAGGTACCCCCCCGAGTTCGCCACCAGCACCCCGCTGTCCCCGTGAAACGCCAGCTGCCGCGCCGCCACCCGCTGCGACGTCACCACCCGCCCCCCATCGACCTCGAAGACCCGCAGCTCCCCGCAGACCGCCGCCACCAGCCGGTCATCCTTCCGGAAGGCCACCGGTCGATCGTATGGGTTTTCCATACTCGTGGCGCCCTCGCAGGGGAGGGACCCGATCTTCTGGCCATCGGCGAGGCGAAAGAGGTGGAGGGCGCTGCCGGTCAGCAGGGCGAGCAGGGAGCCGGAGGGGGACTCGGCGGCAAAGATCACGGAGCCCTCGCCGGGGTTCAGGACCGAGGAGGAGCGGCGCACCGGGTCCAGAACGACGACATCCCGGGCCCGGGAGAGCAAGGCGCGGGGGGGGCCCGCGAGCCAGCGGACCGCCTGGATCTCGGGCTCCGGCAGGTCCGGAGCGGAGGGCGAGGGGGCCGGGGCCGAAGCGGAGGCCACGGGCGAAGGGGGCGAGGCGGCAGGGCGCCCGGGGGAGGCGGAGGTCGCCGGGGCCTGCTGGGTCGAGGACTCGGGCCGGCAGGCGGCAAGGCCGGTCAGGAGCAGCGCGGGACAGACCCGGGGCCAGGAGATCATCCCCCCAGGATACCCGGAGCCTGCGCCAGGAGGCTGCCAGAGACTTCCCTCTCGACGCCCCGGCGCCAGGAAGGTGTATCGTACGGGGCGCCTGCTCACCCCGCTGCGGGGTCAGGCTATGGAGCGAGGTTTTCAGGGTGAAACCAGGCGTCTTGCCAAGCAAGCAGGTCTTCAAGATCACGGCCGCAGGGAAAACCGACCCGGGAAGGGTCCGCGAGATCAACGAGGACAACCTCCTGCTGGACCCCGCGCTCAACCTGTTCCTGGTCTGCGACGGGATGGGCGGGCATGCGACGGGCAACATCGCGAGCAAGCTCGCGGTCAAGTCGATCCACAATTACTTCGAGGCCACCGAGCACGGCGCGCCCCTCGACCCGCCCCACGCGGACGACGGCGACGCTTCCACCGATCTGCGGCGCCTCGCCGGCGCCATCCGCAAGGCCAACCGCGACGTCCACGAGATCTCGACGAGCCACGAGCGCCACAAGGGCATGGGGTCGACGGTGGTCGCCATCCACATCCATGACGATACGCTCTCCATCGCGCACACCGGCGACAGCCGCTGCTACCGCCTCCGCGACGGGGAGCTCAAGCAGCTCACCCGCGACCACTCCCTCCACAACGAGGCCCTCGCCCTCAAGCCCAACCTCAGCCCCGAGCGCCTCGCCAAGCTCCCCAAGAACGTGGTCACCCGCGCCCTCGGCATGAAGGACCACGTGCAGGTCGAGCTCGGCCGCGACACCGTGCTCCCCGGCGACCTCTACCTGCTCTGCTCCGATGGCCTCTACAACATGGTCCAGGACCACGACATCGTGGGCATCCTCGAGCTCCAGGATAGCCTCCAGGAATCCTGCGATCTGCTCGTCACCATGGCCAACGACGCCGGCGGCACCGACAACATCTCCGTCGTCCTCGTCCAGGTCGAAGAGGCACCCCCGCCCTCGGGCCCTGCCCTCCACATCGTCGAGGAGCGCTACGAGCCCCCGCCCACCCCGCCTCCTCCCCCCGCCAGCGGCCCCATCCAGCCCGCCGGCACCGTCTTCCTCCGCGACGAGGCCCAGGACGAGATCGACGCCATCGAGGAGATCCTCGCCCGCTCCAACCTCGCCCGCCAGGATACCCTCGCCCAGACCCATCGCCACTTCGGTCAGTGCGCCGCCTGTGGCTTCCCCAGGCTCGACTGGAACGACTTCTGCGTCGAGTGCGGGGCCCCCTTCTTAACCCACCTTGCCCCCTCCCCCCTGCTCCCTCGACCTGCCCATCGAAGGCATGTCGTGCGCCGCCTGCGTCCGCCACGTCGAGCGCTCCCTCTCCGAGCTTGACGGTGTCCTCCAGGCCGAGGTCAACCTCGTCACCGCTCGCGCCAGGGTAACCTTCGACCCTGACCGGATCCAGCGGGCCGCGCTGGTCGAGGCGGTGGTGGAGGCGGGCTACGAGGTGCCGGAGAAGGCCCCGACGCTGCGCCCCGAGGCCGCCGAAGAGGACGAGGAAGAGCGGCGGTTGCGCCGGGATCTCAAGCTCACCGCGGCCCTCGGCGTGCCGCTGCTGGTGCTGGCGATGAGCCACGGGGCGATCCCCTGGGCGGAGAGCGACGCGGGGCGCTGGGCCCAGGCGCTGCTGGCGACGCCGGTGCTGGCGGGGCCCGGTCGGGCCTTCTTTGTGCGGGCCTGGAAGGGCCTGCGGCGCCGGACCGCGGACATGAACACGCTGGTGGCCCTCGGCACCGGGGCGGCCTGGGCGGCCTCGACCGCGGCGCTCGTGGCGCCAGGTCTGTTCCCTCACGGCGAGCACGGCCACCGACCGCACCTGTACTACGAGGCGGCGGCGGCCATCGTGGGCTTCGTGCTGCTGGGGAAGTCGCTGGAAGCCCGCGCGAGGAAGCGGCTCTCGGACGCGGTACGAGGGCTGATCGCCCTGCAGCCTGCGACGGCGCACCGACGCCAGGGCGAGGGCGAGCAGGACATCCCGGTCGAGGCGCTCCAGGTCGGAGATACGTTCCTGGTGCGCCCGGGGGAGCGCGTCCCTGCCGACGGCATGGTGCTGGAAGGCACCTCTTCGCTGGATGAGTCTTTGCTCACCGGCGAGAGCATGCCGGTCGATCGTGGGCCCGGCGATCCGGTGACCGGCGGCACCCTCAACCAGTCCGGGGCCCTGCTGGTGCGCGCCGCCCGCACGGGCCAGGACACCGCCCTCGCGCGCATCGTCACGGCGGTCGAGCAGGCCCAGGGAAACAAGGCCCCCGTCGCCCGCCTCGCGGACGTCCTCAGCGCCGTCTTCGCCCCCGTGGTGCTCGCCCTGGCCCTGCTCGCGGGGCTCTCCTGGGCGCTCCTCGACCCTTCGCCCCAGGGCCTCTCGGTGGCCCTCGAGCGCTTCGTCTCGGTCCTCGTCATCGCCTGCCCCTGTGCCCTCGGCCTCGCCACCCCCGCCGCCGTCGCCGTGGGGACCGGGCGCGGCGCCGAGCTCGGCATCCTGGTCCGCGGCGGCGCCGCCCTGGAGGCCGCCAGCCGTGTCTCCTCGGTCCTCCTCGACAAGACCGGCACCCTCACCTCCGGCAAGCCCACCCTCGCCCTGATCCTCCCCGCCCCTGGCGTCTCCGAGGACCAGCTCCTCGCCTGGGTCGCCTCCGTCGAGGCCCCCAGCGAGCACCCCGTCGCCCGCGCCATCGTCGAGGGCGCATCTATCCGGAATATCCGTCTACAGAAGATCCATAGTTTCGAGGCGACGGCGGGGTCCGGGGTCGCGGCGACGGTGGAGGGGGAGCAGGTGCTGGCGGGGACGGCCCGGTGGCTGCAGGAGCGGGGCGTGGAGGTGGGGGAGCAGGAGGACGAGGCGGCGCGGCTGGCGGCGCAGGGGCACACGCCGGTGCTGGTGGCGCGCGGGGGGAGGGCGGTCGGGGTGGTGGCGGTGGCGGACGGCGAGGCCCCCGGGGCGGCGGGGGCGATCGAGGCGCTGCGGGCGCTGGGGGTCGAGGTGGCGATGGTGACCGGCGACCGGGAAGGGACCGCCCGCGCCGTGGCCGCCCGGCTGCGCATCGACCGGGTCTTCGCCGAGGTGCGCCCCGAGCAGAAGGCCGCCCTGGTGCGCCAGGAGCAGCAGCGGGGTCACGCCGTCGCGATGGTCGGCGACGGCGTGAACGACGCGCCGGCGCTGGCGGCGGCGGACGTCGGCGTCGCCATGGGCACCGGGAGCGACATCGCCGCCGCCAGCGCCGACCTCACCCTGCTCCACGGCGGCATCACCCGGCTGCCGGCGGCGCTGGCGCTGGCCCGGGCGACGCTCCGGACCATCCGGCAGAACCTGTTCTGGGCCTTCCTCTACAACCTCCTCGGGATCCCCATCGCCGCGGGCCTGCTGGCCCCCTGGACCGGCCTCCAGCTCTCCCCGGTGCTCGCCAGCGCCGCCATGTCCCTCTCCAGCGTCTCGGTGCTGGCCAACTCCCTCCGGTTGCGGCGCTTCCGGGCGCCCTGAATCAGAGGACGTCGAAGAGCAACCGGGCCCCGGCGCCCAGGTGCAGGCCGACCTCGGTCCGGTTGACCACCGGCACTTCCCCTCGCAAGAAGAGCTCGATCACCTTCGAGCGGGGCCCCTCTTCCGGCAGCAACCGCATCGACAGCTCGGCCCCCGGGAGAAACGACGCCTTGTCCCCCAGATGCAGGGCCCCGCCGATCCCCAGGCTGACCGGGCCGATCCCCACGCTCGGCATCACCCGGAGCTGCCAGGCCTCGGAGCGGAACATCCGCTGCCCCTCCACCACGAAGCCAAACCTCGGATCTTCCAGCGTCTGATCGATGCGCTTCTCCTTGCCCAGCAGCTCATCCCGGGCCCCCTCGTAGAGGCGACGCACCAGCGCCTTCAGCTCGTCCTTCGAGGGCGTCTTGCCCTCGTCCGCCAGGCGTCGCACCTCTGCCTTGATCTCGCCGCGAACCCGCTCCCGGATCGTCTTGTCCAGCTCGAAGGTGAACGGCACCCGGAACAGGTACACCCCGAGGCCAAGCGAGAGCCCCGCGTCCGGGCGGTTGGGGCCCTCGATGTAGTGACCGGAAGCACCCACGTGGGGGCCAAACGCCACCGCTCGACGCAGCCGCCGCAGGTTCTCCGAGGCCACATCCCGGAGCACCTCTTCCAGCCCCTCCGGGAGCACCTCGGCCCGGGCGCTCCCCGGCGCCACCGCGAGCCCCAACCCGAGCGCCATCGACGAGATCCACCGAAGCAAGGCAACCCTCATGTGCGCGAAACCTACCCTCTTCGGCGCGATTTTCTTCCCATGGGTCACCACAAACCCTTTCTTCAGATACGGGTCCGGTACGTGAGCGAGAGACCGAGCTCCAGGCTGTAGCTGGCCCCGGACACGGTGGCACACTCCAGCGTCGCCCCGCAGACCGGCTCCTTCGGCAGGAACCAGACCATCTGGGTCGTCCAGCCGCCGATCGCCCACGAGGGGTTCAGCGACCAGTCGAGGCCAGCCCCCAGGCCCACCATGGGCCCCTGCGTCGCCAGGGTGGTGCTGCGCGGGTTGATGATCGCGGTCCCCTTGTCCTTCAGCTCGTAGCGATCCGAGACCACGATGATCCCCGCGTTGCTGCCGACCCACGCCTCGAAGCCCTCCTGCCTCAGCGCGTAGTAGCGCAGCAGCCCCCCCATCAGCAGGTAATTCCTCGAGTGAATGCGCTCGATGTTCCCCCTCGGGCTCTCGACCGTGGCCTCGTCCGAGATGGGCCGGAACCCCAGCGATACCCCCGCCCCGAACGCCCACCGCGTGCTGAAGCGCAGCGCGTACCGCAGCGACCCCAGCAGCGTGTAATCGGAGCGAGCGCAGCGGCTCTCGGTGGGCAGGCAGAGCTGCTTGTAGGGCAGCGACAGGCCACCGATCCCGATGTCCACGAAGGCGTGGGGTCTCGCCGAGATCTCGGCCCGCTGCACCGGGACCGTGGCGCTCTGCGCCCGCGCCTCGCTGCTCCCGAGCAACACCAGGGCCGCCAGCAGGCGCCCTACAGCCACCCGGGCCCTCCCTTGCCATCCTTCTCGCCGCCCTTCTCCTTGCCCTTCTCCGGGCCTTTCTCCACGCCGCCCTTCTCGACCGGAGCCGCCACCCGCGTCGTCGGTACGCCCCCCTGCGCCCCCGCGTCCTTGCTCACCTTCGGGGCCCGCGGCGCCGCCACCGACGCGCTCGCCGCCGGCGCCTGCCGCGCCGCTTCCAGCTCCTTCGCGATGCTGTCCGCCACCGTGTTCCCCGGGTGAAACTGCAGCGCCAGCCGCGCCAGCCGGATCGCCTCCTCGTTGTTCCCTGCGCTTCGCTCCTTCACCGCGCTCATCGTGATCTCGTCCGAGGTGCGCCGCAGCGCCGCCGGAAAGCGCGGATCCGCAGGGAAATCATGCACCCCTCGCTCCAGCAGCGCCTTGACTCCGTGGCCATCCGGTCGCTCCCACTCCTGCCTCATCGCCGCGTCGTTCGCCTCTGCCAGCAGCGCATCCGCCGGCGACACCGCGCTCCGGGAGGACAGCATCCCCAGCCGCGTCGCCCCCACAAACGCCAGCCCCGCACCGCCGCCGAAGCAGACCAGCACCAGCAGCGCCGTCGCCCACGAGGAGCGCAGCGCCGGGAGCGCCGGGCGCGGCGGCGGCTCGTGCAGCGGCTCCTCGGGCAGCGGCACCAGCGCTGGCGGCGAGGTCGGCGCTGCGGTGGAATGGGTCAATGAAGACCCATCTGACAGCGGGGGAGCGTTGACCGGCGGGGCCAGGGATGGGGCAGAGGCGAGGGAGGGCCGCGGGGGCTCGGGCGGCGGAGTGGGCTCGCGATCACGCAAGGCGGAGGGAGCCGGCAGGGGTTCGTCGAAGAGGGTGGGCGCGACGCCCGAGGAGGCCACCGCCGCCAGCAGCTCGGCGACCGGGGGCTCCACCGGCAAGGGCGTGGTGGAGGGGCGCGAGGCCGGAGCGTCCGGGGAGGCCGAGGGAGCCGCCGCGGCGGGGGGTAGCGTGGGGGGCTTGGCGCCACGCGCCAAGGGGCGCGGGGCAGGCGCCGGAGGGGCCTCGGCGGGGCCATCGACGACGGTGCCGGTGCTGAGCGGGAGCCCCAGCTCGACGCGACCGACGCCCAGGGGAAGCTCGTGGGTACGGGCCAGGGAAGCGAGGCCCCCGGACACGCGAGCGCCGAAGAACCCGGGCCCCGTGAGCAGCGCCTCGACCACGAGCCCGGAGCGGTGCGCCGCCTCGATCAGCTCGCGCCCCAGCACCCTCGCGTCCGCCGGACGATCCTCGGGGCGCTTGGCCAGACAGCGGTCGAGCAGCTCGACCAGGGGCCCCGGGACATACGAGGCGCGCTCGTGGGTGTTGAGCCGGGCTGGCGGCTCGTTCGCATGAGCGAGCAGAAAACCGACCGCGCTGTCGGCCTCGAAGGGTGTCCGGCCGGCGAGGCACTGGTAGAGGATCGTGGCGATCGCATAGACGTCCGCGGGGGCCTCGACCGGTAGCCCCTGGGCCCCCTCGGGCGAGATGTACCGCGGGCTCCCGAAGATCGACCCCGCGCGCGTCGCGTAAGAGGCGTCCCGGGTGCTCAGCCGCGCCAGCCCGAAATCGAGGACCTTCACGAAATCCGGGTCTTCTCCCCGGCGAACCAGCATCACGTTCTCGGGCTTGAGGTCCCGGTGGACGACCCCGAGGCTGTGGGCCTCGCCCACCGCGTCGCAGATCTGGAGCACGATGTGCAGCGCCCTCGGCAGCGCCAGCGCCCCCCCCGAAGCCCGGAGCGCGGACAGCAACGAGAGCCCGTCGAGGTACTCCATGACCAGGGCCAGCTCGCCCCCGACCTGCGGGTTCTCTGGCGGGAGCTGCGCCGTCAGGAGCACCTGCACCACGTTCGGATGGGCCACCTTGCTCGCGACCCGCGCCTCCCGGTGAAACCGCTCGACAATCTCGGGATTCGACGAGAGCTCGCGGTGCAACACCTTCACCGCCACCTCCCGCTCTACCCCCTTCTGGAACGCCCGGTACACCCGGGCCATGGACCCGACCCCCGCCAGCTTCTTCAGCTCGATCTGCCCCAGCAGCGTCAGCCCCAGGTAAGGGTCGGGCCCCCCCGCGGCGCTCGCCCCCCGGGTCGCCAGCGGGACCCCGTCGGTCGGACAGAACAGCACGTCCGCGCCAAACGTTTTCCCGCATGAGGGGCACCTGCGCTCACCTTCCGCCATGGCCACCGAGCATACCTTAGCCCCGCAAGCCGCGCCCGCGGCTCCCGCTCAATCCCCGGACAGCCTCGCAAAGATCGCATGATCGAGCCAGCGCCCGGCCACCAGCTCCGCCTGCCTCGCGATCCCCTCGAAGCGGAACCCCAGCCGACCGATCACCCCCAGCGAGGCGTGGTTGTCCGTCGCCGCCGCGACCCGGATCCGGTGCGCCCCCAGCGCCTGGAACGCCCACCGCACCACGCTCCCCGCCGCCTCCGTCATCAGCCCGCGCCCTGCCACGTCCTTGCGCAGCCAGTAACCCAGCTCGCCGGACAGGTTCAGGTGGTGCAGGTTCTCCAGGCTCACCACCCCCAGAAAGCGCCGCGAGGGCCGCTCCCGCACGCTGAACCGCACCGCGCGGCCGTGATCCCAGTCCTGCTCCGAGAGCTCCGCGTAGTGCCGCGACGCCTCCGGCGCCGCCTGGAACGGCACCCACGGCAGCCACGGCTCCAGGTACGAGCGGCAGCTCTCCACCGACTGCCAAAGCTCCCCCGCGTCCCGCGACTCCAGCGGGTACAGCCATAGCCGGGGCGTCTCCAGGGGGCGCAAGCGCAGCTCGGTTCGGTGCGGGATCTGCAGCATCGGCAGGTTCAGGAGGGCGCCCTTTCAGCGACACGTTACCCGGGAAAGGTAGGGCTCCAGCTTCCCTTTCTCGAAATCAAGCCACGCCAGCGCCCACTCTTTCCCCCCGAGCCCTGCCACCGCCATCGGCGGACGATCGCTCGCCGCATGCGCCACCAGCGACCGCGTCCCCAGCCCTTCCCGCCCGGTCAGCGGCGCCACCACGATCCGGTTGTTGTCGTACCAGGCCGCCAGCAGCTCGCCGGCCTCGTTCGCCCCCAGCGACGGACGCCCGCCATGCCCCGCAAAGGGGTACCGCTTCGTCCACGTCACGTCCCCGCGCTGCGGGTTCACCTGCGCCACCGCGAACGCCGCCAGCTGCCCCGGCACATCGATCGACCAGGCCGCAAAGCACTCGGCCCGGGAGCACACCACCGCCGGCAGATCCCCCTTGTCCTTCGGCGAGGTCAGCGTCGCCCACCGGCCGATGTGCCGGTCTTCCTTCGGCTTCGCCACCGCCGCCAGCCCCTGCCCCAACGCCGGATCCGCCCCGTGCAGGTGCATCATCGAGATCGAGCGCACCGCGTCCCGATCCACCCGGAACGAGAGCAGCAGATCGCCGCCGGCCCCCGCGATCGCCGGGGTCAGAATCCGGGGCGGAAATTTCCCCAGCTTCAGGTCCGTCAACCGCACCGGCGCCGAGCCTGCCGAGAGCCCCGCCAGCATCAGATCGGTCTTCGAGCTCTCCAGCGTCTCTTCCCAGACCCCCCACAGCGCCCCACCATCGACCGCCAGCGCCGGCGACGCCCCCGCCGCCTTCGCCCCGGCCACCTGGGACGCCTGCGCCGACACCCGCCCATCCGGCTCCAGCCACCGCAGCAGCAGCCCCGGCTTCCCCCCTCGCTCCGCGTAGAGCAAGGCCACCCGCTGCCCCACCGTCGCCACGGCGAATTTCCCGACCCGATCCGCCTCCGGCGTCACATCCACCGGCTTCCCCTCCGGCTTCAGCGTCGCCTCGTCCACCAGCTGCGCAAAGACGTGATCGTGCCCCACCGTCTCGTGGTCATCGGACCACAGCACCAGCAGCCCTCGCGGCGTCCGCGCCAGCACCGGGCTCCCCGTGTTCTGCGACGACCGCGACGGCGCCCGGACCCGCGCCAGCGCCGAGAGCCGGCAGGTCCCCTGGCTCTCCCGCGCCACGTTCACGTGGTCCAGCATCGCCTTGCCCACCGCCGAGGACATCGTGTCCTGCGCCTCCTTGAAGCGCTTCGCCGCCTCCCCCAGGTCGCCCTCCAGCAGCTTCGCCTGCCCCTCGCTCACCAGCGGCAGCCACTTCGGACCATCCACCGGCGCTTCCGCCGGCGCAGAACGCGCCGCCGAGGGCGCCACCACCGGCGCCGCCGCCGACACCGAGGCAGAGGCCCGAAAGGTCGCCGACGAGACCGGCGCCGACGGATCGCTGCGGTAAAAATGCTGCACCGCCGCCGCTCCCCCCGCCACCCCCACCACCGCGACCAGCACCAGCGGCCACCGCGCCGCCCCCGACGCCGCCGGACGCTTCACCGTGTTGCTCGACCCCAGATCCCCCGCCAGCGACTCCTGCGCCGCCCGCGGATCCGACGAGGACAGCGGCAGCGGCGGCTCGTACACCGGCGGCTCGGGCCTCGAAGGCTCGCCCAGGAGACCGGAAATTCTCGAGGAGACCACCGGCCCCGGCGGCTCCGTCACCGCGTCCGGAGAGACCTGTGGCGTCGCTTTTGTCCCCGCCGCCGGCCTCGGCGACATCGGCCCCGGCGCCCCCTCCAGCCCCAGCTGTTTCTTCAGATCATCGCCCAGCGGCGACGGCCCCACCCGCGAGATCTCGCTCGACATCAGCAGGCTCGAGCTCTGCACGTCCACCGCCGCCAGGAAGCTGTCCGCCAGCTCCCTCGCCGTCTGGAACCGCCCGTCCGGCTCCCGCGCCAGCGCCTTCTCGAACCACGCCTCCACCGGCGGCCCCAGATCCGGACGGTACCGCAGCAGCTTCGGCAGCGGCGCGCTCGCGATCTGCGCGAACGTCATCGCGATCCCCTTGTCCGTCGACCACACCGTCCGCCCCGTCAGGCACTCGTACACGATGCAACCCAGGGCCCACACGTCTGCACGGTGATCCACCGTCCCCTGCCCCTGCACCTGCTCCGGGCTCATGTACGCCGGTGTCCCGAAGATCGCCCCCTCCCGCGTCAACCGCGCCTGCGCGCCCCCGTCGTTCGTCTGCTCGTAGAACTTCGCCAGGCCAAAATCCAGCACCTTCGCGTGGATCTCGCCCTCTTCGTTGGTGGTCAAAAAGATATTTTCGGGCTTCAGATCCCGATGCACGATCCCCGCCGCATGCGCCTTGCTCAGGCCCCGCGCCACCTGCGCCGTGATCCGCGCCGTCGTCTCCGGATCAAACTGCCGGATCTTCACCATCCGCTCGTAGAGCGACTCGCCCTTCAGCAGCTCCATCACCAGGAACGGACGGCCATCCTCCAGCTTCCCCGAGTCGTACACGTCGCAGATGTACGGGCTGTGCACCGCCGCCGCCGCCCGCGCCTCCCTCAGGAACCGCTCCACCACCACCGGCGACGACGCAAACTCCGACGCCAGCACCTTCACCGCCACCGCCTTGCCGATGTCGGTGTGCCGCGCCTCGTACACCTGGGCCATGCCGCCACGACCGATCTCCCGATCGATCCGGTAGCGGTCTGCGACGACGGTGCCTGCGGCGAGTTTGACGGACTTGGTCACGAGGGCGGCCTTGAGTGTACCTCAGTCCGGCCTCTCCAGGGGTAGCCCCTCCGACTCCCACGTCAGAACGCCCCCCTCCAGGAACGCCACCGGGACCCCTTGCTCCGCCAGGCGCTCGCTCAGCGCCTTCGATTTGTCCCCGGACCGGCAGTACAGCACCGGCTCCCCCGGCAGCATGTGCAGCTCCGCCAGCCTCCCCTCGATCTCTTCCTCCGGCATGCTCACCGCCCCAGGAAGGTGCGCCCTCGCATACACCGCCCCCTCTCGCACATCCACCGGCACCACCTGCCCCTGCTGCAGCAGCTGCGCCAGCTCCGCCACCAGCATCGACCCCTGCGCCCTCGGCAGGAACGGCTCCAGCAACGCCTTCAGCTGCGCCTTCCTCAGCGCCCCCGCCTGCGCCTCCACCGGCCGCCCCTTCGCGAACACCATGAAGGTCGGAACCGACTGGATCCGCAGCGACTGCGCCAGCATCGGCGACTTGTCGATGTTCACCTTGACGACCTTCGCTCGCCCCTCCATCTCCTGGGCCAGCGCCTCCACCTCCGGCGCCACCGTCTTGCAGGGGCCGCACCAGTCGGCGTAAAAATCCACCAGAACGGGCACCTGGCTCTGCAACACCTCGGCCCGGAACGACTGCTCGCTGATAACGGGGACTGGCATGGGGGTGACTGATACCATGACTTCTCGCTCCCGCCGCTCGGCTCTGCTCTCCTGGTCCCCTTGGATGCAACAGGCACTCTCCGTTGCTTCCCTCACCTCCCACAGCCGGGACGTCCCCGTCGGCGCCCTCGTCCTCGACCCCGCAGGCGCCCTCATCGCCTCCGCCTTCAATCGACGCGAGCTCGACCTCGACCCCACCGCCCACGCCGAGATCCTCGCCCTCCGCCAGGCCGCCCAGGCCCTCGGCTCCTGGCGCCTCTCCGGCTGCACCCTCGTCTGCACCCTCGAACCCTGCCTCATGTGCGCCGGAGCCCTCCTCTCCGCACGCGTCGAGCGCCTCGTCTACGGCGCCGATGACCCCAAGGCCGGCGCCGTCCGCAGCCGCTTCGCCGCCCTCGAAGACCCTCGCCTCAACCACCGCGTCGAGGTCCTCCGCGGCATCGAGCAGGAGGCTTGCTCCCTCCAGCTCCGCGCTTTCTTCGACGCCCTCCGCCTGGAAGGACAGAAATAACCTCGCGTCCGGCGGCGCCGCCCCCTCGTTCATGTCCTCCAGCCCATCCGGCAGCTTCTCCCGGCGGTTCACCTGTGGCGGCTCCCCGAACACCACCCAGTCCTGGAGCCCATCCTCCAGCTCATCCTCCCGGATCAGGTTCCTCTTCGCCATCCCCCTCATCAGCCGCCGCAAATACCCCATGAACCCCGGCGTCAGCCGCCCGTCCGGGCCAAAATGCTGCCGCTTCGGGTTCGGCAGGATCGACGCCAGATACAGCGACTGCGCCAGCGAAAGCTCCCCCGCGGACGTCCTGAAATAGTGCTGCGCCGCCGGACCGATCCCGTACACCATCGGCCCGAACTCGATGATGTTCAGATAAAGCTCCAGGATCTGCTCCTTCGACAGCGCCTGCTCCAGGTACATCGTCAAGAACGCCTCCTGCAGCTTTCGACCCACGGTCTTGTCCCGGAACAGGTACAGGTTCTTCGCCGTCTGCATCGAGATCGTGCTCGCACCCCGCAAGAACTTCCCCGCCTTC
>JALOQB010000099.1 GCA_025453595.1 Polyangiaceae bacterium
GGATCGAGGGGAGGTTCACTCCGCCGGGGCGTCGCTGGTTGGCGTCGCCGTTTCGATGAACTGGACTCTACTTCTTTTTTTCGGCCCGTCCAGTTTTTTTCTTCGCTGCCGTGTCGATTTTTTCGGCCCGGCGAGCAAAGAATCTTTCTTCTCTGGATACACCTCTCCCGTGAAAGGAATGGTGCAGGGTGAAAAGAAGTTGAGAAGGAACAGGCCCCACGGGCGCCTCGCCTTGCGAGGTGCACGGAAGTAGGGGTCAGACTTCGAGCCGCTGGGAACGAGGGGCCAGAGCGGGGCTCCGGCGCTTGTCCTCGTCGAACGGGGGTGCCGCTTTTACCACCCCGGACCGGACTGTCCAGTTTTTTTTCATCCCCCCTGCCCTGCCCCGGGTTCGCGGCCCACCTGCGCCTCGGGCAACCAGCGCCAGACGGGCCTGGGCGGTACGAGCAGGGCCTCCTCGTGGGCGACCGGGGCCCAGACGCCGCCAGGGCCATCGACCCGATCGCCGGGCTGCCAGTCGTGGCCTTGCAGGACGGCGCCGGCACAAAGCCCCCGGAGGAAGGCCGCGGCGCCTTCCGCCTGGCCGTCTTCGAGGAGGAGCTCGTGATCCCGGAGGGTGGGCGAGGCGTGGGCGAACTGGCTGGCCAGGCCCAGGGAGTCGAGGACGCGGCGCCCTCCCTCCATGGGTAGGTTGCGGATGGAGATCAGCAGGGGCCAGGGCAGCGGCTTCCCGCGGGAGGCGGCGAGGGCGCGGAAGAAGGCGTCCGGGGAGGCGAGGAGCTCGGCGCTGGGGTTGAAGAAGGCGAGGGCGCCGGGGAGGATCAGGAGCGCGGCGGCGATCTGGAGGGTACGCTGGAGCTCGACGATGGCGTCGCGCCCCGCAGGGAAGAGCGGCGAGGTGTCCGCGGGGTCGCGGCCCAGGGCGTAGGTGACGCGGACGCGAACCACGCAGCGGTGGCGTTCCCTGCGGGAGCGAACCTCGGCCTCGGGAGCGCCGTCGGCGGCGCGCTGGAGCCCCCCCGGGAAGGCCCCTGGACCGAAGGCCCCTGCCCCCCAGGCGAGGTAAACGAGGGCGTCGTTCTCCGGGTTACCAAAGGAGTCGGGCCAGGGTCTGGGCAGCGTGTCGACCATGATGACCCCGGAGGAGCCCGGCGCGAGCGGGAGGATCCAGGAGGTCTCGAAGAAGTTTTGCTCGGTCCCCTCGTGGGGGGAGGCAGCGAAGGGTGCGAGGGCCTGCGCCATCGCCGGAGCGAGGGGCGCTTGCTCGAAGAGAATCGCCACACCCTGGGTAAAAAATCCGGTAGCCATCGGGGTTATCTTAGCGCCAGGAGCGAGGACGGGATGGAGGATGCAAGGGCAGGGGCGGGAAGGCAGGAGCGAGCGAGCGCTCCAGGGGTTCCGCTGCCCTTCTTGGAGCGGCTGGCCAGGAGGTTGTTGCCCCGCGGTCCCGGGGGGTTCCAGGCCCAGCTCTTCGTGTGGAGCTGGCTGTGCGCGCTGGTCTTCTGCGTGACGACCGGGCTGATGTTCCTGTGGCTGCGGGTCTGGTCGCAGGTGCTGCTCAACCTGTCGGTGACGTCGCTCGGGTTGCTGATGCTGGCGCTGCACCGCCGAGGGGGCCGCCGGGGGCCGCTGGTGCACGGCTCGCTGGCGATCGCATCGCTGGCGCTGGCGACCTCGACGCTGGCGCAGCGCCCGGCGGATTACACCAGCGTGGGGCTGATGATGCTGGTGCCGATGCTGGCGGGGTTCCTGCTGCCGGGGCTCCAGGCGCGGCTGTGGCTGCTGCTGTCGCTGTGCGTGGCGGCGGGGACGATCACCCTGGTGGACATCGGGTGGACGCTGCCGTTCCTCGATCCGATGCCGGCGGCGACGCACGTGCTGAACATGGCCGTGGGGCTGAGCATCTGCGGCTTCTTTGCGGGGCGGATGGAGCAGATGAGGCAGCAGAACGAGGAGCAGCACCGGGCGCTGGACGAGAAGCGGCGGTCGCTGCTGGCGAACGTGAGCCACGAGATCCGGACGCCGATGAACGGGGTGCTGGGGGTCGCGGAGGATCTGCTGCACGAGGACCTGCCGGAGGCGCACCGGGAACGGGTGCAGACGATCCACCGGAGCAGCCTGGCGCTGGTGACGTTGCTCAACGAGCTGCTCGATCTGTCGAGGCTGGAGGCGGGGAAATTCCCCCTGGAGATCGCGCCCTTTCACCTGGACACGCTGCTGGCAGACGTGCGCGGCTTGCTGGAGCCGCAGGCCCGGGAGAAGGGGCTGGAGCTGCGGGTGATCCGGGGGGAGCACCTGCCCGACTGGCTGCTGGGCGATCGGCTGAGGCTGACGCAGGTGCTGAACAACCTGGGGACCAACGCCGTGAAGTTCACCCAGCGGGGGTCCGTGGAGCTTCGGGTGCTGCGGCGCGAGGGGGTCGGGGTGGGGTGCCGCTTCGAGGTCGAGGACACGGGCCCCGGGATCAGCGCGGAGCTGATGCCGAGGCTGTTCCAGGTGTTCCAGCAGGGGGACGGCTCGACGACGCGGCGCCACGGGGGGGCCGGCCTGGGCCTGGCGCTGTCGAGGCAGATCGTGGAGCGCCTGGGGGGTACGTTGGGCGTGCAGAGCGCCCGGGGCAAGGGGAGCACGTTCACCGTGGACCTGGCGCTGGAGGAGGCCGCGGAGCCGCCGCCCCGGCAGCGCTCGGATCACCCGAAAGGGCAAGGGCTGGTGCTGGTGGTCGATGACAACTCGATCAACCTGAAGGTCGCCGTGCGGCTGGTGGAGCGCGCCGGATTCCAGGCGGAAGGGGTCAGCAATGGCCAGGACGCGGTGGCGGCGATCGAGCGGGGGGGCTACGCGCTGGTGCTGATGGACTGCCACATGCCGGAGATGGACGGCTTCGAGGCCACGCGGCGGATCCGGGCGATGCCGGCGCCGCAAGGGCAGATCCCGGTGGTGGCGCTGACGGCGTCCACGATGCCCGAGGACCTGGAGGCGTGCCGCAGCGTGGGGATGAACGGGGTGCTGCCCAAGCCCGTGTCGCTGGCGGCGCTGCGCTCGGAGCTGAGCAGCCGGATCAGCTAGCGAGCGCCGACGGAGGCGAGGGCGTCGAGGCTGCGGACGGCGGCGCGGAGGGCGGCGGCGGCGTAGGGCTCCTGGCGGAGGCGGGCCTGCTCGGCGGTGGCGCCGGGGCCGATGATGCCGATGCCGATGGGCTTCTTGTGCTGGAGCTGGAGCTGGAGGAGGGCCTGGTGGACCGCGTGCCCCATCACCTCGCCGTGGAGGGTCTCGCCGCGCTCGATGTAGCCGAGGACCACGAGGGCATGGATGCTCTCGCGGGCGAGGAGGACATCGGCGAGGAGAGGGACCTCGTAGCTGCCAGGGACCGGGACGACGAGGGGGATCTCGACGCCGAGCCGGCCAGCCTCGGCGCGGGCCGAGGCGACCATGGCGTCGGCGAGCTCGCGGTGAAAATCGCCCACGATGACGCCGATCTGGCGCGGCGCTGGCATCACCAGACCTCGCAGGAATTGGCGGGGACCATCGGCTTGCCGGCCTCGCAGGAGAAGGCCTTGGCGAACTCGGGGAGCGTCGAGAGGGAGCCGTTGACGCGGAAGCGGGGGGGCGAGTGGGGGTCGACCTTGGCGGCGTGGCGCGCGTACTCCTCGCGGGCCTTGTTGCACCAGATCTGGCCGACCGAGAGGAAGAACTGCTGGTCCTCGTTGAAGCCCTCGGCGACGATCTCCTCGGGGGCATCCTGGCGGAGGGCGCGGTAGGCGGCGAAGGCGAGCTTGACGCCGCCCAGGTCGGCGATGTTCTCGCCGAGGGTGAGCTTGCCGTTGACCTTGACGCCGGGCAGGGCCTCGTAGGCGCTGTACTGGTCGGTGACGCAGGAGCCCTTCTTCTCGAAGCGCTCCCGGACCTCCGGGGTCCACCAGTTCTCGAGGTTGCCGTTGCCGGCGAACTGGGATCCCTCGTCGTCGAAGCCGTGGGTGAGCTCGTGGCCCACGACCATGCCCATGGCCCCCATGTTGACGGCGACGCTCGCCCTGGGGCTGTAGAAGGGCGCCTGGAGGATGCCCGCGGGGAACACCATGTGGTTCTTGAGGGGGTCGTAGTAGGCGTTGACCGTGGGCGGCGTCATCTGCCACTCGCCGCGGTCGAGGGGCTTGCCGACCTTGGCGAGGCGGCGGCGCTGCTCGAACGCGCGGGCCTCGAGCACGTTCTTGGGGTGAGCCTTGGGCTCGACGGCGAAGGTGTACGAGCGCCATTTCGCCGGGTAGCCGATGAGGTACTCCATCATCTGCATCTTGGAGCGGGCGCGGCCCCGGGTGGTGTCGTCCATCCAGTCGATCTGGTCGAGGCGCTTGCCAAAAGCATCGCGGATGGCGAAGACCATCTGCTCGACGGCCTTCTTGCTCTCGGGGCCGAACTTGGTCTCGACAAAGGGCTTCGCCAGCAGCTCACCGAGGGCGCTGTCGGTGGCCTCGACGCAGCGCTTCCAGCGGTCGCGCTGGCGCGTCTGGCCGGTGATCACCTGCTCCATGGCGAAGGACTCGTCGGCGAACTTCTGGCCGAGCTGGGGGGCCACGCTGCGGACCGCGTGCCAGCGCAGGTAGAGCTGCCACTGGGCGGGCTTGAGCTTCTTGACCAGCTCGTTGACGGCCTCGAAAAACTTCGGGGCCGTCACGTTGATCTGCTTGAGCTCCGGGGCGCCCAGGGCCTTGAAGTACTCGTCCCAGGGCATGTTCGGGGCGAGCTTGGCCAGGCCCTCGCGGTCGACCCGGTTGTAGAGGCCCTTGGGGTCGCGGCGCTCGACGCGGGTCTTGGAGCCGCGGGCCAGCGTGGTCTCGATCTCGACGATGGTCGCGGCCCCCTCCTTCGCCTGCTTCTTGTTGAAGCCCGCGAGCCCCAGCATGCGCTCGACGTGCTCGAGGTACTTCTGCCGGATCCCCTTCGCCTTCTCGTCCTCGTCCAGGTAGTTGTCACGGTCCGGGAGCCCCAGGCCGTTCTGATCCATGGTGGCGATGACCTGGGTGGCGTCCTTGAAATCCTGGTCGTCGGACACGTCAAAGAGCGCCCAGACGCGGGCGCTGTGGAGGGCGCCGAGGGCCTTCGCCAGCCGCTTCGGGTTGTCGACCTTCTCGATCTGCTCCAGCAAGGGACGCAGGGGCTTGAGCGCCGCCTTGTCGATCGCCTCGGTGTCCATGCAGGCCGCGTAGAAATCGCCGAGCTTCTTCCGGTCCGGATCGGACGAGCTGGCGCTCTCTTCGAGGATCTTGCGGAGCTCGAGCTCGTTGCGCTGGGCGATCTCGCTGAACCCGCGGCTCCAGCGGGCCTTGTCGTCCGGGATGGGGGTCTTCTTGATCCAGCCACCGCAGGCGAACTGGAAGAAATCGTCGCAGGCCCCGGCGGAGCGGTCCATGCTTTCCGGGTCAAGACCGACCTCGACCAGCTTCACGGTCTTCTGGGGCTTGGCCGGGGGTAGCTCGGGGGCGGCAGAGGCGACCGGAGGGGGAGGAGGCGGAGCGGGAGGCGTCCGGGGGGCGACGTTGGGGGGCGCGGGTTCACAGGCGAGGAGCAGGAGGCTCGCCAGCGAGAGGAGGCGACGGTGCATGATGGCCTGGTCTAGACCGGCCGGGCGCCCGAAGGAAGACCTAGCCCTCGTGGTTCTCGTGGTCGTGGCGTCCGAACCACCAGTGGCGAAAGACGAGGGCGACGGAGGAAGCCGCGTGGCGCAGGAGCTCGAAGAGGGGGGGGAGGCGGTCGTCGTGCTCGTCGTCGGAGGCAGGGATGGGGATGTCGTAGACGACGCATTCGTCGGAGCGCTCCCGCTCGACGGCGCCGACGGAGGCGAGGAGACGCTGGACAGCGAGGTTGGAGGGGAGCACCTCTGCCCGGAACTTCCGGATACCTCGCTGGGCGGCAGCGCGGACGAGGGTGGAGAGGAGGATCTTGCCGATGCCCTTGCCCTGGAAGGCGTCGACGACGGTGACGGCGGCCTCGGCGACGTCGGGGTCGTCGGGGAGGCGAACGAAGCGGGCGACGCCGGCGCCTTCCTCGGTCTTGAGGTCGGGGGAGACAAAGCCAGCGACGATGGCGAAGTGGTTGTCGCCGTCGACCTCGGTGAGGTAGCGGAGCATGCGCCCGGAGAGGGAGGGGAGGACGGTGAGGAAGCGGCGGTAGCGGGACTCGGGGGAGAGGCGCTCGAAGCCGGCGCGGAGGGCTTCGGCGTCGGAAGGGCGCAGGGCCCGGAGCAGGAGGTGGGTCCCGTCCGGGAGGGTGCGGAGCTCTTCCCAGTCGGCGTCGATCATGGGGCTAGAAGCTGCCGGAGAGCAGCACGGAGCCGGGGCTCACCCCGAGGCGCAAGGGGCCACGGGGGCTGCTGGTCTGTTCTCTGGGAGGGTCGCGGAGGGTGAAGTAGACCGCGGCGCCGCCGGCGACGACGGTGCCGACGAGGAGCAGATCGGAGACGAGGGCGAGGGTCCGGGTGCGGCTGCTGTTGTCGTCGAGATCCTTGCGGCTGACGTCGGGCTGGGAGCGCTTATCCTTGAGGTCGTTGGAGGCGCCGATGGCGAGGATCCCGGTGACGGCGGCGCCGATGCCGAAGGCGCCGGTGAGGGTCCAGGCGAGCCAGGGAGAGGAGCTTTTTTCGGGAGCCACGGGGGGAGGAGCGGGCGGCGCGGGCGCGGCGGAGGCGCTGGCCGGAGGGGCGATCGGTTCAGCCAGTTCGAGGGCGACCTTCATGGAGTCGGCGCCGGCCACGTTGATGACCTTGGAGACCGGGGCTCGCCCCTCCTTGAGGGCGGTGATCTTGCGCTTGCCCGAATTGACGAGGATGCCCTGGGGGAGCGGGGTTTTGCCGACGGTCTCGTCGTCGACCAGGATCTCGGCGCCGGCCACGTTGGCGCTGATCTGGAGGGTCGCGACGCGGCCCTTGAGCTGGTTGATCTCCTTCTCGATATCGCCGCGCCGCCGGGCATCGACCTCGGCGCCGCCCTCCTTGAGGTAGCGCTCGAAGACCCGGAGCGCGCTGGCGTAGTCGTTCCGCTGCCGGTGGACCTGGCCGATGTTGAAGAGAATCTTGTAGCTGGGGGCGAGGTCGTAGGCGCGCTGAAACTCGATGAGCGCCGCATCGAAGGCGCCCTCCTCGTAGAGCTGCTTGCCGCGCTCGTAGCGAGAGCGAGCCTCTTCCCGGGAGGGATCTTTGGGCTGGGCAGCGGCCGGCCAGGCGGGGGCCAGGGTGGCGACCCCCAGCACAAGAGCGAGGGCGCGGAGAGCGCGCGGGGAGCGTCGGAGCGGGTGTTCGTTCATTTGGCCCATGGGTCGTCGCCATCGAGCTGGCGTTTGTTATTTTTCTGGGCTTTCGGCGGGGGTGGGGCGGGCTCCGAGGGTTCGCTGGTCGGCTTCGGGGCAGCCCCCTTCGGAGCAGGAAGGACCGCGGCAGGGGCCCGGGGAGCGCGAGGTTCAGGGGCGACGCTGGCGCTGACCAGGGTCACATCGAGGGAGATCTCGGGGCGATCGAAGGAGAGCAGCTCGTGGCGCGTGGTGTGGCCAGGGGCCTCGATGCGCAGCCGGTGGGCGGCGCCGTCGCGAGGGAAGCGGGAAGAGAAGGGGTTGGTGGGGAGCGGCGCGTCATCGAGGAAGAAGCGCGCCTGCTCCGGCGACGCGCGGAGCTTGAGCTCGCAGAGCAAGGCCTGGGGGGCCTCGCCGGAGGCCGCAGGGCTCGCCGCGCTGGCGGTGGGGGCCGCGGGGCGCAGGACCAGGGCGGCGCCGGCCAGGGCGAGGGCGCCGCCGGCCACCAGGGCGAGGACGCGCCCGCGGGAGGGCGGCGGCGCGGGCGGGGGCGGCGCCAGCGAGGCCATCATCACGCGGGAGTTGGACGTGGGGCCAGCGGGGGTCTGGAGCGGAGCGCTGTCGTGCTCGTCATCGCCGCGGAGCGTCGGGATCTTGGCCGCCGACATCGACGAGACGGAGGACGTCTGGGAGAAATCAGGGAGAGGCCCGGAGCCTGCGGCCTGGAACTCCCCGGTCGGCAGCGAGCGCGCGTCGCGGAGTTGCTGGTCGATGATGGCGCGCATCTCGGAGCGACGCTCCTCGAAGAGCTCGGCCACGGTCGCCCCCAGCTCGCGCGAGGAGGCGCGGAGCCCCGCCGCGTCGATGTGGCGCTCGAGCTCTTCGCGCATCTGGGCCGCGGTGGCGTAGCGCGCTGAAGGCTCGGGGGCGGTGGCACGGAGGCAGATGCGCTCGAGCACCGGGTCAACGCTTGCGAGCTCGGAGCTGGGAGGCGGGATCTGCCCCGTCGCCAGCCGGCTGAGGATCTGGATCTCGTTGAGCCCCTTCCAGGGGCGCACGCCGGCGAGGAGCTCCCAGAGGATCAGGCCCGCCGAGAAGACATCGGCGCGCCGATCGACCTCGTCGCCCCGGGCCTGCTCCGGGGCCATGTAGGCGATCTTGCCCTTGAGCACGCCGGTCCGCGTCTCGGCCGAGCAGTTGGCGGCCTTGGCGATGCCGAAGTCGACGACTTTGACCTGGCCGTCGTAGGTGACAAAGATGTTGTGAGGGCTCACATCGCGGTGAACGACGCGGAGCGGCGTGCCGTCGAAATCGCACAGCTCGTGGGCGTGGTGCAGCCCTTCGAGGGCATCGCACAGCACGCGGAGCCGCTGGGCAAGAGGGAGCCTGCTGGCCTTCTGGCCGCGGCGCAGCACCCGGTCAAAGGATTGACCGTCGAGGTACTCCATGGCGATGAGGAAGCGGTTGCCCTCCTCGACGACCTCGTTGGTCTGGACCACATTGGGGTGGTTGAGCCGCGCCGCCAGCCGCGCTTCATCGAGGAACATGTCGAGGAAATCAGGCATCTCGGCCAGGTGCGGGCGGAGCTGCTTGATGACCACCAGCTTGTTGAACCCGACCGGGCCGCGAGCCACCGCGAGGTACACGTCCGCCATGCCGCCGTGGCCCAGCTCGGCGATGACCCGGTACTTCCCCGGGGCCCCTTGGTCGCGGTTACTCAACGACATGAGGAGGGTGATGCTACGCCGCCGTTGCCCCCCCAGCAACAGCCATCACCGGCGCGGTTCTGCCGCAACTTCGAGGAAATTTCGCCCCAGAAAGAAGCCGTGTTGATCCACCACCTCGACCCGGATCACATGAGGTTTTCCGTCGTTTCGGGGCGGGATCTGGGCCTGCATCCGCGCTCCGGATCGCTCCCAGGAGGGGGAGAGTTGCTCCTGGTCAAGAGTGACACGAGGGATCAGCTCGATATCGCCGGGCGGCAGGCCCGCGGAAGAGACAAGCTCGATCTCGATGTCGACGGGGTCCTTGGGCCAGCGCGCGTTCATCGGGGAGAGGCGAACGCGGGCCTGGTAGCTCCGGGGGATCAGGTGCAGCTGAAGCTCGCGGGTCTCGCCGCGACGACGGAGCCGGAGCGTCTGCGCTGCCCCCTGGGCCAGCCCGACCTCTCCCGGGACGGGGACGAAGGTGATCAGCCTGTCAAAGCTGGCCTCGACGCTGGGAGAGGCACGGAGCTTGATCTTTGCTTTGTCCGGGAGCTGGACGGTGGACCCGGAGAGCGTGGCCCCCGGAGGCATCTCGACGCTCAGCACCGAGAGCGAAACCGGCGTGGACCAGGGGCTCTCGAAGCCATCCACGTCGATCGCGCGGAGCCGTAGCTCGTGATCCCCCACATCGAGGTCATCGAGGGCCATCTCGGAGGCCCCCTTGGCCGGGCTCCGCAGCGCCGCAGGCCCCGACGCAGGGCGCACCTCGACCTCGTAGCTCTCGGCCCCGGGCAAGGGCGCCCAGGAGAGCCGGAGGCTGGCGGGAGCGCGGGCGGTCCGCAGCAACAGGGCCGCGGAAGAGGAGAGCGAGGGGGTCCGGAGCAGCTCGCGGTAGACCGGCTTTTCCCCCTTGCGGAACACCCGGATAAACCCCTCGCTCACCTCGTTGAAGCTGCTGCCGCTCCCCAGCACACCGGACCCCTGGAAGACCCCCAGCGCGAAGAGATCCTCGGAGACCTTGATGACACCGCTCCCTTTCTTCAAGATCGCGGCGTTCTGCTGGCCCCCCTTGACCAGCAAGGCCCCCGGCCCGCCAAGCTCTGCGAGGATCTTGCCGCGCTGGAGCTGGAGCGATTCTGCGGGGGTGTCCCCCTTTCCGATCTGGACCTTGGTGCGCGGCAAGAGGCGGATCTCGGTGCCCTCCGAGAGCCGGAGCACGGTGCGGTCATCCAGCTCGAGGGTCGCCCCCCCCTTGCCGGCCGCGAAGGAGTGCTGGACCAGAAGCATCCCCCCCGAGCTCACGTCCCGGCAGGCCGCCCCGGGGGTGGTCTTGGCGCATCCGGAGCCGGTCAGCACCTTGACCCGCGCCTCCGCCGGAGAAGCCCAGCCCAGCAAGCCAAGAAGAGCGGCGGTCTTGAGCAGTCGAACCATGATGACCCACCATAACCAAGGCCGCGCCCCGCGACGACCCGGTAAACCCACCAGGTGCCAGATTCCTGCGGCGGCGACGAGCAACAGGAGCAGCGCAAGACCCACCAGGGCGTAGACCAGCGGCGAGGTACCGGGCTCGCTCGGGGAGGACGAGAGGCGCTCCTCCCTGGAGGGCGGGGCCGGCTCCGCGAGGGGGGCCGGCTCCGCGAGGGCCGCGGGTACATGGAGCACGCCGTGGGAGACCGCCAGGGGCGAGAGGCGGGAGCGAGGGGGGGCCGGAGCTTCCGGAGGCGCCGGCGCAGGGATCGAGGGTGGGGCCAGCGGGAGGCCCGCGACCATCGCTCGCAGGGCGTCGAGCATCTCCTGGGCCGACGCGAAGCGCTGGGCTGGCTCCCGGGCGAGGGCCCGGTCAAAGAAGGGCTGGAGCGGGGCCAGCGACGGGTCGATCGAGGCCAGCGGGGCCGGCGCCGAGGAGAGGATCTGGTGGATCTGCGCCATCGGGTTCTCCGCGGCGAACGGCTCGGTCGCGGTGAGCATCTCGTAGACGATGATGGCCATGCTCCAGAGGTCGCTGCGGGGGTCCACCTCCCGCGAGTTCAGCAGCTGCTCCGGGCTCATGAAGGCCGGGGTCCCGAGGAGCGCTCCGGTGCGGGTGCGGGTGCCCATGCCCCCCGCCGCGTCCATGACCTTGGCGATCCCGAAGTCGACGATCTTCAGCGTGGGCGCGCCGCTCTCGCTGGTCACCACGAAGAGGTTATCGGGCTTGAGATCCCGGTGCACGATGCCCTGGCGATGCGCATGATCGAGGGCGACCAGCGCCTGCTCGAGGACCGCCGCCACGAACGAGAGCGGCAGCGCGCCGCTGAGGGCGAGGGCGGCGCTCAGGGGGCGACCGATCAGCAGCTCCATGGCCAGGAAGGGTGTCCCGTCCTCCGCGCGGTCAGCCTCGAAGACCCGGACCACCCCCGGGTGCTGCAGCCGCGTGCAGATCGCGGCCTCGTCGAAGAAACGTCCCGTCACCTCCTCGTTCTGGTGAAACTCGGGGTGCAGCACCTTGACGGCGACGGAGGCCCCGCTCGGCAGGTGCTGCGCCGCGTAGACCGCCCCCACGCCCCCCTCCCCGAGCAGCCGCGCCAGCCGGTAACGGCCCCCCAGCACCGCCCCCACCAGGCGCTCCGCCTCCGAGGGCGCCCCCTCGCTCATTCCCCCTCGGGCGGCCCGGCCACCCCCCCGTTCTTCTGGGTCCGCAGCGGCAACCGCAGCGCCTCCGGCAGCAGATGCGGCTCGTAGAGGTACAGGTACGCCGCGTAGCTCTTGAGCACGCGCTTCGTGTAATTCCTCGTCTCCTCGTAGGGAATCCGCTCCACGAACAGGTCGAGATCCTCGACCGGACGCTGCGCCACCCACCGGCGCGTCGCCCCGGCCCCCGCGTTGTACGACGGGATCGCCAGCGCAGGACAGTCCGGGAACCTCGCCCGCAGATCCGCCAGAAACCGGCACCCCAGCGTGATGCTCGTCGCCGGTTGCTTCAGCGTCGCCTCCGAGATCGGAAGCCCCACCTTCTTCCCCACATCCTTCGCCGTCGGCATCACGAACTGCATCAGCCCGTAGGCCGGCGCCCCCGACGTCGCGTTCGGATCAAACGCGCTCTCTTCTCGCATGATCGCGTACGCCAGCGAGACCGGGATCCCGCTGCGCTGCGCCTCTCGCTGGGCAATGTCCAGGTACGGCCTCGGGTACGCCAGCTCCCAGCGCGAGCGCCAGCCCCCTTCCGGGTAGTGCTCGAGCCAGTCCGAGACCCGACCCCTCGGGATCGCGTGGGCCTGCACCGATGCTCCGGAGATTCCATACAGGTGCGCCGCGACCCACTGGAGCTCGGCTGGAGCACCGGGGCCCAGGATCTTGGCCGCGGTCAGCTCGACCCGGGCCAGGTCAAATTCACTCTGCCGCAGCAGCTCGATGGCGCGGACCCCCGGGGGGGTCTGGAGCGGCGGGATGGCGAGAGAGAACGGAGCGAGGGCGGCGGTGGAGGAGCGAGCGCGGTCGAGGGTGGAGGCGGCGTCGGGCGGGCTGGCCTCGGCGAGGCGAGCGTGGGCGAGGAGCATGTAATACGAGAGGGGTTGATCCCGCAGGATCTCGCGAAAGAGCTCGGCGGCGCGGGCGGCCTCGCCGGTGGCCTGGAGGGCCCGCGCCAGGAAGTACTCGGCGCGGCCAGCGGCCCGGTAATCGCGCTCGCGAGGTCGGAGCTTGCGGGAGGCCTCCAGGGGGGCGACCGCGGCGGCCCAGTCGCCCTTGCCCATGCGATGGAGGGCGAGGCGGAAGAGGCCCTCGGTGGTCATGTCGCCCTCGGGGTAGTCGTCGCCGATGCGGGCCAGCATCGAGGAGAAGCGGGCCTCGTCGCCGAGGGCGAGGGCGGCGAGGGCGCCCTTGAGGCGGGCGTCGTCGGCGAGACGATGAGCGCGAAATTCCTTCTCGATCAGCTCGAACCGGGAAGCGGCCTCGCCGTGGTTCCCGGCGGAGACGCTCGCGTTGCCTCCGTGGAAGAGGGCCGCGGCCCGGGCCTCCCCGGTGCAGCGCTGGATGGCCTCGGCCCACGCGGCCTCGGCCTCCCGGTTCTTGCGCCGGGTCTTGAGCTTGCCGTCGAGGGTGGAGGCCTTGCAGGCGAGCTCCCCGGCGAGGGGCGCCGCGGTCTGCTCGGCGAGGATGGCCTCGGCTTCCTTGAGCTTGCCGGCCTCGACGAGGGCCAGGCCCCGGGCGAGCTCGTCCTCGGGGCGCCGGGCGAGGGCCTGGCGGCGCTCGGGAGGCAAGGGCGCCAGCAGGGACTGCTCGAGCTCGAGGGCTGCCTTGGCAGAGGCCGAGGTGGGCTGCTCGGTCAGGATCTTCCGGGCCAGCATCAGGGCTTCTTCCTGGGCGCTGGGGTCGGCGGTCCGGGACGCCAGCGCGCGGGCGAGCTTCAGGGAGATCTCGGCCCACCGGGGCGGGTTCGCGGAGGCCCCGAGGTAACGGCGCCACCGCGGGATGGCCTCGTGGAGGGCCCCACGCCGCTCGTGGACCTCGGCGAGCAGGAGGTCGGCGGGGGCCTCCAGGGAAGGCTCACGGGCCGCGACGAGGGCCAGCGAGGAGGCTTCCTCGGTGCGGTTGGCGGCGAGGGCCTGCTGGGCGCCAGCGAAGGAGGCGTGGGAGGCCAGGACCCAGGGGTCGGCGGCGCTGGCGGCGAAGAGGCGATGCGCGTCGGCCGCGCGGCCTGCGAGCGCGTACTGGCGCCCCGCCTGGTACAGCCAGCGCGAGCGGTCGGCCGCGGGCGTGGAGGCATCGAGGGCCAGCGTCTCGAGGGCGGCCCCGGCCCCGGCGTGATCTTGCGCCTCGACCAGGCGGGCGGCCCGGGCCACCCTCGGGTCGGCCAGGATAGGGTCGACCTGGGGGCCCGCGGGGGGAGCTTCTGCGCTCGACGCCGAGGCGGACGGCGCCGGAGCCGGAGCCGACAGCGCAGGGGCCGCAGGCGTCACCATCGTCACCGGCGCGGAGCCGCAGCCACACCCCCCACCGACCGACGCCAGCCCCGGCGCCAGCAGGCCGAGCAGCAGCCCCACCGCGATGCGTGTTCTTCCCGGATGTTTTCTCTGCATGCCCGCCGGGTTCCTCTAGCCCTTGTCGTGCCCCCGCGCACGAACAATTGGCCATCAATCCAGCAGCAGCTCCCAGGCGTGGTGCTTCTTCAACAGGTCGATCCCCAGCGCCGATTTGATCAGGTAAAGGACCACGACCACCACCGCCAGGACCTGCAAGATCACCGACAGCGCAAAGATCAGATCGGCCACCAGACCGGCCTGCTTCCGGCGCTCCAGCTCCTGCTGCTGGGTCCTCCGCCTTCGATCCCTGCCGAGCAGCAGGACGTAGTAAAAGCGCCAGAAAAACAGCGGGATCACCCCGCGAATATCGACCGGGTGGCGCTGCAGCGGGCGGCAGGCGAAGAGCGCTCGCTCCAGGCGACAACGCTGGTCATCGGTGAACGACGCGAGCAGCTCGGGGCCCAGCTGCCGCAGGACCGCCTTGGTGAACGGATCCTCGCGGGCCTGCTGCTGCTGCTCCAGCAGGATCGTGTGCAGCGTCGCCTTGGAGACCTCTCCGTCTTCTGGCTCCTGCGCCGGCCCCCCGGGCTGCGGCGCCGCAGGCGGTGCCCCCCCCTTCCCTGCCCCCTTGGCCCGGATCGAGATCCTGGAGACGGTCGCGGGGGGCTGGCCTCGAAGCGATGACATCGCCGCAGGTTGTGCAAAAAAGGCTCCAGCCCCGGGTAATGCGGTCTACCGGCCCCGCGGCCTCACGCCCTCGCCCCGGCTGTCTCACCGCGGGACGCCAGGGACAGCCCGCTAAGCCAGAACGGCGCGGCTCCTGGAGGGCGGCGCGGGCGGCGAAGCGATCCTCGCTCTCCTCCTCGACGAGGCCCTGCGCGCGGCGCTCCGCGAGGGCTTGCTGGCGTCGCGCGGCCTCCTCGGCGACGCGAGCCTGGGCCCGCGCCTCCCCCAGGGCCGAGCGGGCTTCCTGGGCCGCGCGCTGCGCCTGGGTCGCCGCCTCGGTGGCCCTGGAGACGGCCTCCGCGGCGCGCTGGCGGAGCTGGGCCGCCTGCTCCCCCCAGGCCGCCCCCTGGAACAGATCCGAGGCCCGCAGCTGGCCCTGGAGCAGCTGCGCCTGCTCCTGCTGCGCCTCGCCCTGGAGCGCGACCTCGAGGGCCGTCCGGGCGCGCTCCTGCTCGGCCAGGGAGGCCGCCGCGGCGTCGCTGGAGCGCTGGGCCGCTGCGACGCGGCGAGAGGCCTCCTCGGCGCTCTTGGCGCGCAGGGAGGCAAGCTGTTCGAGGGCCGATTTCTTCACTTGCGAGCGGACGATTTTACCCTGGTCTTGGAGGCAGAAACACGGGGCTTTTTTGCCTCGGGCGCGGCCCGAGTGGAGGCCTTCGGGCGCCCCTCGCCGGCGCGGGGCGCCTTGGCCTCGCTGGCGCGGGCCTTCCTGGGGGCAGGCTCGGGGCGCTGGAGGTGAAAGGAGAGGGTCTTTGCCAGCTCGGAGCGCTGGCGGTCGACCTGGCGCTGGAGCTCGTTGATGGCCGGGGAGAGCTGCTCGTAGAGGCCCAGGGGCTCCTTGCGGACCGGCTCGGAGAGGAGCGCGTAGGTGATCCAGGGGAAGACCGCGGTGACGTCGCAGTGGCAGTACACGCTCCCTTGCTGGACGCTCTCCTGGGAGACCTTGCCCCAGGTGTGCCCCTCGCCCGCGGGGCAGCTCGACAGGGCGCCGTTGTCGACCGGATCCACGCAGAATTGCACGTCGATGTCGAAGCCGTCGGTGCGCACGTTGAGGATCTGATCGAGGAGGGGTTCGCCCTGGAGGGTGTAGTTCTTGGGCACCCCGCCGCCG
Source organism: Polyangiaceae bacterium (assembly GCA_025453595.1). Lineage (GTDB taxonomy): Bacteria > Myxococcota_A > Polyangia > Polyangiales > Polyangiaceae > JANWXX01. The sequence continues at coordinate 15,822 of JALOQB010000099.1, forward strand.
AGGATCCAGATCGCCATCTTCTTCTTCAGGGTGCTGAAGCAGTGGAACTGGATCGCCCCCATCGCGAACACGTCCGCGGCGACATCGATCTCGAGTTTGAAGGCATCCCCGAGGAGGCGCTTGAGCTTGACGATGTTGAGGAAGATCGAGCCATCCTGCACGGCGCCGACGAAGATCGGCACCTTGTACTTGTAGGCCGTCGAGAGCAGCGAGGGCTGCTCGACGCCCAGCGCCTTCTCGATCTGGTAGAGCTCCTTGCCCAGCAGGTAGTGGAGCTCGGGGGTGGTCATCTTCCGCTGGAACACGGGCTTCTGCAGGAGCCAGCTGAAGAGCTTGTCCGTCTGCAGCAGCACGTCCTCGTCCATGCCCAGGTCGTAGATGCGGATGATCCGCGCCACGCGCAGCGCCACGTCGCCGGCGTTCGGGTCGATCTCGCGGATCCGGTGGCCGATGAGGCGATGCGCGTCGTGGTAGAGGTTGGCCCCGGTGGTGGTGATGCAGTCGATGTGGCCCTGCTGGATCAGCGGGATCAGGCACGACTGGTGGAGGCCCGCGGGAGTCATGGCGCCGCTCAGCGTGAGGAACACCGCCGCGTTCTCCTCGACGCTGCGCTTCATGAGCTGGAAGGCGGTCCGCTCCTGGCGCCCCACGTAGGCGGGGAACGCCGCCGCCAGCAGCTCCGCGGGGCGCTCCCGGCCGGTGATCCCCCTGGGACGGACCTCCGGGGCTCGCCGGAAATCACGGACCAAATGCGCGCGATCTTTCTCCATGGAGGCGCTGTGTGCTTGCCCCTCGCGGGTGCGTCAAGCGTCCCCTTGCGCGATCGCCCCGCCCAGGGCCTCCAGCGCCGCGAGGTCCCCCTCGGGCGAGGCGCTGTTTTCCAGCCGCAACGGGAAGGCCAGCGCCACCCCGCGCTCCTCGTCGATCCGCAGGTGCTCCCCGTCCACGCTGCCGTGGGCCACCCCGGACCGGTGCAGACCGCGCAGCGCCGCTCCGATCGCCTCCCGCTCGGCCCCCGTCAGCGGCCGCAGCGCCATCGCCAGCGGCACCCCCACCAGATCCTCCACCCACAGCACCCCTCGCTCGCACCGGAACACCGTGGCCAGCGCCGCGTCGTCCAGCCTCGCCCACGCCTGCGCCAGCCGGAGCGCCTCCCCCTCCGCGGGCACCAGCCGCACTCGCCGGCGCAGCACCGCGTCGAAGGCCCCCCCTTCGTCCAGAGGGACCAGCCTCCGCGCCGGCGCGCTCTCCTCCCGCACCGCGAGCCCTCGCGCCGGCGCGGTGACCCGGAACGAGAGCCCCCGCAGCAGCTCGATGGCCTCCTCCACGGTCGCCGGTCGGCCGGCGGGATCCCTCGCAAGGAGCCTCCGGAACACCCCGTCGTGCGCTGCCCCCAGCTCGTCGTAGAGGGTCGAAGGCCAGCGCTCGATCTCCTCCGCGGGGGCCGGGCGCTCCCCGGTCAGCGCCTCGTAAAAGATCGCACCGGCCCCGTACAGATCGCTGCGCACCGTCGCCTTGCCCCCGGACCATAGCTCCGGCGCCAGGTACGCCATCGAACCGATCAACCCCGCCGTCATCGTCGAGGACGCGTCGCTCACGTGCGCCGCGCCAAAATCCGCCAGGTACGGCGCCCCGGCCCCGTCCAGCAGCACGTTGGACGGCTTGAGATCCCGGTGCAAGATCCCCAGCCGGTGCGCGTCCCCCAGCGCCCCAAGCACCGCCTGCGCCACCTCCGCCGCACGATCCGGCGCCAGCGCCGTCGTGGCCAGCACGTCCGCCAGCGACCCCCCCGCCATCCACGGCGTCACCACCGCCGGCCCCTCCGGAAAGAACGCCAGCAAGGGCACGATCTTCGGGTGCCGCAGCATCGCCAGCGCCTGCGCCTCCCGCGAGAATCGCGCCACCGCGTCTCGCCCCTCCAGACCCCCGCCTCCGGCTCGCAGCACCTTCACCGCCACCGTCTGGCTCGTCAGCCGATCCTCGCAGCAGAACACCCGCGCCGTCGGCGTCGTCGCCACCTGGCGCAGCACCCGGTACCGCCCGAACAGCAGCCCCTCCCCTTCCCCCTTCGGCACCTCCTCCGCGTCTGCGTCCTGTACCTCCCCCAGGCTCGCCCTCGCCTCCCGCAGCCCCAGCCGCTCGAAGGCTCGCGCCAGCAGCGCCCGGGCCCCGGGCCCCTCGGGCGAGTCAAAAGGTACCCCCTGGAGCGCACGCACCGCCCGCTCCAGCTTTCCGTGCGCCAGCAACAGGCGCCCCAGCTCCAGCGCCGCCCGCCCGTCGCCCGGGGCCCGCTGCAGACGGACCTCCAGCGCCCTCGCGGCCTTCAGATCCTCCCCACCCCGGCGGAACGCCAGCGCCGCCTCCAGGTGCTCCCCTGCCCGCTCCCACGCTTCCCCCTCTTCCACCCCCATGCCCGCCGCCCGGAACGCGTACGCCGCGGCCCTCCCCTGACCCCGCCCCAGCAGCTCGAACCCGAGGGCCCTCGCCTCCGGCTCCTCCATGCGCCGGGAGGCCTGCAGCAGCAGGTCATCCGGACCGATCGACGCCGCCAGCCGCAGCGCCCTCGCCCCCATGCCATGCTCGACCGCGACCCGGGCCGCCTCCTCGAACGCCGCCGCCCGCTCCAGCAGATCGACCGCCCTCGCCACGTCCCCCTGGGCATGGCAAAGCGCGGCCGCTTCCCGGAGCCGCTCTTCGCGGATCAGCGACTCTACCCGCGCATCCACCGTCTTGTTCATCGCGCGCCTCCCCCAGGATGGTGGGAACACCCCCCGTTCGCAAGGTGTCGCGCCGCCCCCTCTCGCCGCGAAGAACGCCTCAGCGGACCCCTTCGCCCTCGCCCAGCCGCACGGTGGCGGAGCGCGCCGCGTCCAGCCGGATCTCGTTGCGGATCTGGCCCTCGGTGAGGCGCACGGTCCGGAGATGGTGGGCGGTGAGGGTGACCGCCTGCGTCTGATCGGTGATCTGGAGCGGCACCTGGAGCCGGGCCTCGGCGCCCCCGCTGCAGCGCAGCGTACGCGAGGACTTCCGGCCATCGATGACGCTGACGTCGACGAAGAAGCGATCCGGTTCGACCACCGTGCCCAGCGAAGGAGGCAGCGACACGTCTTCCTGGGGGGCCTGCCAGCGCAGCTCCACCGCGTCCCCCACGGCCAGCCACTCTTGCCCTTCCCCGACCTCGACGCCGTTCATCGTGAGCTTCTCGATCACCGGAGGCATCGGCACCTCGACCGAGAACCCCGGGACCCCCTCTGCCCCGCCGACCTCGAAGGTCACCGGACCGCTGGCCCCGGGCGACTCGCGACCCGAGGACGTGTACACCACCCCGGACACCAGGTGCGCCACGTCCGGGTACGCCCTCGTCACCAGCTTGCCCGCCGACGTGCCCGAGCGCACCGTCACCTCGCCCACCCGCAGCAGTTCGACCGGGCTCATCGTGCGCAGCGGCATCGAGGTCGCTTCCTGGACGTTCAGCTCGCGGCACACCCCCTCCGCTGGGAGCTCGGGCACCGCCCCCACCAGCCTCGCCACCGAGGATGGATCGGTCGCCTCCTGGACCCGCAGGAACGTGGCAAACGCCACATCGCGGGCCCCTTGCCCCTGCTGCTCCCACGGGGAATTCCGCTCGACGGACAGGTACCCATGCACCGCCCCGCTCTCTTCTGCCCCACCCGGCCCCTCGACAGGGGTCGCGCACCCCGCCAACCAGAGCCAGGGAGCCGCAACGAGAGCCGCAATACCGACGCGCATGGACGTTCTGTCAGACTAAACGCCTCTCGCCCTCCAGGCAAGTACCGCCCCGCTCCAACCACCCCCCCCGCACCCCGATTCCCCGGGCAAGCGGCCGGCCGGGGTGAAAATCTGCCAAGGAGGGCCCCGGATGGGGTCAATGTCAACCCGGACAGGGACACCTGCTCGCCCCCCGCCGAGGCCGCAAGCCGGTGGTACCCAGCCCCCATCTCGAGGGCCACAAAGACGCGGCGGAACCCCGCCATCACCCCCACCAACCCCCCGCCCCACCAGCGCGAGGCCCCCCAGGAAACCCGCGCGGCCCCCTTGCCCTCCGGGTCGAGGCCGATCTCGCCGCGCTGCCGCTCGTACCCACCCCGGACCCCGCCCCAGATCGACAAGAGCCCCCCCTCGCTGCGCCACCCCACCACCACCGGAGCATCCAGGCCATAACCGCTCACCCCCGC
>JALOQB010000405.1 GCA_025453595.1 Polyangiaceae bacterium
CTCGTCGCCATCGCGGCCTCGCTATACCCTGCTTGCTCGGCGACGGCACCCGCCACGACCCCGCCCCCCGCGGCCGTGTCATCCTCGACCTCACCCACCACCCCCCCGCCCCAGCCCCCCGCCGCCACCGCTGCGGCTCCCCTGGCCACCGTGCCGCCGCCGAGCGCCCCTCCAGCGGCCCCCGAGCCCCCGATCACGCGCACCCAGCGGCTCAAGCATTCCCCATTTGGCGAGCACCCCTTCGCCGCGGTCCACGCGCCCCGGCCGCTGAAGCACCTGCGCGAGGTGCCGATCCTGGTGTTCTTTCACGGCTGGTACGGCTGCCTCAAGGTGCTCCTCGGGGCGGACCACGCCCCCTGCCGCCCGGATCAACCCACCCGCTACGCCATGGACCTGCTCCGCCAGTTCGACCTCGCCGGGGTCGACGCGCTGCTGGTGGTCCCTCAGCTCGCCTTTGACGTCGCCTCCAGCGCCCCCGGGGGCCTCGCTCGAAAGGGGCAATTCCAGGCTCTCCTGCGCGAGATCCTGGCGCACCCGGACCTCGCCTCTCACCTCCCCCCTGACGCCATCCCGGGCCGCCTGATCCTCGCCGGCCACAGCGGCGCCTACACCCCGCTGGGGCGCGCCCTGGGCCGCGGCGGCCTCGACGTCCACGAGGTCTGGATGATGGACGCCCTCTACATGAACGTCGACGAGCTGACCCCCTGGTACCAGGCCCATGAGGCCGATTTTCTCCCGGGGAAGCGTCGTATGGTTTTTCTCTATACAGCGGCGGAGAAGACCGGCGAGCGCACGCTGCAGCTCCTCGGGCGCCTGGTCCGGGGCCTGAAGCCCGAGGACAGGGCCCGGGCCCTCTGGCAAGGGGAGGCGCCGGGCGTCGCCCCCCCGGAGGCGCTGGAGCACGGGCTGGTGGCCCAGCAGACCGGGGTGGCCCACGAGCGGATCCCGCCGGAATTTCTGGTGCCGTTGCTGAGGACCGCGCGGCTCCCCGGGCGCGCTCACCAGGGGCGCTGATCGAGGTAGGCGCGGGCGATCATCGAGGCAAAACGGTGGGAGGACTCCTCCACCTCGGTGTAACAACCGCCGCGGAACCCCGGGGACCCCAGCCCTCGCTGCTGCGCCTCGCAGATGGCGCGATCCTCGGCGTTGACCCGGTCCCAGAACGAGAACACGGGCGTCGGATCGAAGCCCGCCAGGGCCGCGGCCGCCGGCGGGAACCAGATCTCGGAGACGATCCGGGTGCGCCCCGCGGCCTCGGGCCAGAGCCGGTAAAGAAGCAGATAATCCGGCTGCACGCTCAGCAGGCACGACGGGAAGAGCAGGTAGTCGCGGATCTCCCGTCGCGCCTCGCCCAGCCGCGGGCGCCCGCCGAGCTGCCCCCCGGGCGCGACGGTCTCGTGGGGCTCGCGCAGCTCCATCGTCCCGCCAAACCAGGCCCCGCGGGGCGCCAGCGTCCCGGCCCGGGCCGTCGGCGTCAACGCCTCCAGCGCCGGGTGCACCGGCGGGAAGTGGTACGATTCCAGAAAATTCTCCGCCAGCAGCTTCCAGTTGGCCTCCGCCACCTGCTCCACCCGCCGCCCCAGCCAGAGACGACGCAGCGGGACCGAGGCCAGCTCCCCGGCGAGCCCCGCAAACGCCTCCGCCACGGGCCCCCAGGGCTCCCCCGCGCAGGCCAGCACCAGCCCCTCCAGCTCCTCGACCTGCGCCGGCTCCAGCCCCCAGCCCCCTCGCCCTGCAGGGGGACACCCAGGCGACGGCGCGGCCCCCAGCGTCCCGTCCAGCTCGTAGGTCCACCCGTGGTACGGGCATACCAGCCGCCGCACCCGCCGCGCGCCCGGGGGCTGCAGGCAGGCCCCCCGGTGCTGGCAGACATTATGGAAGCTCCGGAGATGGAGGTCGCCCCCCCTGGTCACCAGCAACCCGGGCCCGGGCCCGGGGGAGGCCACCACGGAGCCCGGCAGCTCCAGCTCCTGGGAGCGAGCCACGCACAGCCAGCCACGCTCGAACACCCGCGCTCGCTCGAAGGCAAACACGGATTCTTCCAGGTAAGCGCGAGCCGGCAAGGGTCTTGAAGAACCCAGCGGAGCGAGGGTGGCGGCGAGGTCCGAAGGGGAGAACAAGGGCCCTAATTTGGCCTAAAATCCGGGGTTCGCCTACAGGCAAGCCCCGATGCCCTCGCCCCGCGAGGCGCCAGCCAGCGTCAGGACCCCATGAACCGCCGAGATCGAAAGAAGAAGACCTCCTCCCTCGCCTCCTTGCTGGTGAAACCAGAGCCGGTGGCGCTCTTGCCTCAATTCCGCGGGCTGCTGGCGCCGGTGGAACGCAAGGTGAGCCCGGCCAGGGTAGAGCCTCCGGCAGAGACGCCGCGGGTGACGCCGGAAGAACGCCGTCGTCAGATCGCGCAACGGGCCTACCAGCGAGCGCTGGCGCAGGGGCTCGGGGCCACCGATCCGTTCCACGACTGGCTCCAGGCCGAGCGCGAAGTCGACGCCCTCCTGACCCCCAACGCGACGATGCCATGCCCTTGACCTCCCTGTGACAAACCCGCAAAGTGAGGCTTCTGTGCGGCACGCGAACGGGCGCGCCCCGCAGCGGAGGATCGTGATGAAGCAGCTCGCTTATGTGTTCAGTGCAGGGGTGTTGGTCTCGTTGCTCTCTCTTGGCTGTGAAAGCAGCGGTAGCGGCGGAAGCACGGGGACGTTCGGGGGCTCCGCCGGGTCCGGCGGCGAAGGCGGCTCCGGCACCGCCGGAACGACGGGCCTCGCCGGAGAGGGCGGTACCAACAGCGGCGGCACCAACAGCGGCGGCACCAACAGCGGTGGCACCAACAGTGGCGGCACCAATAGCGCCGGCACCAACACCGGGGGCTCCGATCCTGCCGGGAGCGGCGGCACCAGCAGCGGTGGCACCAGCAGCGCCGGCACCGGCGGCAGCGACCCCTTCGGCGGCGGCGGCACCAGCGCGGCAGGCACCGGCGGCACCAACAGCGCAGGCACCGGTGGTACGAACAGTGCCGGCACGGGGGGCACGGCCTCCGGCGGCAGCGGGGGGTCGGGCAGCGGCCAGGATTGCCAGACCTGCCAGCAGACCGAGTGCAGCGCCGAGGGCCAGAAATGCGCCCAGAACCAGGCCTGTGTGGCGGCGCTCCAGTGCGCCAACCAGTGCCAGGACCAGGCCTGCTTCAACAAATGCCTCGCAGACAACCCGAACGGTGCAGCGGACCTTGAGGCGTTTGGCACCTGCGTCGAGACCAACTGCGCTGAACCTTGCGGTAGCGACGATCCCTGCGTGACTTGCCAGCAGACGCAGTGCGCAACCGAGATCGGCGATTGCAGTACAGATTCGTCTTGCGTTGCGGCACTCCAGTGCGTTAACCAGTGCCAGAATCAGGCCTGCCTTGACAAGTGCCTCCAGGATAACCCCAGCGGGGCTCCGAAGCTTCAGGCTCTCGCGAGCTGTGTCCAGGACAACTGTGCGGCCGCGTGCCAGTAGGAAACCATATCAAAAACTTCTCGACGGAGAAGTCTATCAAGCCCCAGACGTCGTGATAGCGAAGTCGCGCCTCCCGTCTAACCCCGACAGCAGAGCTTGGCCTGTCCGCGTTGACGTTGACGTCTCTTGATTCTACACATTCTGTAGGGGAGTTTCGGGGAGTGTTGCTAATCTGACTAACGGCCCCTTATAACCCTGGCACTTTCCGAAGGTTTGTGCCCGGCGTCAGTCGCCGTTGCAGCACTACCGAAGTTGTTGCTGAGGAAGGCCGCGGCCCGCACGCTGAAGGACCTGGAGCGAGAACTGGCCGCGGCGCTGCGAGCGATCTGGCTGTGCGATGCCCTCGGCTGGTTTCGCTCGTCTGGGCTAGCTGTTTGAAGGACTGTGCAAGCCGCTCCAGGGATTTCTCATAATCCCTTGCTCAACACATTAGTCTCCTCATTGTACTTCCAAACCTGCGGAAACCTTCTTATAAAATGTGTAAGGCCATATGGCCGTCGTATAAGCCGTAGCGGCCACGCGATAGGAACTCACCCCCGGCAGATCTGTTTGAAAGTACGTAGTTTGTGCCACAGGCATGAGACAAAATCCAAACTGATAAACCCATATACCACGGACTGTAACGACCTGAGCAGGTGTATGCGAACAATCAGAACCCAAACATTGCCGAACTTTTACCTCGAGAAAAGAACCCGAACAGGATAGGGGGTCTGTGGGTACTGGTTCGGTCCATTTGGCAATTGCGCGTACAGTTCGCGAAGAGCTGTGGGCGATTCTCACCAAGTAAGAATCATTGCCACTACCGCAAGATGGGTATTGGTTGGCTGGTAGGGTTGAGTTGGAACCCCAGAAAGAACCGCTGGCAGGGCTGGATGGCATCGAGACATTGGCATCGTATCCACCCCACGAATTGCAGGTGAGTGGCTCTTGCTGGGAGCCAACTTCATCGATCTGTTCGTTTTGATCTGTGATCTGTTCGCCCTCACAAGCTGTAAGCACAAGGGTGAAAACAACGAGGGAGATGCGGGAGATGTAGGTGGTGAACATGAAGGACTCCTTTTGTTTGAGTGTGCGAGGCTTTAATTCCACGCAGCAGAGCCACCTTTCAAAGTCAAACCAATTTTGTTCAACGTATCGTTGATCACCGTTCGTGTATCGAACTGACGCCCAAACGGCAGTAGAACCCCACGATGTCAAATGAGACCCGCGCTCATCGCCGAGGTCTTTGCCAGGGAGCTTCGGGGTCTGAGATGGTTTCTAAACTCCACGGTCGTCTGGCTGAGCCCGGGTGCCCGCGAGCATCCGGGCTTTTTTGTTTTGAATCTGCGGGAAGAAAGGCCAGTCTGACCCGTAAACACACCAGGCAACGTTCCCTGGTCCAGCTGGAGGCTCGAAAGTGATGCGTCAGAACTCTTCTTCCCTGCTTTTTGTCGGTGGTTTGCTTGTCGGTGCGGCGCTCTTCGCCGGCTGCGTGGTCGAGAGCTCCGAGAACACCTCGGTGGATTCGTCCGGGGTGGGTGGGAACAACACGGGCGGCACCACCGCCGCGGGTGCGGGTGGCACCAGCGCGGGGGCGGCGGGTGAGGCGGGCACCGCCGGGGTCGCGGGCGAGAGTGGGTCCGCAGGCGTGGGCGGCGAGGCCGGCGCGGCGGGCGAGGCCGGCATGGCGGGCGCTGCCGGCGAGGGCGGCATGGCCGGGATCGGCGGGGCCGCGGGCTCCGGTGGCGAGGCGCCGGCCTCGGACCTGCGCTTTGCGCACCTCGTGCACGATCTGGGCGCCATCGACGTCTGCGTGAAGCCGGTCGGCGGCACCGAGTGGCAAGGCCCCATCTTTGCCGGGGCCAAGGCGGGCGACCAGTTCTACTTCCCCGGCGTCTCTGCTTACCTGCAGGTCGACGCGGGCCAGTGGGAGGTCCGTGCGGTGGCGGAAGGCGCCGCCGACTGCAACACGCCCCTCGCCGGGTTCTCCGATCAGCCCATGAACTTCGGTGCGGACAAGTCGTACACCGTCGCGTTCCTCGGCACCGCCAGCACCGTGATCAAGGTGACCAACGTCGAGGATCGGGCCGCTCCGGCGGAGGGCAAGGTCGGCTTCCAGGCCCTCAACGCCCTCACCGGCGTGGGCCCCGCCACCTTCGGCCTGCTCAACGAAGAAAATGGCGATCTGATCCCGGTGGCCTCCAACGTGACCCCCCTCTTCAACGACGTCCAGGGCGAGGCCGATCCTGCCAACCTGCGCCCCACCTGGGTCACCGTCGATGGCGAGAACGCGACCCTCGTGGCACAGAGCCCCGTCCGCGAGACCAAGGCGGGCGAGGTCTTCGCCACCTTCGTCCACGGCACCAGCCTCGCCGAGACCAAGCCCGAGCTCAAGCCCACGGCCATCTTCTGCAAGAACTTCCTCGGCATCGACGCCAAGGTCGCGGCCGGCGAGTACGCGATGGAAGGCAACGTCATCTCCAAGAACTGCGTCTACGGCCCCACCGGCGAGTGAGCAGGCTGGACCGCCGGGTGAACCGCTGGCAAGAAGGCCGCCATGGCCGCCAGCGTCCCCGTCCTGATCGTTGATTTCGGCTCGCAGTACACCCAGCTCATCGCGCGGCGCATCCGGGAAAACCGCGTCTACTGCGAGATCGTGTCGTGCACGACGCCAACCGAGCAGATCCTGGCCCGCCAACCGCGGGCCATCGTGCTTTCCGGGGGCCCCTCCAGCGTCTACGCCGAGGACGCTCCGCCCTTTGATCCTGCCCTCCTTGAGCTGGGGCTCCCCACCCTGGGCATCTGCTACGGCGTGCAGCTCATGGCCCACCGCGGCGGCGGACGCGTGGCCCGCGCAGCCCGCCGTGAGTACGGCCCCGCCGAGGTCAAGGTCGAGCGGCCGGTGGGCGTGTTTGCCCCCTTCGCCGCGGGAGAATCGCTGCAGGTCTGGATGAGCCACGGCGACCGTATCGAGGCCATGCCCGAGGGCTTTGTCCCCATCGGCTCGTCCGCCAACACCCCCTTCTGCGCCGTGGCCTGCGTGGAGCGGAAGATCTATGGCTTCCAGTTCCACCCGGAGGTGTACCACACCCCCCGGGGCCACGAGATGCTGCGCGCCTTCCTGTTCGACGTGGCCGGGTTGACCCCCGACTGGACGCCCGGGCAGTTCGTGGACCAGGCGATGGCCTCGATCCAGCAGCGTGTGGGCGCCACGGGCACCGTGATCTGCGGGCTGTCCGGTGGTGTCGACTCCTCCGTCGCAGCGGCCCTGGTGCACCGGGCCATCGGCTCACGTCTCCACTGCATCTTCGTGGACAACGGGCTGCTCAGGCACAACGAGGCCGACGAGGTGCTCCGGCTCTTCCGGGGGCGCATGGATATCACCGTGCACCATGTCAACGCTGCCGCTCGCTTCCTCGATGAACTCAAGGGGATCGTGGATCCTGAGCAGAAACGCAAGATCATCGGTCGGGTCTTCATCGAGGTCTTCGAGGCCGAGGCCCGGCGCATCGACAACGCCCGGTACCTGGTCCAGGGCACCCTGTACCCGGACGTGATCGAGAGCGTCTCGTTCAAGGGGCCCAGCGCCGTGATCAAGAGCCACCACAACGTGGGCGGCCTCCCCGAGAAGATGCACCTCGCGCTGGTCGAACCCCTCCGCGAACTCTTCAAGGATGAGGTGCGCGAGGTGGGCGCTCAGATGGGGCTTCCCCATGACATCCTCTGGCGTCACCCCTTCCCCGGCCCGGGCCTCGCCATTCGCTGCCTGGGCGAGGTCACCGAACCCCGCCTCGACGTGCTCCGCAAGGCCGATACCATCGTCCAGGAAGAGATCCGCACCAGCGGCCTCCAGAGCTCCCTCTGGCAGGCCTTCGCGGTGCTGCTCCCGGTGCGCAGCGTCGGCGTGATGGGGGACGAGCGCACCTACGACGAGTGCGTCGCCATCCGCGCCGTCCAGTCCAGCGACGGCATGACCGCGGACTGGGCACGCCTCCCCCATGACCTGCTCGCCACCCTCTCCACGCGCATCATCAACGAGGTCAAGGGCGTCAACCGCGTCGTCTACGACATCTCCTCCAAGCCTCCGGCCACCATCGAGTGGGAATGACCCCCCATGCGCCGCCCCCTCCTCCCTCTCCTCCTCGTCCTCGCCGGATGCCAGCCCCAGTACGGGCCCACCAAGACATCCATCCGGATGCGCGGATCCCCCCCCTGAGCCACCGTCATCGTCGACGACCAGCCCATCGCTTCCCTGGGAGAAATCAGCCGCCGTGGCATGGCCCTCCTGCCCGGTCGACACCGCATCACCGTCGAGCACCCGGGTTATTTCCCCTGGGACAAGGCCATCGAGGCCCGCGGTGAGCTGATCGCTCTCGAGGTGAAGCTGCAGAAGATCCCCGAATAACGGTGGGCTTTCGCGGCCCACGCCCGGGCAAGGGAGGGAGGGGCTGCGCCCCGGGGGCTTTGTGGGAACGGTGGGCCTTCGCGGCCCACGCCCGCGGCAAGGGGGCCCTTGGGGCTGCTTCCTGGAAACGGTGGGCTGCCCGCCCACGCCCGCGGCAAGGGGGCCGATGGGGCTGGCGCCCCGCGCGGCCCCCTTGCATCCCCCGGCTCCCCCACGGTGTGAAGAGGGGCTTCCACTCAAGACGGATCGACCCTCCTCGATCTCAGAAACGCCCCTTGCCCACGCTTCGCGCGGGACCCGCGGGGCTCGATCCTTGGAGTTCCAACTGTCGCACACGCCCGTCACACCCCGAGACAATTTGTGCACAAACGAACGGGAGAGACGAAGCGTAACGAGCCCCGCGGGACCCGTCCCGAAGGGATGGGCAAGGGGCGCTTCTGAGCTCTTCCCGCTGCTCCCCGTCTCGTGTGGATGCCTGCTTATAAAAAAGGGGGAGCCGGGGGATGCAAGGGGGCCGCGCGGGGCGCCAGCCCCATCGGCCCCCTTGCCGCGGGCGTGGGCCGCGAAGGCCCACCGTTTCCACGAAGCCCCGAGGCGCAGCCCCCCCAACCCCTTGCCCGGGCGTGGGCTGCGAAAGCCCACCGTTTCCCCAAAAACCCCTAAAAAATCTTCATCCTTGGGCTCTCCCCCCACGAGCAAGGTGGCATCCCCGAGCGCATCCACCTCGACGGACCAGGGCCAGAGGCGCATCCCGAGGCAGGGACCGACGACGCAGCGCCCCTCACCGGGCTCGAAGATGGCGCCATGGTGGTGGCACCGGAGGCGAACGCCGTCATGATCCATGGCGTCACCGTCGCCGAGGTCGAGGGGGATGGCGAGGTGGCGGCACACGTTGGCGAAGGCCCTGAGCTGGCCATCGACAAAGCCGACCAGCGCGGAGCGAGCGCGGGTACCGTCGGGGAGCAGATGGGGGGGGAGGACGGGAACCACCACGAAGCAAGCCCGCGGCAGGAACGAGGAGGGGCCGAGGGAGATACGACGGAGCCCCACTCAACGGCCCCCGAACCAGCGGCGCTGGGCGTCGACGCTCACCAGGACCGAGAGCCGCTCGCAGAGCGCAGGGACCTTCTGGGAGGCTTGCAGGACCATGGCCGTGAGGGAACCTCCATACACGCAACCGGTGTCGATGCCGGTGGCGAAGGGGTGGAGCTGAGGGCGAGGCTGGGCGTGGTGTCCGAAGACGACGTGAGGGGGGCCGAGGTAGCGGCAACCCCAGGGGATGGAGCCGGCCCGGACGAGGGGTTCGCCCATGACGCCGATGGAGCGCATGGTGAGGAGGGCGCGGCGAGGCTGCTGGGTGAGGGGGATTCCGGGGAGGACGCCGGCATGGACGACCCAGAGGTCATGCTCGGGCAGGTCGCACCAGAGGGGCGTGGCCTGGAGGAAGGCCCAGTCTTCCTCGGAGAGGGAGCGAGCGACCTGGAGATGCATGGCGCCGAGGGGTTCACAGGGGGCCTCCGGGTCCTTGCGTCCCTGGCGCCAGAGCAGCAGTTTTTCCTCGTGGTTCCCGCGGACGACGGTGGCGCGAAGCCGGCGACAGAGGGCGACGACGCCGGCGCTATGGGGGCCGCGAGCGAGCAGATCACCGACAAAGATCAGCCGATCCTCGCAGCCGAGGGCGAGCCGATCGAGGAGCCGTTCGAGCTCGACGAGGCAGCCATGGACGTCGCCGACAAGGATGGTACGAGGCATTTCAGCCGGGCAATTTCGAGCGCTTGGGGACGACGACGATGCCGCGGTCGCTCACGTGGAAGCGCTGCCGATCCCGCTCGAGGTCGTAGCCGATGTCGGTCCCAGGGGGGATCTCGACGTCCTTGTCGATGATGCACCGACGGAGGCGCGCGTAGCGCCCGATGTTGACGTTCTCGAAGATGACCGAGTCGGTGACCTCGGCGAAGGAGTTCACGCGGACCCGCGGCGAGAGCACGGTGCGATGGAGGCGACCGCCGGAGATGATGACCCCCTGGGAGACCAGGCTGTCGGTGGCGATGCCCACGCGGGCGCTCTGCTCGTCGCGGAAGACGAACTTGGCCGGAGGGTCGTGGCTGAGGATGGAGCGGATGGGCCAGTGCTTGTTGTAGAGGTTGAACTGGGGCTGGATGGCGACGAGGTCCATCTGGGCCTCCCAGTAGGCGTCGACGGTCCCGATGTCGCGCCAGTACCCGTTGACGGTCTCGCCAGGCACCTTGTTCTTGGCGAAATCGTAGACCCGGACGTTGCGACCTTTTTGCACCATGGCTGGCACGATGTCGCGGCCAAAATCGTGGTGCGAATCCTCCTTGGCAGCGTCGAGGTTCAGCTCTTCCAGGAGGGGGGCCGTGGTGAAGATGTAGTTGCCCATGCTGGCGAGGCACCGGGTAGGGTCACCGGGCATGGTGGGTGGGTCCTGCACCTTCTCGTGGAACGCGAGGATCTTGCCCTCTTCATCCACCTCGATGACGGTCAGATCGGCCCGGTTGCGCACGTGCGCGTCGAGCATCTGACGGACATCCATCTTGTAGACGTGATCCCCGCCGAAGATGCACACCAGCTCGGGCTTCTCGTCGTCGATCACGTGCTGCGACTGGTACACCGCGTCCGCGCTGCCCTTGAACCAGGACTTCCCCGTGCGC
>JALOQB010000100.1 GCA_025453595.1 Polyangiaceae bacterium
GCTTTCCTATTTACCATTGCGGAACACCTTCGCCTTTCTTCATGCTTTTCGTGGAGTTCATGACAATGTTTCTAATTTTCGACTCGAACATCAGCCCGTATGTCTTATTTGCCTTCTTAAGCATTCTAGATGCCGCAGGGACATCTTCAACTTTCATTCCTTGAACATACTTATAGAGATCAGTTCCCACGACCTCACCAACAAGATCAGCCTGTGATTCGACTGGAAGTTGACTGGCCTCGTGGGGGTCTGCCGGCCATCCTGCTCAAGCCGCACGGCGCACCTCCCCAGCCACTTTTCCGTGCAGAAGCGCCATCGCCGACTCCCACCGCCCGCTCAGCGCCAGCGCCCGCAAACGGACCAACCTCCCGGCTCGCGCCTCTCGCCATCGCGCTCCCCCTCGCTTTAGCCTCACGTTGAACAGGCTCTTGCACGTTGCCTCCACCACCCTGCTCCCCACCGGCCGCCCTTGCTCTCTGGCTCGGGTGTAGTCCAGTCGACCCGCCTCGCCCTGGTTCGCCAGGAACGTCACGGCGTCGTGCACCACGCACTCCCTGCCCGCCCCACGAGCGCACCTCGGCCAGCAGCTTGCGCCACGCCTCGCTGCGGTTGAGAAGCCGCATCTTCCAGCGGTGCAACTCTGCGCTCGCACGTTGACCGTCGAACCGCTCTCGCAGCGCCTTGCCCACCTTCTCCAGCAGGTGCCACAGGTCCACCAGTCGCTCCACAGGACGCTTCAATTCGGCCTCGTTGAGCTGCTTGCCGAGCACGTTCCACATCTCTGCCGCCCCATCGCAGATCAGGCTCACGTGGAGGTCGGGGCGTCGTTCCAGCAGTGCGTTGACGTCGTCGCGCAAGCCCTCGATCAGGCTCGCCACATCTTCGCTCGGCATGCCGCCGTAGCGCAACGTGCGCAGCGTCTTTCCCGGGGCGTCGTGCAGGCTCACGGTGGCGCAATAACTCATCTTCCAGATGCGCTGTACCGAGCGCCGAGGCGCGTTCTTGCGAGGCCGTCCCGGCCCGCGTGGGCGCACTTCCTCGAGCGGGGTCGAGACGCGATCGAGCGACACGACAAGGACCGTCGACTCTTGCGGGATCTTCATCTCGCGCACGAGCGCCTGTTCGATGGATTCGCGGTAGGTGGCGTAGTCCTGGCCGAGAGCGTCGCAGACGCGGTCGAAGCTGGTGGGGTGGTAAGGAAGAACGCCCAGCAAGGCCGCCGCGGCAGCGGCGTCGCGAGCCGGTTGCTGCTGGACCAGAAAGGCCATGGCCTCGGCCGCCGTTGGCAGCCAGTTCTTGGCCACCATCGCGCCGCGCAAAGCGACAGGATCGACGGTGCGGGCGTTGCGGTCATCGAGGGGTCGATAGAGGGTGCGAGGCAGCACGAGGGGGCCGCGCAGGGAGTAGAACGTGGCCTCGTGGCGACCGACAGGGCGGTGTGGGATGCCGTCGATCCAAAGACGCGACTCGGAGCGGTCGAGGGCCAGCAAGATCGAGCGCAGCAGCGAGCGCTCCATCTCGGCGCAGGCAGCCGAGAGGAGCCGCTCACAGGCGGCCAGATCGAAGGGGTCGTCGCTGGCAGCGACCGAGCAGCCGGTGTCGAGGACGAGAGCCAGGTCGTCGAGCAGAGACAACAAGGGCTTGAGCGAGTCGGGCAAGTGGACCAGGATGGCCACAGGGGTCCTTGTGAGATGGAGAGAGGCGTAGGAACCGCTCGCTGTGGCACAGGGACCCCGCCTTTTCTAGCTCACACGCTCATCCGGCCTGCTCCGGGGGCCTTGAGCAGGATGGCCGGCAGACCCGAGCCCACCACGCAAGGCCCGGCCACGACCATTGATGCAGCGCGTTGCTGTCAGCGATCGGTCAGCGTCATCATAAAATTTCAACGGAGCTGGCAGAACCCAGGGGGGCTCCCTAGGCTGCCGGGGTGCGCTTCAAGATCTGTCCTTCCTGCGTCGAGCTACGCCGGGGGTCCTTGCTTTGTGCGAGCTGCGGAACCGAGCTTCTCCCGCTGACGGAGGAGCACCACACGAGGCTGATGGAGCTGAACGCGGCGAGGCGCGCGCGGCAGTGGGTGATGCAGCTGGTGGTGGAGGGGGTGGTGGAGCAGGAGCAGGGGGAGCAGCTGCTGGGGAGGATCCCGGACAGCGCGTTCTTCCCGGAGCCTGCGCCGGTGGAGGCGCCAGGGCGGGCGGTGGCGGAGACGCCGGGGGCGGTGGCGCTGGTGGTGCTGGAGGCGCCGGTGGTGGCGGTGGAGGCGCCGGTGGTGGAGCAGGCGGCTGGGGGCGCGGAGGGGCCGGAAGTTCCAGACACCTGGCAAGGAGAGCTGCCCGGGGAGACGGGGGTGCGAGGGGAGGAGGTGCACGGGGCGCTGGGGGCGCTGGTGGCGATCGACGCGGTGAGCGACGAGGGGCCCGGGGTGGGGGGCTGGATCTACGAGAACATCGGCTGGTTCCTCGGGGCGGCGCTGGTGCTGGCGGGGTCGCTCTACGGGGTGCGGGAGGCGTGGCAGACGCTGGGGGATGTGCCGAGGCACCTGGTCGTGTCCGGGGCGCTGCTGGGTTACCACGGGGCCTTTGTCGGGGTGGGGGCGGTGGTGGCGCGGCGGGCCGCGGGGCCCGGGCGGGTGCTGGCGGGGATCGGCTGGCTGCTGCTGCCGGTGGTCTTTCTCGGGCTGTCCTCGCTGATGGCGGCCAGCGTTGGCGTGGGCCTGGGAGCGGCGGCGCTGGCCTGCCTGGTCGCCTGGGGGACCCAGCGCTCGGTGGCGGCCCGCTTCGAGGGGACGACCGGCGAGCGCCTGGCGCTGGCCACGCTGCCGGCGATGCTGGCGATGCTGCCGGTGGCCTCCAGCGAGCCGGGCTCCTGGACCAGGCAGCTCGCCCCGCTGGTGGGCCTGGCGGGGGTCGCCGCCGCGGTGCGGTCCGCCGACGCCTGGGCGCTGCTGGCGGGGACCCTGGCCTCCGCAGCCATATGGACTTTCTCTATCTATGGAGCTCCCGGAGATCCTGGCGCCGCCTCCCCGGCGGGGGCGACGGCGCTGTGGGTGGCGGGGCTGGCGGGGCTGCTGAGGGAGGGGCTCGGGCGGGAGGAGGTATCGTCGCGGAACCCGCCGCTGGCGCGGGCGGTGGGGGTGCTGGCGCTGGCGGGGGCGGCGAGCGCGGGGCTCTCGGCGGGGCTGGCCGGGGTGGGGAGCGGAGATCGAGGGGTGGCGCTGCTGAACCTGACGGCGTCGCTGGCGGTGACGGGGGTCTTTTTCCGTGCGCAGCGGCTGGCGGCGGGGGCGGTGCACCTGCTGGCGCCGGCGGCGGGGCTGAGCGGGTGGCTGGCGGTGCGGTTGCTGTTCCCGGAGACGAGGACGCTGTGGCCGCTGGGGCCGGCGCTGGTGGGGGCCGGGTTGCTGGGGATCGGGGCGCGGTACGGGCGAGGCGGGCTGGTGCCGTGGGGGCTGGGGTGGGGGGCGATGGCGGCGCTCTGGATCGCGGTGCTTCCGGCGCCGCCCCCGCTGCATTTTCTCGCGGTGATGGTGCCGCTGCTGGCGTCGGCGCACCACGCCGCGGGGCGCTGGCCGGCGCTGCATTACGCGGGGGGGCTGGTGGCGGTGCAGCTGGGGCTCGGGCTGGGGTTCTGGATGGATCCGTCCGGCGCCAGGCTGCCGTGGGTGATGCTGGGGACGGCGGTCGCTTACGGGCTGGTGGGTGGGGCCAGGCGGCGCGCCGCGGACGCCCCAGGCTGGGATCCGCTGGGGGACCTGGCGGCGCTGGGGGCGCTGGCGGTGCCGGCGGTGAGCTGGTGGGTGGCGCCGTCGCCGGGAGGGCGGTCGTTCGCGGGCTGGCCTGGCGCCGCGGAGCTCGTGGCGACGCTGCCGGCGGGGCTGGCCCCGGCGCTGGCGGGGGTCCTGCTGCTGGGGCTCGCGTGGCGCGCTCGCGGGGCGCTGCTGGGGGCCGCGGGGGCGATGGCGCTCGGGGGGGCCCTGCTGGCGCCGCTGGGGCCGCTGACCCTGCTGGTGGCTCCGCACCGCATCGGCCTGCTGGCCCTGCTGTCCGCGCTGGTGGCGGCGGCGCTCCATCGCCCTGCGCCGCCGCAGGATCCCCCCGCCTCGGGTCGTCTCCTCGGGGTCCTGCCGCTGATCTCATCCCG
The DNA here is from genome assembly GCA_025453595.1 of Polyangiaceae bacterium. Taxonomy (GTDB): domain Bacteria; phylum Myxococcota_A; class Polyangia; order Polyangiales; family Polyangiaceae; genus JANWXX01. The sequence goes on from JALOQB010000100.1 coordinate 4,138, forward strand.
CGGGCCGGTGGTCGCGGGGATCGGGCTGGCGTCCGTGTTCTGGACGCTGCAGGCGGTGCTGGGGGCGCTGGGCTGGATGATCGATCGCCCCGAGGAGACCCGGGCGCTCTTCGTCCGGTCGGGCGCGCTGGCCTGCGCCACGGCGCTGGTCTGGTTCCTGGCGCCGGCGCTCTCCCGGGCCCGCGGGGCGCCCTGGTCGCTGGCCATGGTGGGCCTGATCGGGCTCCAGACGGCGCTGGTGAACCGGCTGGGGCGCCCCCTGCCGCCGGACCAGGTGGCGCTCCGGTTGACGCTGGTGGCGGCGGCCCTGTGGATCACCTCCGAGCTGCTGGGACGCCACGGGCAACGCCTGGCGGAGCGCCTGGACAACCCGGCGGAAGGGGTCCGGTACCCGATCATCCCGGACGCGGGGCTGCTCGGCGTCGGCGCCGTGCTCCTGCTGGACGCCTGGCAGGTCGGCTCCGGCGGCCCCCTGGCGCTGGCCACCACGCCGCCGCTGATGGCGCTGGGGGCGTCCCTCGCGCTGCTGCTGCTGGCGCGGCGCCGGCGCTCCTGGCTCGCTTTCCACGGGGCGCTGGCCGCCTTCCTCGGAGGCGCCGCCCTGGTGGGCGCCCAGCGGGCGGTGCTGGGCCCCCGCTCCCTCCTGGAGGCCGGGCGCTGGCTCCCGGTGGGCTTGCCAGGGGTTGGTGTCATGGATGACCTCGCCCGGATCCCCTTCCAGACGGGGGCGCTGCTGGGGCTGGGGGCCGGGGCGACGGCGCTGGCGCTGCTGGGGCTGCTGCACCACCGGGGGTGGCTGGGGGCGGTGGAGGGCTGGTTGCTGGGGTCCGAGGCGCCGGGGCGCCTGACGGGGGCGCTGCGGGGCTGGAGCGTGGTGGGGGTGCTGGTGGTCGCGGTGAGCGCGGGGTGGCAGGCCTCGCTGGGGTCGTCGGCGTTGCTGGTGGCGACGGGGGGGTTGCTGCTGGGGTCCGGGGGGGGGTCGCTGGGGGCCTTGCTGGCGGGGGGTGGGTCGCTGGGGGTGATCGAGCGTAAACCTCCGCGGGCCGCCGGTCCGGCGCTGGTGGCCCACCTGTTCGCGGCGGTGGCCCTGTGTATAGGGATGTTCCATACTCTCGCGGCGGGGGCGCCGACGGACGGGACGAGGTCGCTGGGGAGCGTGGTCGGGGCGACGATGGATCCGGGGGCGCCGGGGCTGCTGGGGTCCTGGGGGAGCGCGCTGGTGCTGGCGCAGGGTGCAGCGGCGGCGGGGCTCGGGGCGCGGCAAGGGCAGCGGGCGGGGCTGCGGGAGTACGCGCGGATCGGGGCGGCCCTGGGGCCGTGGTTGCTGGGGGGGGCCTGGCTGGTGGGCTGGTTGACCTGGCGGTGGCTCCGGGTCGGGTCTCCGCTGGAGCTGGCGCCCACCTACTCGCCGGGCACCTGGCTGCGCTTCCTGGGGCCCGAGACCACGGCGCTGGCGCTGGGGTTCGCGCTGCTGGCGGCGCTGATCCACGGGGGCACCCGGGCCCTGCGTGCCGGGGAGCTGCGAGGGGGGGCGGGGTGGGGCCGCGACGGGCTGCTGCTGGCGACCTTCGGGCTGGCCTCGTGGCACATGCTGCGGGTGTCGGGGGCTGGTGTGGACGTGCCCGGAGGGGCCACGGCGGCCGGGGTGCTGGCGTTGCTGGCGGTGGGCCTGATCTCGACCCACGCGGCCTGGAAGGAGGCGAGCGCGCGGCACGTGTACTTCGTGCAGTTGGCGACGGTGGCGACCTACGGGGTGGTGCGCTCGACGACGGCGCGGGCCTTGCCGCCGGAGGCGGACGCGATCTTCGGGCTGGGGCTGGGGTTTGTGCTGGTGGGGGTGACGGTGCTGGCGAGGCGCGCGGGCCTGCTGCCGGTGGCGCGGGCGACGCGGCTGTTCGCGACGCTGCTGCCGCTGGGGGTGGCGTTGGCGCTGCGGGACGAGCCCGGGTACGAGCCGGCGGCGGGGGCGATCGGATCGGCGCTGCTGTACAGCGCGCTGGCGTGGGTGGAGCGGAGCCGGTTCTTCGGGGCGCTGGGGGCGATCGCGGTGAACGTGGCGCTGCTGCTGGGGGCGCTGACGTCGGGGCTGGAGGGGACCGAGATCTACCTGGCGCCGCTGGGGTTGTTCCTGCTGGCGCTCGGGCACCTGTTCCACGGGAGCCTGGAGCCGGTGCTGCGGCAGTGGCTGCGGGTGCTGGGCTCGCTGCTGCTGTACCTGCCGGCGGGGTGGGCGATCACGTTCCAGCTGGGGCTGGCGCCGGACGGGCGCTACCCGCTGGTGTTTGGCCTGCTGTGCCTGCTGGGGGTGGCGGCGGGGATGGCGCTGCGGATCCGGGCCTACCTGGTGCTGGGGAGCGGGTTCTTGCTGCTCGATGTGGCGGCGAACCTGCTGCATGCGGGGCTGCGCAACCACCGGCTGGGTTTCTTGATCCTGTCGGGGGCGGGGCTGCTGATCCTGGGGGGGATGGTGTTCTCGACGCTGCAGCGGGAGGCGGTGCAGCGGGCGCTGGGGCGCTTCCGGGCGCGGCTGGCGACCTGGGAGTGAGGGGTCAGCGGAGGAAGAGCAGGCGCAGGACGTCGACCTCGTGGTCCATGCCGCCCTGGCCGGGCCGGATGCGGCGGAAGCTCATCACGCCGAGGAGCGGGTCCTCGCTGGAGGTGAGGCTCATGGTCTGCCCCGGGAGGAGCTTCTTGCCGGTGCTGAGCACGTAGTCGGCGAGCTGGTTGAGGATGGTGCCCATGGGGCGCACCAGCACGCCGGGGACGTTGCAGACCTCGATCTCGGGGTGCCCTGCGTGCTCCTGGAGGCCGTGGGTCATCATGTGGTAGCCGACCCGGTAGGCCACGTTCTGGCGGAGCCAGGGCAGCTTGGAGAGGGCGATCGGGCCGGGGCGGCTCGCCCGGTCCGCGAGGAGCCCGTCGACGCGGCTCGCGTCCGTGTCGCTGGCCAGATCCGGCGGGGTGATGTTGATCTGGACCAGCTCCTCGGCGCTGCCGGGCTGCGCCTTGCGCTGGCCCCCCCGGGCCGGGGCGCTCTTCTTCGGGGCTGCCTTCTTCGAGATCTTCTTCGGGGCCTTGCTGGGGGCGGTCTTGCGCTGGGTCACGGCCCGCACGGTACACGCCCTCGCCCCGGGCTCCCAGGCGGAATCAGCGGATCAGCGCCGGGGCCCGGAGGGATGCCGCCGGGGCTGCCGCGACGGGCCCGAGCGATCGGGCGCGGCGCCGCGGCCCGCCGGGTGAGGCGAGGCCGGGCGGCCCCCGGTCGGGGCCGGGCGAGCCTGCGCGGGGCGAGCCTGCGCCTGCGGGGCGGGGCCTCGCGGCACGACCCCTTCCGGCGGCAGCGGCGCGATCTCCGGGGTCTGCAGCACCGGGATCGGGCGCCGCAGGAACCGCTCGATGGCGACCAGCAGCGCGCGCTCTTCGGCGTCGCAGAACGAGAAGGCCACGCCGCTGCGCTCGGCGCGGCCCGTGCGGCCGATGCGGTGCACGTAGCTCTCGGGCACGTTGGGGAGGTCAAAATTGAACACGTGGGTCACGTCGTCCACGTCGATGCCGCGGGCAGCGATGTCGGTGGCGATCAGCACCGGGATGCTCCCCTGCCGGAAGCCCTCCAGCGCCCGCTCCCGCGCGCCCTGCGACTTGTTGCCGTGGATCGCCGCCGCCGTGATCCCCGAGCGCACCAGCTGCTCGGCGATCCGGTTGGCGCCGTGCTTGGTCCGGGTGAACACGATCGAGCGCTGCACCTCGGGGAGCCGCAGCAGCTGCGTCAGCAGCCCGCGCTTGTCGTTCTTCGCCACGTGGTACACGCCCTGCTCCACCAGCTCGGCGGTCGTCGCCTGGGGCTTCACCGCCACGCTCACCGGCTGGGTCAGCAGCCCCTGCGCCAGCGACATCACCGCCGGCGGCATCGTCGCCGAGAACAGCAGCGTCTGCCGCTTGCGGGGCAGCGCCGCGATCACCCGCTTCACGTCGTGGATGAACCCCATGTCCAGCATGCGATCCGCCTCGTCGAGCACGAACAGCTCGATCTGATCGAGCCGCACGAAGCCCTGCTGCATCAGGTCCAGCAGCCGCCCCGGCGTCGCCACCAGCAGGTCCGGGCGCCGCTGCAGCGCCTCCTCCTGCGGGCGCTGCCCCACGCCCCCGTAGATCACCAGGTGCCGCAGCCCCATCCCCTGGCCATAGACGCTCGCGCGCTCGCCGATCTGCGCCGCCAGCTCCCGCGTGGGGGCCAGCACCAGCGCACGGATCCCGTCGCGCTTCGGCGTCTGCTTCAGCTTCTGCAGCACCGGCAGCAGGAACGCCGCCGTCTTGCCCGTCCCCGTCTGCGCGCACCCCAGCAGGTCGCGCCCCTGCAGCAGCGGCGGGATCGACTGCCCCTGGATCGGCGTCGGCTTCTCGTAGCCCTCCGCCGTCACCGCTCGCACCAGCAGCGGGTCCAGGCCCAGCTCGGCAAAGCTCTGGGCAAGAGGCTGCGTCGTCGGGGAAGCGAGCCCGACCGGCGGGCGCGCGGCGGGCGCAACATGAGAAGAAGAAGCGGGTGTTGTCACGAAAAAGTCTTGTTTCTGGCTGCCTCCAGGGGGCACCGAAACAACGGAGCCTCGTCCTAAACCACCGCACGGAGCAGCCTTGCTTGCGGAGGAAACGGGGTCACACGGTTGTACCCCTGCTGTCACGGGCCTCGCGTGCCCACCTCGATTCTGGGTGGGGCGTGAGGGTCGAACGCACCTCGCGTCGGACACCGTAACCCCGCTGATGTAGCCCCTCACCCCCCCCGGCGCAAGCCCTACCTCGCCGCCCTCCACGGAAATAGGGAAAATCTCTACAAGCCCCAGCCCACCCCGCTCGCTGAGCGCTGACCCGCCGCGCCGTCTTGCGCGCTACCATTCCCACCTCGCCCCTTACCGGATGGTAAGTCGCCACGGGATACCCTCCGTTGCCTTCTTCCCTCTTCCTCACCCGGTTTGCGCTCGCGGTGCTGGTCGCCCTGGCGAGCGCCTGCGACCCCTCGGGGGGGCGCCGCGACCTCGTACCTGGGCCTCCCGTCCTGCCTGCGGTGGCCTCTGCTGTGGCGGTGCCGGCGACGACGGTCCATGAGGCGCCTCCGATGCCGGGCCCTGGGCGTGCCCGCGGCGAGGCTGCGGTGGCCGAGAACCGGGCCTGCGAGCTGTGCCACGAGCGCGAGGCTCGTTCCTGGCGCTCCTCGCTTCACCACCACGCCGGCACCCACCCGGCTTACCGTGACGCCTTCGCCGTCGAACCCAACCCCTTTTGCCGCGGGTGCCACGTGCCGGAGGGGGTACCCACCGCGGAACCCTCCGCCAGCGTCCGGGCGCTCGGGGTCGGGTGCGTCACCTGCCACCTGACGCCCGGCGGGGACATCCTCGCGGCCCCCGCCCAGGACCGGCAAGAGCCGGCGCCCCACCGCCTCCTTCGCTCCGCGGAGTTCGCCTCGGATGGCGGGTGCGCGGGCTGCCATGAATTCACGTTCCCAGGGCTCCACGGGGGGGACGATCGGGCCTTCATGCAGACGACCTCCCGGGAGCACCGGCGCTCTGCCGGCCGCACCACCCCCTGCGCCAGCTGCCACATGCCCCTGGTGGATGGCGCTCGTTCCCACGGGTTTGATCGGGTGCGCGACCCCGCCTGGCTCCGGGAGAACCTCCTGGTCGAGGCCGAGCGCCAGGGGGATATCGTCCAGCTCACGCTCCGCCAGCCCCGCCCGGGCCACGCCTTCCCCACCGGCGACCTCTTTCGCCGCCTCGAGGTGGGGCTGCTGGTCCAGGACCGGAGCGGCCGCGTACGGCTCCGCGAGCGCCAGTTTCTCGCCCGCCACTTCGAGGTTCGCACGGGGGTCGCTGGCCGCCACCTCGAGCGCGACGACCGCGTCTTTGACGAGCCTCGTAGCGTCTTCTTCTCGCTGCCCGACGGGGAGCACCTGCGCATATCGTGGTGGGTCACCCTCCAGCGCGTCGCCTCGGTCGGGGATGGCACCAGCCCCGCCGAGGCTCGCGTCGAATCCGAGGTCCGATTGCACGAAGGACGGTTGCCTTGAACACCCCACGATCGCTCCATCCCATGGCCCCCCTCGCCCTGCTCACCGTCGCCCTCCTGGCGGGCTCTGGTTGCAGAAAAAGAGACGAAAACTCCGCGAAAAAAGAGCCTGAAGGGGCCCGTCCCTGGGCCCCGACCAGCGCCTCTGCGCCTGCCCCCTCCGCCCCGGCTCCCTCCGCAAGCGCTCCGCCCCCGGCCCCCTCCGGCCCCGTCGACATGGCCCCCGAGGTCTTCACGGTTCCGGGCCTGGAACCCAGCCCCTGGCGCTCGTCGATCTTCCCCATCGAGGGGGCCCTGATGGTCGTCCGCAAGCAGGAGGTCGGCCGCATCGTCGGCGAGTCCGTCGAGTGGATCGGCAAGATCCCCAGGGAGGTGCCGAACATCGGGGAGAACTACGTGACGCACGTGGCCGGGTCCTGGCCCGATGGTGTGGACGTTCTCTACCAGAACAGCAGCGGCCGCGCGCCGATCCCGACCTACCAGGCCCTCACCGGCAAGGGCGGTCACCGTGTGGTCGGCGAGGGGGGCTCTCCCGGATCGATCCATGGCCTGGCGCGCCTGGGCCCCTCGACCGTGATGGCCTACAGCAACATGGAGGGGGATGTTTACGAGACCGTCCGGGGGCCTCAGGTCCCGAGGGCGCCCACGCTGGCCAAGCACTTCGGCTGCACCAAGGAAGAGCTCTCGTTCCGATGGGAATGGCCAGGACAGCGGAGGGCGCTGTCGGTGCACGCGGTCGCCGCGACCCGCGCCGGGGAGCTGGTCGCCCTCGGTCGTCTCTGCGAGGACCGCGCTGTCGCCCTCGAGGTGTGGGACACCGCAGGCAAGCCCCGGATCATCCCGATCGAGGGGTGGAAGTCCGCCTACGGCGTCGAGCTGCTGCCGGACGGCGGCGAGTCGCTCTTCCTGTTCGCGGGGTCCGGCGACACGCTGCTGCGCTACCGGGATGGGAAGCTCTCTCCGGTGCCCTCCCCGGGTAGATCGATCAGCCGCTTCTTTGTCTCGGACCAGGGGCAACCTCACGCCCTCGTGGAGCGCACGATCCTTCGCCTGGACGGGGAGCAGTGGACCCCGGTGGTCCGCCTCCCCTGGGAAGAGTCCTTCCGCTCCCTCTTCCTCCGGGACGGGGTCTTCTGGGGCCACGGGGCCGGCGGTATCTTCCGCCTCAAGCCCTCGGAGAGCGTCGAGATGAAGGAGGGGTGCACGACCCCCTTCGTGTACCTGTACCGGGTGAGCGAGAAGAACGACCGGAAGTTCACCTTCCCCTCCACGCGCAAGGCCCTGTCCTCCTTCGCCGAGGTGGAGCAGCTCACGCTGGTCGAATTTCACGAGGCCGGCGGCTGGCGCCTGGGCCTGAAGACCGCGAGCAAGGAGCAGGCAGAAGCCGTCGTCGCCCACCTCCGCTCCACCATGAAGGACGAGAAGCCCGAGCTGCGCTGCTACGAGCCCAGGAACCCCCGGGTCATCCCTGTCAAGAAGCCGTGAACGAGGCGCGGGGTCGCGCCCTGCCGTCCTTCAGCGAGGGCGCACCGGCACGCCCAGGAAGGCGGCCAGCTGGTCGCACCGGTCCTGGTAAAAAGACAGCCCCCACGAGGTGCGCCCGTCGCACAGGTCGATCTCCCCGTTCCTTGTGCCCAGCACCAGACCGAAGACCTGACCACCGGAGGCGGGCTCGTCGTCCACGGCCACGTCGATCAGGTCCGCCCGGGGGATGCGCTCGGTCTTGTCGATCGTGCCCCCGCGGACCCACTCGATGACCAGCTCGTCCTCGGTCAGCGTGAAGCGATGCCGCGTCCGCAGCGAGCGGTACCCCGTGACCAGGAGCCACGCGCCTGCGACCACGAAGATCCCCAGGAACCCGACCTCGGTCACGCCCAGCTTGCCCCTCATGGTGAGCATCACGCCCCCGGGGGGGCCCAGGAACAGGGCCCCCGCCCCCAGCAACACCAGCGCCGAGGAGGTCGGCGCCGTCTGCATCGTGCAGCGGTGCACCGTGGAATTCTGCGTGCGATAGGCCATGCGGGTCGCTCCGCCGGCGAGAATAACCCCAACGAAGGGCCGCCGGGCCGGGCGGTTGCGGCGGGCCTGCCCGGGGCAAGGCTTGGCCTGCCACCATGAGGGAAAAAGACATCATCGGGCGAGGCAGAAAAGAAGCACCTCCGTACCCGGGTTCGTATAAGAGCGCTTCTGCAAACGTGGCGGTCGATGGCCCTGACCTTGCTAGGGCCGCCCCGGCCCCGCAGAGGGCCGCGCAAGCAGCGACGAAGGTGAAGGAATGGCAAGCGAGACGCGAAACCACAGGTGGCGGTTCTTCCGGGCGGGAGATTTCGATCAGGTCAGGCTCGACAAGGCAGAAGATCTGCTGGCGCTCGATCAGCTCGATCAAAAACTCTGGGTGGCCCTCGCCTGCCCGACCGACGGGATCGAGTTCGACAAGAAGACCCTCGATCTGATCGACACCAACCACGACGGCCGCATCCGCGCGCCGGAGCTGCTGGCGGCCGTGAAGTGGACCGGCTCGGTGCTCAAGGACCTCGGGAGCATCACCAAGGGCCCCTCGGCCCTCGCGCTCTCCGCCATCGACGACAGCAGCGACGAGGGCAAGCAGCTGCTGGCCTCGGCCCGGCAGATCCTCAACGACCTTGGCAAGCCTGACGCCAGGGAGATCACCGCCGATGACACCGCCGATACGGCCAAGATCTTCAGCCAGACCAGGTTCAACGGCGACGGGGTGGTCCCTGCGTCGTCGGCCGATGACGAGGCCACGCGCAAGGTGATCGGTGAGATCATCGATTGCATCGGCAGCGATGCCGATCGGAGCGGGCAGCCAGGGGTGACCCAGGAGAAGGTCGACAAGTTCTTCGACGAGGCGAGCAAGCTGGTCGATTGGTGGAAGGGCGCCGAGTCCAGCGACGCCGTGCATCCCCTGGGCGACGCCACCGAGGCGGCCGCCGAGGCCTTCGAGGCGGTCAAGACCAAGGTCAACGACTACTTCGCCCGCTGCCGCCTGGCGGCCTTTGACCCTCGCGCCGCGGCGCACCTCAACCGCGACGAGGCGGCCTACTCGGCCCTGGCCCCCAAGGTGCTCGACGCCGCGGCCGAGGACGTGGCGGCCTTCCCGCTGGCCAGGGTCGAGGCGGGCAAGCCGCTGCCGCTGGGGGTCGCCGTCAATCCAGCCTGGGCGCCGGTCATCAAGAAGCTGCGAGAGGCCGCCATCAAGCCTGCGCTGGGCGATCGCGATGCGCTGGCGGAGGCCGACTGGGACGAGCTCTCCGCCAGGCTGGGCCCCTTCTCTGCCTGGAAGGCCAGCAAGCCCGCGACCTCGGTCGAGAAGCTGGGCGTGCCGCGGCTGCGCGAGATCCTCGACAGCGACGCCAGGGGCGCCATCTCGGCCCTCATCGCCAAGGACAAGTCGCTCGAGCCCGAGGCCAACGCCATCCTGTCGGTCGACAAGCTCATCCGCTTCAACCGCCACCTCTACACGCTGGTCACCAACTTCGTCTCGTTCAGCACCTTCTACAGCCGCAAGAAGGCCATCTTCCAGATCGGTACGCTCTTCATCGACAGCCGCAGCTTCGACTTCTGCGTCAAGGTCGCCGACGCCGGGGCCCACGCCGCCGCCGCCGCCAACGCGGGCGTTTACCTCGCCTACTGCGACGTCACGCGCAAGGCGACCGGCGAGAAGATGACCATCGCCGCCGCCATCACCGAGGGGGACTCGGACAACCTGGCGGTGGGCCGCAACGGCGTCTTTTACGACCGGCAAGGCAACGACTGGGACGCGACCATCACCAAGCTGGTCGAGCAGCCCATCAGCATCCGGCAGGCCTTCTGGCTGCCCTACAAGCGTATCGCCAAGATGATCGGCGAACTGATCAACAAGTTTGCCGCCTCGCGCGACAAGGAGGCGAGCGAGAAGGCCGCCGCCAACGTCAACAGCGGGGCCAAGACCATCGAGGCGGCTCCCACGGCGCCCCCGGCGGCCGGGGCCGCTCCGGCCGCGCCCCCGCCGCCCTTCGACATCGGCAAGTTCGCCGGCATCTTCGCCGGTATCGGCCTGGCCATCGGCGCCATCGGCTCGACGCTGGTGGCCATCGTCTCGGGCTTCCTGTCGCTGAAAATCTGGCAGATGCCCCTGGCCATCGGCGCCATCATGCTGCTGATCTCGGGCCCGTCGATGTTCCTCGCTTACCTCAAGCTGAAGAACCGCAACATCGGCCCCATCCTCGACGCCAACGGCTGGGCCGTGAACGCCCGCGCCCGGATCAACATCCCCTTCGGCCGCTCGTTCACCTCCGTGGCCTCGTTGCCGACCGGCGCCGAGCGCTCGCTCACCGACCCCTACGCCGAAAAAAGCAGCCCCTGGGCCCTCTACCTGGTCCTCTTGCTCGCCGTCGGTGGCGCCATCGCCTGGAAGCTGGGCTACGCGGCCGAGGCCTGGAAGGAGCTCACGACCCCACCCGCCGCCTCGTCGTCGGCCCCGGCGGCCTCGAGCAAGTAAGCCTGCGGTGGGGCACAGGCCCCTGGCTGTCCGCCAGCCAGGTTCACGTCTGATTCTCCGCGGGTTGCATCGAGCGCTGAGCCCGGGCAACGTCCCCTCCACGATGCGCGCGTTGCTGTGGTGGATGATGGGCTGCGTCGGCGCCTGTGCCCCCGGGGCCCTGGTGCCGGAGGTGGCAAGGCCAGCCCCGAGCCCGGGCGCTGCGAGCGCCCCCGAGGCCGCCAGCGCTCTGCCGCCGCGGGCCAGCGGGGAGACCCCGGCCACCGGCGCCCCCCTCGCGGCCCCGTCGGCCCCTGCGCCTGTGACCTCGGCGGCCCCGGCGTCGGTCGCGCCTGCGGGAGCCCCCCGGTGGCGTTACCGCGGCGTGATCGAGGGGCAGCAGGAGGGCAAGCTCACCGAGACGCCGATGACGGTGGCCCTGGTCGAGCTGGAGCGGCGCGCGCTGGGCGAGGGGCGCGAGGTGCAGGTGCTGGGGCTGGAGGTGGCGGGCAAGCTGGTGGACCCGGCGCGCCTGGGGGAGCTGGGGCTCGACGGCGCCCCCTTTCCCTCGATGCCCACGCGCTTCGGCCTCCTGCGGGAGGGGGCCGGCGGCAAGCTCAAGGTGTGGCTGCTGGAGGGTCACACCGGCGCCTCCTCCGAGCAGCTGACCCGGGCGCTGCAGGAGCCCAGCATGGTGGACCTGGGGCGCCCGGTGCCCCGCTTCGAGGCCCTGGGTCGGTTGCCCGCGGATAGCCCGGTTCGCTACGGGAAAAAGGTCGGAACATGGCCCAGCCGCTGCGAGGGCTTCGAGCACCCGGCGCCGGAGTCGGGCGACTTCTTCTTCTCCGAGCGCTGCTTTCACCCGGAGGCTGGCCTGACCCGTATCGGCTTTTCCTCCGTGTGGGGCGGCTATCGTTTCGAGCTGATCGACGCAGCTTCGACTAGATAGTCTTCCATGATGCGACGCTGGGTTCCGGTGGTGACGCTGCTGCTCGGAGCCCCGCGGGAAGCCGCCGCCGAGGACGAGCCGGCGCCCCTCTTCCCCGGGCATCGCTACCTCTCCGTCTACACCAAGGAGGTCAGCGGCGAGGGCTCGGTGGTGCGGCTGGGCAACGGGCGCCTTGGCTTTTCTGGTGGCAGCTCGATGGCCGCTTTTTACCGCCCCTGGCTCTCGATCCAGGGCAGCGCCCAGGGCGTCTTCGAGGCCCGCAGCGGTCGCCAGAGCTACGACACCCGGGCGGTCCTTCGCCTGATCTGGCCCGAGCCCCTGCTGGGCCGCCTGTTCCTCTTCGCGGGCGTCGGAGGCTCCGTGTTCTTCTTCGAGGAAGAGGCCCGCAGCGGCCGCTTTGTCCGGGGGCTCGGCCCGGTGCTGGCCGGGGGCCTCTGGGTCCAGCTCACCGATCGCCTGCGGCTCCGGGCCGAGGTCCGGGATCACTGGCTGATTTTTGGCCAGACCGAGCTGACCCACAACGTCTTCGCCACCGTCTCGCTGGCCCAGCAGATCCGCTGAGCGCGGTGCGCCTCGGGGGCGATGTATGATAGGATAAAACTATCATGCACTTCCGGCCAGCACCGGTGACGTTGAGGCAGTGGCAGTACATCGTGGCGGTGGCGGAGCACCTGAGCTTCCGCCAGGCGGCGGAGGTGTGCCACGTGGCGCAGCCGTCGCTGTCGAGCCAGGTCGCGCAGGCGGAGGAGGCGCTGGGGGTGCAGCTGTTCGAGCGGGACAGGCGGAAGAAGGTGGCGTTGACGGAGGCGGGGCGGGGGCTGCTGCCGGGGGCGAGGGCGCTGCTGCTGGCGTCCGAGGAGCTGGCGGAGCAGGCGAGGATGCTGTCGGATCCGCTGGCGGGGTCGCTGCGGCTGGGGATCATCCCGACGCTGGGCCCGTACCTGCTGCCGGAGGTGGCGCCGCGGCTGCGGGAGCGCTTCGGGAAGATGAGTTTTCTGTGGTCCGAGGAGAAGACCGCGACGGTGGTGAAGCTGATCCGGGAGGGGGAGCTGGACGGGGCGCTGGTGGCGCTGGTGCCGGAGGTGGAGGGGATGGCCAGGCTGGTGCTGGGGGAGGACGCCTTCCTGTTTGCGGCGCCGCCGGGGCACCCGCTCGCCCGGTCCCGGCGCCCGGTGTCGCTGGATGACCTGGAGAACGAGCGGCTGCTGCTGCTGGACGACGGGCACTGCTTCCGGGACCAGGTGCGCTCGTTCTGCGCGAGGGCGGGGACGCAGGAGGCGGACTACCGGGCGACGAGCCTGAGCACGCTGGTGCAGATGGCGGCGGGGGGGGCGGGGGTGACGCTGCTGCCGGCGCTGGCGGTGGAGGTGGAGAACCGGCGGCAGGCGCTGCGGGTGAGGTCGTTCGGCGCCGGTGGGCCGTCGAGGACCGTGGCGCTGGTCTGGAGGCGGGGGGCTGCCCGGGGCAAGACCCTCGAGGCCGTGGGGAAGACGCTGCGGGAGGTCTACCGGGAGCGGTGCGGGGGGGCACCGACGGCCGGGGCGGGCGCGCGTTTATTCGTCCTTCTTGCGGCGCTTCTTGCGGTCGCCCTCGCTCGCCGATTTCTTCGGCGGATCCCCGTCGAGACGGTCGTCCTTCTTGCGGTCGTCCTTCTTGCGGTCGTCGTCGTCCTTCTTCTTGCGAGGCGCGTCCTCGCCCTGACCGTCGTCCTCCCCCCGGGAGTCGCCGCGACGACCGGCGTCCCAGATCTTCATGCCGGCCTTCTCGGTCCAGCCGGCCTGGCCGGTGCGGCCGGCCTCGCGGGTCTCGACCATGTCCTTGCCGGAGCGCGCCGAGACGACGCCGGGCCCCTGGGAGACGACCAGGAACTCGTCGGCGGTGTACTCGGGGTGCGGGTCATCGGCGGGGAGGGCGGTGTCTTTGGGGAGGCTGGCGCCGGTGCCGACCCGGATGATCTGGGTGGTGGGCGGGTAGGTGTCGTTCCACTGCTCGCGGAGCGCGAAGGCGCCCTCGCGGGTGACGCGGTAGCGGTGGAGCTTGAAGCCAGGGACGCCGCGCTGGCTCAGGACCCGGACCCCCTCGGGGAGCTTGGGATCGGGTTTTTCGGCCTCCTGGTAGGGGATGACGTCGTCGATCTTGCGGATGAAGGTGACCGTATGGAGACGCCGGGGGCCCAGGATCTCGGCGCGCACCACGCCGTCCTTGACGGTCTCGTGGAGGACGACAGGATGGGGGAAGTTGTTGCGGAAGCGGAAGTTGATGGTGGGGTAGGCGACGGCGGCGTCGAGGCCCATCTTGATGTAGCCGCTGGGCCGGGTGTGCGGCGTACGGTTGAGGACCTCGAGGCCCGCGAAGAAGACCGCGCCGTGGAGCGTGCCGGTGATCTGGCAGGTGCCGCCGCCGATGCCGTCGACCAGCTCACCCTGGGCGATGACCGGGGCCACCCGGTAGCCGTTGGCCTCGTTGCGAGGGCCGACGATCTTGTTGAAATCAAAGACCGCGCCGGGCGGCAGCACGTAGCCGTCGAGGCGGCTGGCGGCGAGCCGCAGGTTGTAGGTGCGGGCCTCGTATTTCCCGGTGGTCGAGTAGCGGGTCTCGAAGTAGCCGAGCACCTCGTCGAAGGTGACGTTGCCCAGGGACTGGGCCGAGACCCCCGGCGTGATGACCTCGGCGACCGCCTCGACCTCGCGCTTGCCCTTCTGGAAGGCATCGTCCAGGCGCGCCAGGGTGGCGTAGACATCGACGCGGAAGCCTGGCTGCTCGGGGACCAGCTTGCGAGACGCCAGGTCGAGGCGCGCGTCGGAGGGCTGGCGATCGAGCTCTTCCTTGAGGCGCAGCAGGGCGGAGAGGGCGCGCTGCGGGTTGACGATCACCGGCGAGGGGAGCTGGAGGGGGCCCGCCCCGTGCCCTCGTCGCATCGCGCTGGTCGGGTCCCGCACCTGCTGGAGCAGCAGGCCCAGGCGCGCCTTGTCGATCTCGGCGCCGAGGGTCGCCATGGAGACCTCGCGGGAGGCGCCGCCGCCGACCTTGAGCAGCACCGAGCCGGCGACGTACTTCCGGGCCATGTCCAGCGCTCTCTCCGGGGCCTGGGGGGCCCCCACGTCGAGGGCCTCGCCGAGGAACTGGACCGGCGGCGCGGGGGCCTTGAGATCCGGCGTGCGGGGCGAAGGGGGCAGCACCAGGAGCCCGACCGCCAGGCCAGCGCCGAGCAGGATCGCCGCCTGCAGCAGCGGCCGGGCGTGGGCCTGGAGGAAGGGAGGGAGCGCCATGGGACCCCGGTCGCATACGACGCGGAGGGCCTCGGGGCAAACTCCGATCAGGGACCGTACGCGGGGAAGCGCGCGGCGCCGAGGGCGAAGTAGCCCGGATCCACCTCGGCCGCGAAGGCGCGGCGCCCCAGCCTTGTCGCCGCGAGGGACGCGGAAAAAAGACCTCCAAAGGGCTCCCAGAGCACGTCCCCGGGGGCCGACGAGGCCACGATGATCCGCGCCATCAGGTCCAGCGGCTTCTGGTTCAGGTGCGCGGCCCTCCCGCCGGGCACCTTGATGCGCTCGGCCCCGCGCATCGGGGGCCTCGCCCACACGTTGGTCACCCCGTGCGGACACCGGAACGGAGCCCGCATCCTCGCCCACGCCTCGCCGTCCAGCGGCCGGGCGCCATCGAGGGAGAAATACGGTCGCCCCGCCGGATCCCCGTGCTCGCTGGCGTACCGTACCAGCCGCTCCATCACCGAGGGCGGCGGGCAGTACCAGAGGGGCCCCTGGTTGAGGTACTTGCGCGTGGCCGCGTCCTTGACGCCGCAGGCCTCGTTGGCGCGGCGCAGCGGGAGCCCCGTGCGCCGCCACTCGTCGAGCAGCCACGCCTGCAGCGGGCGCCCCCCCACCGTCGCCTCCCGCACGTAGTGAGCGCAGACCTCCGTCACCACCGGGAAGTGGCGGATCGTCCCCGTGTTCACGTTCCCCGCGACGTGCCCCAGCCCCTTGTCCCACACGTTGCAGCCCACGTACCGGAACCCGTGGCGCGCCAGCACCGGATGCACCGAGGCCCAGCCCAGCTCGGTGTTCCAGAACCACAGCGTGGTGCGCGGCGACGAGGCCGCCGCCCAGGCCCGCACGTGCGGCTCGTACCACCCCGGGAGCCCCGCCGGGCCCGCCGTGTCCCCCTCGAAGCCCAGCACCCCGTAGGCCCCGTCGGACACGATCACCGTCGGCGCGGGCCAGCCCTCGTAGCAGCCGAGGCTGTCCCCGCGCTCCAGCGTTGCTCCGCCGCGCTCCAGGCGCCCCCCCGGATCCGGCGCCGCTGGCCCCGCTCGCCGCCCCCGACCCACCGAGCTCGGCGCCGGCCCCTTCGCCCCTCCTCGCCGCCCGCTAGCCAATCTCGACCTTGTTCCACATCTCCAGCCGCATCTTCTCTCGCCTCGGATCGCTCCGCGTGATCAGCCTCGCCGCGCTGCTCGCCGCCAGCAGCTCCCCCTCCTGCCCCAGCGCCGGCAGCACCGTCTTCCCCACCAGGAACGACCGCCCCACCGGGCCCCGCAGCGGCTCCCCACCCAGCCCGTGGAAGCTCGGATCCTCCACGGTGTACTGGAAGACCATGGGCTCCGGACGTATGGAACCTCCATGCAGAGAGATGCGATCGATCTCGCTGCGCTTGCCGTGGTCGTAGAGCCAGGCGGGGAGGCCGTCGTGGGGCGAGTCGACGACCACCAGGTGGCGATGGAGCCAGGGGAAATAACGGGCGATGACCGCGAGGACGGCGGAGCGCGCCTCGGTGAGCGGGAGGGAGCCGCGGAGCGGGAGCAGGGCCTCGGCGACCAGGAGCGCCTCGCCCCCCGGGAGGGCCTCGCGGTGGATGCGCAGGGGCAGGCGCCAGGGGTCGTAGGTGAGACCCGGGGTCTGGTCCAGCAGCAGGGCCTCGCGCCCCAGGGCCGCGGGGACGCCGGTCTCGCGGACCACCAGGGACACGACGAAGCGACCGACGGTGGGGGAGACGCGGGGCCACTCGCGGAGCGCGGCGGGGGCGATGCCCTCGCCGGCGGCGAGCTCCGCCAGCTCTTCGCCGCTGCGGTCAAAGAGCAGGAACCGGCCGCTGACCTTGCCCGATTCGCCCCCCAGCAGCACCCCCTCGAAGCCCTTGCGGCCTGCCAGCACCCGGTCGGCGCTCTCCGCGAGGGCGACGGCGCCGCCGTGGGCCGCGATGCGATCGCACAGGAACGAGGTCAGCTCGTCCTCGCCCCCCGGCAGCCCCAGCAGCCCCCGGGTCCAGGAGCCGTGGAGCCGGGCCGCGGCGAAGGGGGGGAAGAACCGGGGCCCTGGCGCCAGGTCCGTCGCGAACGCCACGGTCTGCTGCACCACGGCCCGGTACGGGTGCAGGGCCGGGAAGTCGAGGAGCGGGTCCGACTTCCCCGAGAGGAACGGCAGGTTCGCCGCCGCCCGGCCGCTCAGGTGCCGCTCCCAGAACGTCCCCGGGGGCCAGATCACCTCGCGCTCGAAGGCCGCGTCCGCCGCCTCGTTCACCGTGGCGAGCTGTGTATAGAAATCCCCTACGATCCGCCGCAGCTCGGGGAACTCGCGGTTCATCTCCCGCTCGAAGAGGGCGCGGTCGGGGGGGAGCTCGAAGCGGGTGCCCGGGGTCAGCACCGAGAGCATCGGGTCGAGGGGCTCGGTGCGGCGGCGGAAGGTCTGGTTCTGGGCGAGCTCGACGAGGGCCCGGCGCAGCGCGGGGGCGGTGGCGCCGAGCAGCAGCAGCGGGCGGCGGCGCAGGGGGCGCTCCCCGAGGCGGTAGGTCGCGTCCCGGGCCCCCTGGCCCAGCACCAGCACGGAGAAATCACGGCGCGCCAGCAGCGCCGCCGCCACCAGCGCGCCGAAGCTGCGGCCCAGCACGATCACGTCGAAGTGGCGCCCCCTCATGGCTCCGTGGGGCCGGCGCCCGGGCGGCGTTGGATCCTGCGCATGGGGGCGGCAGTAGCCCAGCTCTCCGTCGCGGGCAAACCTCAGCGCGGCGCCGAGAGCCAGCCGAAGACCTCCCCCAGGACCTGCTCCGCGGCGGGGCCGTACTGGCCGTGCCGCGCCTGCGGCAGCACCCAGAAGCGCGCCCGCACCCCGGCCTCCGCCAGGGCCTTCGCGCCCTCGCGCATCGGCTGCTGCACGTCCCGCTCGCCGGCCAGCGTCGCCACGGCCTGCTGCGGCGTGAAGCCCGCCGCCCGCGGGGCCCGGGGCTCGCCCCCGAGGATCACCCGCGGGTAACGCGCCGGGAAGGTCGTCGCCAGCAGCTCGGCCCGCAGCGCCCCCTCCGAGTAGCCCATCAGCGTCACCTCCCCCGCCTTCAGCGGACGCCCCAGCCCCCGCGCCGCCGCCTCGATCGCCGCGTCCACACGGCGCTGGATCCCCGCCGCATCGGTGGACCAGCGCCGGCGCCCGGGGCGCCCCTTGCACGGGATGTCCCCCTGCACCGAGAGCAGCGTCCCTGCCTCGCGGGCGGCCCCCGGGAAGGATCGCAGCCCCGCCAGCGGATCCCCGCAGTGCCCGTGGAGGTACACGATCACCTCGTGGGTCGAGGAGGCACCGGGTAGCGCGTACACCGGCGCATCCTGTGGGACCGCGAGCGCCTGCACCCCGGGCGGCAAGGGCACCCCCCCATACGCCCCGGAACCGGCGAAAAACAGCGCCAGCACCGCCAGGGTCCGGTGAAAGAATTTACCCTTCATGAACCGAAAAAGTCTGGTTCCTGCGGGCTGGTGTGCGTGAGACCATGATGGGTGATGAAGTACTTTGCTCACAAAGTGTGGGGCTTGCTGGTGGCCTCGATGCTGGCGCTGATCCCGGCCCCGGCGGGGGCGGCATCGGCGCTGATGTTGACGCGAGAAGAGCTGGTGCGGCAATCCGATCTGGTGGTGCGGGTCCGGGCGGTCGACTCCATCAGCTCGTGGAACGGGGAGGGGACGGCGATCATGACGCACACGCGGCTCCGCGTGGACGAGTTCCTCCTGGGGGATGGGCCCCGCGATCTGTGGCTGGAGCAGCTCGGCGGCACCGTGGGGGATCTGACCATGACCGTGAGCGGGGACGCGCTGGTCGAGCCGGGGCAAGACCTGGTGCTCTTCCTGCGGAACAGCGAGGACGGGCTGGTGCACCTGACGGCGCTCTCGCAGGCGGCCTATTACATCCGCGGCGAGCGGGTGGGCCGCGATCTGGAGGGGCTGGTGCTGTTCCTGCCGGTCGACGGCAAGCTCACCCCCATCGAGCACAAACCCGAGCCTCAGGAGCCGCTGAGCAAGCTGCTGGTGGACGTGAAGCGCCTCGCGAGGGCCCGCTGATGCGCCGCCACCTCCGGCAGGGCCTCCTGCTCGCCTCCCTCGCGCTGCTCTCCTCGACGGCCGTGGCCTACAAGCCCACCGGCTCCAGGTGGCAGCAGCTCCCGGTGACCTACCGGGTCAACCAGTCCACCTTCCCGGCCTCCATCCAGAACACCGCCCTCGCCTCCATCGAGGCCGGCTTTGCCTCCTGGTCCGAGCCGTCCTGCACCAGCTTCCAGGCGGTCAACCAGGGCAACACCTCGTCCCAGAACTCGGCCCAGGACCAGCAGAACACCATCCTCTGGCGCTCCGGCTCGTGGCCAGGCCAGCTCGGCAGCGTCAACAGCACCATCGGCGTCACCCTCACCGTATCCAGCGGTAGCACCACCATCGACTCCGACATCGTCTTCAACAACGTCGGCTTCTCCTGGGATAACTCCGGCTCCTCCGGCAACAACGTCGATACCCAGTCCATCGCCGTCCACGAGCAGGGTCACTTCCTCGGGCTGGACCACACCCCCCCGCAGAACGCCATCATGTTCGCGGCCTACGGCGGCGGCATCAAGCGGAACCTCGCCAGCGACGACATCCAGGGCGTCTGCGCCCTCTACCCCTGCACCGGCGAGGGCTGCGGCGCGGCGGGCTCCGGTGGCTCCGCCGGCACCGGCGCCGGAGGCAGCGCCCAGACCTGCGCCCAGTGCCAGGAGCAATCCTTCCAGCCCGGCGGCGCCTGCGCCCAGGCCAACAACGCCTGCGTCACCTCCCAGAGCTGCATCAATTTCTACAACTGCCTCCAGGGCTGCAACACCCAGGCCTGCGTCAACCAGTGCGCCCAGAGCAACCCCCAGGGCGTCTCCCTCTTCAACGCCATCGTCGCCTGCATCTGCGAGGACGGCTGCCCCCAGGAGTGCGCCGCGGACTGCGGTAACTCAGGCGGCAGCGGCGGCACCGGCGGCAGCGGCGGCACTGGCCAGGGAGGGTCCGGAGGTTCCGGACAGTCGGGGCCCACCTGCAACGTGCCGGCGTCGCCCCCCTCCGGCGGTTCCTGCGTGGCCAACCAGTTCGCCTGCAACCCGGTGACCAACGCCGGCTGCCCGGCGGGCCAGGCCTGCGACGTGGCGCAGAACGGCTTCCAGTGTTACCCGCCCCCCAACGAGGCCGGGCTCTGCCAGCCCTGCAACAACGAAGGCGGTCCCTTCTGCCAGGGCGGCCTCACCTGCGCCGGCACCCAGTGCGCCAAGTACTGCTGCGACAACGCCGACTGCGGCGGCGGCACCTGCGACAAATCGTTCTTCGGCGCCGGCGCCCCCCTCGGGCTCTGCCTCGGCGCCGGCTCGGGCGCCGGCGGAAGCAGCCCTGGCACCGGGGGCGCCGGGGGCGCTGGCGGCTCCAGCCCTGGCGTCGGGGGCGCTGGTGGTACGGGCCAGAGCGCCGGCGGCGCCGGGGGCAGCGCGCCCGCTGGCCAGGGCGGTACGGGCCAGAGCACCGGCGGCACCAGCGCGGCGGGCACCGGGGGCGCCGACAGCACCGGCGCCGGGGGCACCGCGCCCGGCACCGGCGGCACCGACAGCACCGGCGGCACCTGGAGCGCCGGTGGCGCCGCGCAGGGGGGGCGCGCGGGCTCCGGGCAGGCGGGCACCGCGGGCCAGCCTCCGGGCGGCTCCGAGACCTCGCCCACCAGCTCCGACGCGGGGGGCTGCGGCTGCCGCACCGCCCCTGCTCCGACGCCCGGCGGCCTCGCGGCCTTGCCCTTCGCGCTCGCAGCGTTGTTCCGTCGGCGCCGTCCCCGGCGCTGACCAGGCGAGACGTTGCAGGAGGCAGGAGGCCAGCTCACGCGGGCCTCTCCCCCCCGGCCTGGCGCGCTTGGCGGGCCTTTGCCGCCCGGTGAGGGCTGGTGCTATGGGTGACAACTCCCCACCTGGCTTACGCCGAGGTGGGGGCTTCTCGCTTCCCAGGGGAGCCTACCACTCTCCCCTCCACGAAGGCCGTGCCCCGGCCCTTCACGTTTCTCGCCGCATTCACGTCCCGGTCGAGCACCAGCCCGCAGTTCGGGCACCGATGCTCCCGAACATGCAACCCCTTGCGCACCACCGTCCCGCACCCGCTGCACTCCTGCGACGTCCCTTGCGCGTCCACCTTCACGAACTC
>JALOQB010000101.1 GCA_025453595.1 Polyangiaceae bacterium
GCTGCGGCTGCGGCTGCGGCTGCGGCTGCGGCTGCGGCTGCGGCTGCGGCTGCGGCTGCGGCTGCGGGTCAAGACGATTGCTTTGACCCGTTGGTCGTACCAGAGATGGTGAGGTTTCGCTTACGCAGCACCCGCTCCATCGCTCGCCGCATCATCGGGGATGGCCACGCGCACGGTCACGTCGAAGGGTGACGAGCACCGGGGATGAGCACCGAGGACGAGGACGGGGGCCTGGAGGATCGGGCGGCAGCCGACGGACGCCGATCGGGAGCGCGTCATTGAGGCGATCCGCAAGCCGAGCCTGGCGCTGCTGCCATCGAGGACGACGCTATGCTGGCGACAAGGCCCCCGGCTCTTCGTTCGGTGGCCTGGCCCAGGGAGTACTTCAGCGCAGGGTCGGGGCGGGCTATGCTCGGAGTCCGTGAGCATCGAAGCGCTGGTGGCGGCCGCGATGGTGGGCCTGGTGAAGCCTGATACCGAGGAGGGGAACCAGCGCCTCCGCGCGATGGCGGCGACCTTCACTGCGGAGGCGACGCCGGTGGCCTTCTGGAGCGGGGACGAGGGGTTGCTGGCGACGACGCTGATGCTGGTGGCGATCGGCTTTCACGAGTCGAAATTCCAGGAGAAGACGCGGCGCTGCCTGCCGCGGCGAGGGACGTACCTGGGGCTGTTCCAGCTCTTGCCGGGGCCCAACACGCGCCCGTTCACGGCGGCCGAGGTGTGCGCGAGCGACGCGGTGCAGGCGCGGCTGGCGCTGCGGGTGCTGAAGGGCTCGCGGGACCGGTGCAAGGGCTGCACGCCGTCGCACACGATCCGCGCCTTTGCGAGCGGGGACGGCGGGGTCCAGAGCAAGGAGGCGCGGGAGATCGTCGATCTCTGGAGCCAGGCGGCGGTGCGTTCGGGCTTGCGGGTGTATCCTTACTCCCGGCAGGCGCCGCGCTGGCTCAGCGCCCGGTAGCTCAGCGCTGCTCGGGGAAGTGGAGGTAGGTCTGGTCCTTGAGGCCGCGCTCGTACTCGTTGAGCAGACGGATGCCCTCGGTGGGCTTGAGCCGGTCCTGCTTGATGGCGGCGTCGACCTGGCTCTTGAGCTTGATGGCCAGCTCGCGGGCGTCGTACTGGGTCATGCGGAGCACGTCGCGGATGGTGTTCCCCTCGATGGTTTCTTCGAGGTAGTAGCCGCACTCCTCGTCTTCATCGAGGAAGACGTGGACCTCGTTGACCCGCCCGAACAGGTTGTGGAGGTCGCCCATGATGTCCTGGTAGGCGCCGGTGAGGAAGATACCCAGGTAGTAAGGTTTGCCGTCGTCGATGACATGGAGCGGGATGGTCTCCCGCACGTCGTTCTTGTCGTCGATGAACTTGGACACCTTGCCGTCCGAGTCGCAGGTGATATCGACCAGGGTGCTCTGGAGGGTGGGGCGCTCGCTGAGGCGGTGGATGGGCACGATGGGGAAGAGCGCGCCCAGGGCCCAGTGATCGAGGAGCGACTGGAAGACCGAGAAGTTGCAGATGTACTGGTCGGTGAGCTGGTGGTCCAGCTCGCGGAGGAAGTCGGGGATGTGGTCGCTGTTCTGCCGGTGGGCCAGCCCGGAGATCCGCTCGGCGAGCTTCCAGTAGCGGATCTCGACGGCGGCCTTCACATCGAGGTCGAGGAGGCCCACCTCGAAGAGCTTCTCGGACTCTTCCTTGACCTGCTGGAGGTCGTGCCAGGGCTCGGTCACCTCGGCCAGCTCGCCGCGGGCGAGGGCCTCCTCCACGTCGTCGAGGGCGCGGATCAGCTTGTGCTCCGCGTTGGGGGAGCGCCGGTTCTCCATGGCCGGGGTCTTCTCGATGGCGCCGATGGCCTCGACCACCAGCACCGCGTGGTGGGCCACGATGGCGCGGCCGGACTCGCTGATCAGGTGGGGGTGAGGGACCCGCTCCTCGTCGCAGACGTCGGCGACGTTCCACACGACGTCGCGGGCGTACTCCTCGACGGTGTAGTTCATGGATGCGTGGAAGGTCGAGCGCGAGCCGTCGTAGTCGATGGCCAGGCCTCCCCCCACGTCGAGGAACTCGATGGGGTGGCCGCGGCGGCGGAGCTTGGCGTAGTACCGGGCCGCCTCCCGCACGGCGCGCTTCATGATCAGGATGTCCGGCACCTGGGACCCGATGTGGAAGTGGATCAGCTTGAAGGCGTTGCTGAGGTTGTGCTCCTTCAAGATCTCGGCGGCCTCCAGGATCTCGCTGGTGGAGAGCCCGAACTTCGCGTTCTCGCCGCCGGATTCGGCCCATTTGCCCGCGCCCCGGGTCACCAGCCGGACCCGCATCCCCAGCTCGGGCTCGACGTTGAGCTCGCGGCTGATGCGGCAGATGGCCCGCACCTCCGAGAGCTTCTCGGCGATCAGGATCACCCGCTTGCCCAGCTTCCGCCCCAGGAGGGCGGTGCGGATGAAGCCGTCATCCTTGTAGCCGTTGCAGACGATCAGGGACTCGGGGTCGTTGTGCATGGCCAGCGCCGCGTACATCTCGGGCTTGCTGCCGACCTCGAGGCCGTAGTGGAAGGGGCGCCCTGCCTCCAGGATCTCCTCGACCACCTCGCGGAGCTGGTTCACCTTGATGGGGAAGACGCCGCGGTAATTGCCGCGAAATTTGTTCTCGCTGATGGCCCGGTTGAAGGCCTCGTTCAGCACCCGGACCCGGTGGTGGAGCATGTCCTGGAGCCGGATCACCAGGGGCATCTTCAGGCCCTCTTCGCGGAGGGCCGCATCGACGACGTCGGTCAGGGCGAATTTACCGCCCCGCGTCTGGAGCGGGGCCACCGTGATGCGCCCCTGCTCGTCGACGTCGAAGTAACCAGAACCCCACCGGTTGATGAGGTAAAGCTTCTTGGCATCCGCGGTGGTCCAGGGGGTGGACTCGGGAAGATCCGTGCGGACGGGCTCGGTGTTCAACTTGCTTCAGCTCCTTCGAGGACGAGGCCCAAGCGCTCGCTCTCGCCTCTGAGGTAGAAGATTGGTGACGCGCGTCAAGACGCAAACTCACCCTCCCTCGCTCTCCCCCCGCCATGCTCTCCCGACGCTCCCTGCTCCTGGCCTGCCCCCCCGCCCTCGCCGCCTGCGCCCGCGGCGCGGACGCGACCCCCTCGCGGGCCTCCGCCTCCGCCTCTGCCCCCTCCGCGGCGCCCGCTCCCCCGCCAGCCCCGTCCGCCTCCGCCGAGCTCCCGGCGGATCTGGTCGCCACGCGCCTGCTGCCCTTCGGCGGGCGCCAGGCGGCGGTGGTCGTCGCCCCTACCTGGACCGGCGCCGACCGGCTCCCGCTCTTGGTGGCGCTCCACGGCCTGGGCGAGTCCAAAAAGGGGGTCGAGGGCGGCGCCTGGGGCTGGCCCCGGGACTACGCCCTCACCCTGGCGATGGCGCGGCTCCGCCAGCCGCCGCTGACCGCCGCCGATTTTCAGGGGATCTACGACGCCAGACGGATCGAGCGGATCAACGCCTCCCTGGCCGAGCGGCCCTTCCGGGGCCTGCTCGTGGCCTGCCCTTTCACCCCCGACCTGCTCCGGGAGAAGACCCTGGACAACGCCGGCCCCTTCGCCTCTTTCGTGGTCCGCGAGCTGCTCCCGGCGGTGCGGGGTGCCTTCCCTGCGGCCCTGGGCACCCGGGCGGCGACGGGCATCGACGGCGTCAGCCTGGGCGGACGGGTCGCCTTGCTGGTGGGCCTGCTCCACCCGGACACCTTCGGCGCCATCGGCTCGCTCCAGGCGGCGCTCCAGGTGACGGAGGCGCGCCCCCTGGCCAGGCGGGTGCTGACGGCCC
Organism: Polyangiaceae bacterium; assembly: GCA_025453595.1. GTDB lineage: Bacteria > Myxococcota_A > Polyangia > Polyangiales > Polyangiaceae > JANWXX01. Next base: position 3,795 of record JALOQB010000101.1, read on the forward strand.
GCGAGAAGGCCGGAGACTTCCGGCTGCGCCTGCTGACCAGCGAGAAGGATTTTTACCGCGGCGAGATCCTGGCGTTCCACCGGGAGCTGGAGCGGCTCCAGCAGGTCCACGAGCACGTCGTGGTGCCGGGCCCCCACGATTACCCCTTCAACCGCGGCCCTGGCGCCATCGAGATGCTGCTGTGGCACGACCGGGTGCTGCGGGGCGAGCCGGGCTGAGCCACGGGCTCACTTGATGGGCGAGGCGCAGCAACCGGTGAGGCAGAACATGCCATCGGGGCACGGGGGCTGGCAGTCAAACCCGCAGGCCGGGCGGCCGACAGGGCACACCTGACCGCCGCAGGTGTCCGGCGGGGGGGGCACCTTGCAGCCGCTGGCGTCGATCAGACAATTGGGGAAGCAAGCCAGCACCCCCGTCGCGTTCGGGTTGCCCAGCGCAGAGACGCAGGTGGCGCCGCCCAGGTCGAGGCCATCGCACTGCTCGGCCCCTTCCCTGTTGCCGTTGCCGCATGCGGGATCACCGCCGGTGGGCACCTTGCAGCCGCTGGCGTCGAGGGTGCAGTTGGCGTTGCAGGCGAGGGTACCGGTGGCGCTCGGGTTGCCGGTGACGCTGGCGCAGGTGGCGGCCCCCAGGTCTACCCCGTCGCACTGCTCGGCCCCCTCTTTCTTGCTGTTCCCGCAGGTCTGCGAGGCCGTGGGCACCTTGCAACCGCTGGTGTCGATCAGGCAATTGGGGAAGCAGGTCAGGGCCCCCGTCGCGTTCGGGTTGCCGAAGACCGTGGCGCAGGTGACCCCGCCCAGATCCAGCCCGTCGCATTGCTCCGTGTTGTTCTTCACCTTGTCCCCGCACGACCCGCCTCCCGGCGGCGGGATCAGCGGCACCTTGCAGCCCTCCAGATCGAGGGTGCAGTTGGCGTTGCAGGCGAGGGCCCCCGTCGCGTCCGGGTTGCCGGTGACGCTGGCGCAGGTGGCAGCCCCCAGGTCCACCCCGTCGCAGGCCTCGGTGTTGTTCTTCACCCCGTCCCCGCAGCTGGGCCCGCCCCCCGGGTTGCTGCAGGCTCCGGGGTTGAGCGTGCAGTTCAGGGAGCAGGCTAGGGTACCGGTGCTCAGGGGGTTTCCGGTGACACTGGCGCAGGTCTGACCATCCAGGTCGAGGCCATCGCACTGCTCGAAGCCGCTCTGCGCGCCGTCACCGCACACCGGCGTGGTGGAAGGCACCTTGCAGGCGCTGGCGTCGAGGGTGCAGTTGGCGTTGCAGGCGAGGGTACCGGTGGCGCTCGGGTTGCCGGTGACGCTGGCGCAGGTGGCGGCCCCCAGGTCCACCCCGTCGCAGGCCTCGGAGGGGCCCTTCTTGCCATCGCCGCACACCGAGGCCGGCGGGATGCACTCGGGCGGTAGCTTGTCCTTCCCCAGGCAAAGCTCGCACTTCTCGCAGGTGTTCAGGCAATCCTTCACCGGCGTGCAGGGCTTGCACTTGGTCGGATCGTTGACCTGATCCAGGGTGCAGCTCCCCTGACCGCTCGCGTCGACGGAGCCGATGAAGACGTAGTTGCCTTGCCCCGCGGGGAGCTCGCAGCACCCGAAGCAGTCGCAGCCGTTCGGCGTCAGCGGCTTGCAGAAATTCTCGCAGAGCTCCGACTGATCGCTGTCAAGCTGCTCGCAGCTCTTGCTGGTGCCCGCGATGGAGGCGTCGGGATCGTGGGCGCACTTCACGTCCCCGCTGGGCGGGTACCCGGGCGCCACCGAAAGCGGATCGCATTTCTGGCTCCAGTAGCAGTCATCGTTGCCAGATCCGGTGTCCTGGTCGAAGTAGCAATCCTGCTTGCAAGGGGCGTTGTTCGCGCCAGGAATGTTCAGGAAGTACCCCGTCTCGTTGTTGTCGCAGGGCCCCAGGCAGTCTGGATCTTCCATGTCCGTCTTGCCATCTCCATCGTTGTCCACACAATCGCCGCAGGCGTAGGTCTTGCCCTGGCAGGTGATGGGGACGCAGGCGCCCCCGCCGGCGGCGCCTGCGCCCCCGCCAGCCCCGGCGGCCCCGCCCGCCCCCCCTGCGCCGCCGCCCCCGGGGAGGCAAGCGCTGGCGTCGAGGGTGCAGTTGGGGTTGCAGGCGAGGGTGCCGGTGGCGCCGGGGGATCCGAGCACCGTGGCGCAGGTGGCAGCCCCGAGGTCGGCGCCGTCGCAGGCCTCGGTGTTGTTCTTCACCTTGTCCCCGCAGGAGGAGACGCTTCCGCCGCCGGAGGATGGCTTGCTGCAGGCGCTCAGGTCGAGGGTACAGTTGGCGAGGCAGGCGACCGGGCCCTGGCTGGCCGGGTCGCCCAGGGCCGTGGCGCAGGTGATCGCCCCCAGGTCGAGGCCATCACACAGCTCGGCGCCTTGCTTGAGGCCATCCCCGCACTTGGGCACCCCTCCTGGGGGCGGGACGCAGGCGCTGGCGTCGAGGGTGCAGTTGGGGTTGCAGGCGAGGGTGCCGGTGGCGCCGGGCAACCCGAGGGCCGTGGCGCAGGTGGCCACGCCGAAGTCGGCTCCGTCGCAGAGCTCCGCGTTGTTCTTGATCTTGTCCCCGCAGGTCGGGGCCAGAGAGGCGCCCGCGCTGCCGCCGCTCCCCGCGGCGCCGGGCTCGCAACCCGAGAGGTCAAACGTGCAGTTGGAGAAGCACGAGAGGGCGCCGGTGGCGCCGGGGTTCTTGAGGAAGGTCGCGCAGGTCTGGTCGCCCAGCGCCGCACCATCGCAGACCTCTCCCTCGTCGAGCAGACCGTTACCGCAGGTGCCTCCGGCGCCGCCCTGGTTGAGCTGGCACTGGCTGCCGTCGAGGGTGCAGTTGGCGAAGCACGAGAGGGGGCCGGTGGCGCCGGGGTTCTTGAGGAAGGTCGCGCAGGTCTGGTCGCCCAGCGCCGCGCCATCGCACTGCTCCGGCGCGTTGATCTCGCCGTTACCGCAGCTGGAAGCGCCTCCGGCGCCGCCCTGGTTGAGCTGGCACTGGCTGCCGTCGAGGGTGCAGTTGTCGAAGCACGAGAGGGTGCCGGTGGCGTCCGGGTTGCCGGTGACGCTGGCGCAGGTGGCGGCCCCCAGGTCTACCCCGTCGCACTGCTCGGCCCCCTCTTTCTGGTTATCTCCACAGATGGAGCCCTGCGCGCCGGCAGCCCCGGCGGAGCCGCTGGACCCGGCCGCTCCGGCGATCCCTCCCGCTCCGGAGAACAGGACGCTCCCGGCGGCGCCGCCATCGCCGCTCTGACCCCCGGCGCCCCCTTGCCCCCCGGCGCCTCCCTGGCTGCTGCCAGGAGAGCCTTCGTCGGAGGAGCCACACCCCATCGACAGGGAGAGCAAGAAGGAGGAGAAAAGAATGGTTCGAAGTTTCATCGGTGGGACCTCTCATGACCCGGCACGGCGGGGTGAAGGGGGTGTACCCGCGGGGGAAAAGTCCTTCGGGGCCCCCAGTGAGCTGCATGGATGCAGCCTGTCCTGGCGACGGTGCAGGCATGACCGGGGGATCAGGCTGCTTTTGAGGGGCCAAGGGCCATGCGCCTGGGCAGGGAGTCGGGGGGAGGCGGGGCGAGGGTTGCGCCGCGGGGGTTGCCGGGTAAACCGTCGCACGGGTTTACAGCTCGAAAGGAACACGTGCGCATGAACAAGCCGATCCGACGCGTGGGCGTGCTGGGCGCGGGGGTCATGGGGAGCGGGATCGCCGCTCACCTGGCCAACGCCGGGGTGCAGGTGGTGCTGCTGGACATGGTGCCGCCAAACCTGACGGAGGCGGAGAAGGGGGACCGTGGGGCGCGGAGCCGCTTCGCGGCCGGGGGCCTGGACAAGGCGCTGAAGGCGAGGCCGGCGGCGTTCTTCCACAAGTCGAACGCGACGCTGGTCGAGGTGGGGAACTTCGACGACGACCTGGGCAAGCTGTCGACCTGCGACCTGGTGGTCGAGGCGGTGGCGGAGCGCATGGACATCAAGCGGTCGCTCTTCGAGAAGGTCGAGGCGGTGATCCGCCCCGGGACGATCGTGGCGTCGAACACGTCGGGCCTGCGGATCGCGGACATGCTGGTGGGCCGGGGCGAGGCGTTCCGGAAGAACTTTCTGGTGATGCACTTCTTCAACCCGGTCCGCTACATGAAGCTGCTGGAGCTGGTGGCGGGCGTCGAGACCGACCCGGCGACCTTCGAGCGGGTGCGGCGCTTCGGCGAGGACAAGCTGGGCAAGGGCATCGTCGTCGGCAAGGACACGCCCAACTTCATCGGCAACCGGATCGGCATCCACGCGATGATGGCGACGATCCACCAGATGCTGGCGGACAACCTGAGCCCGGAGGACGTGGACGCGATCACCGGCGTGCCGATGGCGCACCCGAAGAGCGCGAGCTTCCGCACCGCGGACATGGTGGGCCTGGACACCTTCATCCACGTGGCCAACAACTGTTACAACGCGCTGCCCGACGACGAGGAGCGGGACGTGTTCAAGGTGCCCTCGTTCATCCTGGAGATGGCCGAGAAGAAGCTGCTGGGCGACAAGACCCGGGCGGGCTTCTACCGCAAGCCCAAGGGCGGCGAGGCGGACACCTTCGACCCCTACAAGCTCGAGTACCGCGCCAAGGGCGGCAACCCGGAGATCCTCAAGGCCGCCAAGGCCATCGCCAAGATCCCGGACCCGAAGGAGCGCGTCCGCAAGCTGGTGGCGGACCAGGGCCCGGTGGGCCAGTTCGCCTGGAAGGTGCTCTCCCGCGGGCTGGCCTACGCCGCGCGCCGTATCGGCGAGATCTCCGACGACGTGGTGGCGGTCGATGACGCGATGAAGTGGGGCTACAACTGGGAGCTCGGCCCCTTCGAGGTCTGGGACGCCCTCGGCTTCGCCGAGACCGCCCGCCGCATGGCCGCCGACGGCATCAAGCTGCCCGCCAGCATCGACCGCATGGTCGCCCAGGGCGCCACCGGCTTCTACCGCGAGGACGGCGCCGTCTACGACCTGATCAAGGGCGAGTACGCGGCCCGCGCCGCGGATCCGCGCTACGCGACCTTCCAGATCCTCAAGCGGGGCCAGGCGCCGGTGCTGAAGAACGACGGCGCCGAGGCCTGGGACCTGGGCGACGGCGTGCTCGGCCTCACCTTCAAGACCAAGGCCAACAGCATCGACCCGGACGTCATCTCGATGCTGCCCCAGGCCGTCGAGAAGGCCGAGCAGGAGTTCGAATCCCTCGTGATCCACAACGAGGGCGAGTTCTTCTGCGTGGGCGCCAACCTGTTCCTCGTCGTCATGGCGGCCAACAACCAGGACTGGGAGAGCATCCGGTCCATGGTCAAGGGCTACCAGGACGCCACCCAGCGCCTCAAGTACGCCTCGGTCCCCGTCGTGGCGGCGCCTTACAACATGACCCTCGGCGGCGGCCTCGAGCTCTGCTTCGCCTGCACCGCCGTCCAGGCGGCGGCCGAGACCTACACGGGCCTGGTCGAGGTCGGCGTCGGCCTGATCCCCGGGGGCGCCGGCACCCTCAACATGCTCTGGCGCGCCCTCGAAAACACCCCCGAAGGCACCGCCCCCAACACCTACGACGCGGTGACCAACGTCTTCAAGAACATCGCCCTCGCCAAGGTCGCCACCAGCGCCGTCGAGGCCAAGCACTTCGGCTACTTCCGGCGCGCGGACGGTGTATCTTTTGACCGGGCCCGCCAGCTCCACGAGGCCAAGCAGCTCGCCCTGGGTCTGGCGCGCTCTGGCTACCACGCCCCCACCCCTCGCTCCTACAAGCTGCCCGGCGAGAGCGGCATCGCCACCCTGGGCATGATGGTCGACACGCTGGTGGCCGGCGGCTACGCCAGCGAGCACGACGCCAAGATCGCCCGCAAGCTCGGCGTTGTCCTCTGCGGCGGCGCCGGCGGCGCGGCCCGCGAGGTGACCGAGGAGGAGATCCTCGAGCTGGAGCGCGAGGCCTTCGTGAGCCTCTGCGGCGAGGCCAAGAGCATCGAGCGCATGATGTACATGCTCCAGAACAACAAGCCCCTGCGTAACTGAAGACGGACCCCAAGGAGAACACACCATGAAGGACATCGTGATCGTTGATGCGGTGCGCTCGGCGGTGGGCCGCGCGCACAAGGGCTCCCTCGCCAACAAGCGCCCCGACGAGCTGCTCGGCGAGGTCATCGCCGGGCTCCTCGCCCGTAACCCGGCCTTCCGCCCCCAGGACATCGAGGACGCCGTCATCGGCTGCGCCATGCCCGAGGGCGAGCAGGGCCTGAACATCGCCCGCGTCTCCGCCATGCTCGGCGGCCTCCCGGCGGAGACCTCCGCCATGACCATCAACCGCTTCTGCTCCAGCGGCCTCCAGGCCGTCGCCCTCGCCGCGAGCGCCGTCGGCATGGGCTGGAACGAGGTGGTGATCGCCGGCGGCGTCGAGTCCATGACCATGGTCCCCATGACCGGCAACAAGCTCAGCGCCTCCCCCGAGGCGATGGCCCGCGTCGCCTCGGTCTACACCCCCATGGGCATCACCGCCGAGAACGTCGCTCGCCGCTTCGAGGTCGCGCGCCCTGACCAGGACGCCTTCGCCCTCCGCAGCCAGCTCCGGGCCGCCGCCGCCATCAAGGACGGCAAGTTCAAGGACGAGATCGTGCCCGTGCAGGGCATCAAGTTCTCCGGCAACGAGCGCAAGACCTTCTCCTTCGAGGTCGACGAGATGGTCCGCGCGGACACCACCGCCGAGAGCCTCGCGGCCCTCAAGCCGGCCTTCTCCACCACCGGCTCGGTCACCGCGGGCAACAGCTCGCCCCTCAGCGACGGCGCCGCCGCCTGCATCGTCACCACCCGCGAGCATGCCGAGCGCCTCCACGTGAAGCCCCTCGGCTACTTCCGCCACTTCTCCACCGCCGGCGTCGACCCGGCGATCATGGGCATCGGCCCCATCCCCGCCATCCGGAAGCTCTTCCAGAAGACGGGCCTCAACGTCGGTGACATCGACGTCTTCGAGATCAACGAGGCCTTCGCCAGCCAGGCGGTCTATGTCCAGCGCGAGCTCGGGATCCCCGAGGATCGCCTCAACGTCAACGGCGGCGCCATCGCCCTCGGCCACCCCCTCGGGTGCACCGGCGCCAAGCTCACCGCCACCGCCCTCCACGAGCTGAAGCGCCGCAAGGGGCGCTACGCCATCGTCAGCATGTGCATCGGCGGCGGCATGGGCGCCGCGGGCCTCTTCGAGCTGGCCTGAGCCCCCTCCCCTGCTCCGGTGCCCCCGGAGCGGGGCGCCTCACCCCGCGTCGAGCTGACCCTTGAGCCAGACCATCGCGTCCCGGTAGCTCGTCTCCAGGGCCGTGACCTTCGGCCCTGCGTCCTCCGGGATCGAGCCAAAACGCGTCTGCTGCTCCAGCTCCTCGCACTGGCGCGCCAGACCCGCCGCCCCCATCAGCGCGCTCGACGACTTGAGCGTGTGCACCCCCCGCGAGAGCTCCTGGGCCTGACGCCGCTCCAGCGCCTCGCGGATCTGCCCCAGCAACTTCGCCGAGTTGCTCTCGTACTCTTCCACCAGCGAGGCCAGCTCCACCGGGTCGTTGTCCACAAGGTCACGGAGCTGATCGATCTTGCTCTTGTCGAACATGGTCTCTTCTCGTCCTCGCTGCGGAAGGGTCAATCTTCACCGATTTCGGCGCTCGCGGGGGGCTTCTCTGCGCGGGGCTTCTCTTCTTTCTTCGGGGCTGGCTTCGCCGCTGGAGCCACGGATGGGCTCGCCTTGCCCTTCGCCGCCGAGGCGGAGGGGCTCGCCTTGGCCTTCGCGGCGATGGCTTCGTAGGCCTTGATCTCGCGCTCGACGGCCCCGATCGCCTGGTTCACCGCGGCCATGGACTGGGCATGCTGAGGGGCCGGTGGGTCCCTGGCCTCCTCGAGAAATTTCTTCCCGCTCCGGAGCGCCGCCAGCGCCTTGCCCAGGCGCACGGGGCCCGCGGCCTCGGCCTCTGGCAGCCGCTCGAGAAGCGAGGCGCCCAGGGCGACGGCGAGCAGGGCCGAGGTGAGCTTCCAGGGGTTGGCGCTCATGGGCAGGAGTCGTTGGGGGCGCCCGGGGTGCCCTTGTCCTTGATGCCGTTGATGTCCACCACCCCGAACTCGGATTTCGAGGCACAGAAGTTCGCCGCCACGTCGTTCTCGGTGTGGGTGAGCTTGGTGGGGCTGAGCGAGTAGCTCTTGCCGTTGTACGAACCGCTCGGGGTGTACTCGAGGGAATCCAGCAGCACCGGCGGGGTCGTGGCGATCTCGAGGTGCACGTAGTCGGCGCTGCTGTTGCTGAAGCTCAGCTTGTTGCCGTAGTTGTAGAAGGGCGTGAAGCCGGTGGTCTCGGTCGAGTTGGCGCCCCGCGTGAAGGTGACGTAAGCCCCCGGCGCGATCACCAGGGGCGCCGCGGCCTCGATGACGTGCAGCTCGCCGCTCGTCTTCGAGGTGATCTGGAGGCCACGGACGTCGTACGCCTTGGACGATTTGTTCAGCACCTCGAACCACTCGCCCAGCTCGACGTTGCCGCCGCTCGTGGGCGCCGCGTTCGGGTTGTACATCAGCTCGGTGATCACCAGGTCGCCGACCGCCGGCTCTTCCTTGCAGAACTTCGAGCAGCCGCCGCCCGGCGCCCCCGGGGTGGTGGCGTCGTCGCAGTCCTCACCGGGCTCCTTCACGCCGTTGCCGCAGACGCCCTGGCAGGCCGCCGCGGTGAGCTTGCAGCCCCCGTCGCAGGCGAGCCCCGTGGCCCCCGGACCGAAGCCAAAATCCGTGCAGCTCTTGCCCCCCAGGTCGGCCCCCTCGCACTCCTCCGTGCCGAACCGGAACCCATCCCCGCAGGTGCTCGCCTTGCACTGACCCGCGACGCACAGCTGGGCCCCGCCCCCGCAGGCCGTGCCGCCGGGCTTGCTGTCAAACGAGGGCCCCTGGGCCGTGCACTTCGGGATCTGGCACTCGGAGGGGGCCGCGGGCAGATCTGCCAGGTCCTCGCCGTCCGTGGCCACGCCCCCGGAGCAGACGCTCTTCTTGCAATCCCCCGCCGTGTCGCTCGCCCCGGGCGTCGCCGTGCCATCCGCCAGCGGCGTGAACTCGCACTTGCCGTTGTTGCAGCCGTTCTGCGTGCACGGGTTGCTGTCCTCGCACTCGCTCGCCTGCGAGCAGTCCACCTGGCACTTCCCCGTCTTGCAGTACCCCGTCTTCCCCCCCAGCTCGCACTCCACGTCGTTGAGCAGCACCTTGCCCGGAACCCCGCCCTCGCAGGTCTCCTTGGTGCAAGGCTCCCCGTCGTCCGTCGGCAGATCCTGGTCGTTGTTCGTGCTGCTCACCGCCCCGTTGGAGCACACCTCCGCCTTGCAGTTGCCCCCCACCTGCTGCGGCGTCAGCCCGTTGTCGTTCGCGTTCACGCACTTGCCGCCACCGCAGCTGTCCGCCGTGCACGGGTTGTCGTCGTTGCAATCCCCGGGGCCGCTGCACTCCGGGCCGCCACCGGCCCCTGCTCCCCCGGCCCCCGCCCCCCCCGCGCCCGCCGTACCCCCGGCGCCTGCCCCGCTCGCCCCGCCGGCCCCCGCGCCGCCGACCCCCGCCGTGCCTCCGTTGCCGGCCGTGCCTGCGGTGCCCCCGCCGCCGGAAGCTGCGCCCCCCACGCCGGCCTCGCCTCCCTGTCCGGAACTTCCGGAGATGCCCGCCTCCCCACCCTGGGTGCCTACAGACCCGCCCAGGCCGGCGCCCCCCTGCGGTCCACCGCCCGCGGCGGGCCCATCGACCAGGAGGGACGTGTCGTAGATGGCGCAACCGGGAGGGGATACGAGCAGCGCAGCCACCGCGGGAACGGCGAGAAAAAAGCTTGTGCGAAGGCGCATGGATGGACTCTAGCAAAAGATGAAGAATCGCTGGGGAGTCTCCGCGCGCTTTGCCGCGATGTAACGGGCCCGGCGGGGCCCAGCGCAGCGGGAGCACCAGCAACGGCTCGCCCTCCGGGGCCGGGAAGGAGAGCGAGGCGAGGCGCTCCCGGACGCAGCGGGCGGCGTCGGCGTCGGGGAACGTGGTCTCGACCTCGGTGATCTCCAGGGGGCGCCCGCCAGGGTCGAGGCGAAAGCGGAGCGCCAGGCGCCCCCAGAGCCCGGGATGGCGGCGGCTTGCCTCGACAAAGCAGGAGCCAAGGGCCGGGGCATCGTCCTCGATGATCTGCTGGATCTTCGCCCGGTCCACCTCCCCGCGGGACGGGCGGGAATCTCGCTCGGGGAGGGGTGCGTCGCCGGGGTAAAGATCCACCGAGAAGGAGAAGGTGGCGCCCCCCTTGCGGGCGAGGGGCAGCGAGGCACCGCGGAACGCCGCCGCCAGGCAGGATCCGACGGCGGAGTTCTTCAGCGCGGTCTTGTGCTTGCGTTGATCCGGGACGCCCTTTCCCCCCTGGGAGGAGGCGCGGGTCACCACGCCCCGGGCGTTCTGCGTGAGCCGGAGCACGACGCGCCCGCCCAGCTCCGGGTGCTCGCGGAGCTGCGCGTCGTAGCAGCGCCGGGCGGTCCAGTAGTGCTCGGCGCGCAGGTGGCGCAGCAGCTCGCGGGTGTTGCCCTTGCCCTGGGCGAGCACCGGGGCCTCGATGACGACGCGCGGCACCGGATGCCAGGGGGACCCTTCCCCGAGGCCCCCCTGGTTCCAGCGCTCCAGCTCCCGCAGGTGCTCCTTGCGATCGGCGCCATGCGGCGGCGGTGGCGGCGCTGCCGCCGCATGGATCGCCTCGATCTGGAGCCGCGCAGGCACGGGCGCGGGCGCGGATGGCACGGCGGGCGGGGGGACCGAAGGGGCCGCAGGGGGCGCAGCGGGGGGGGCCGAGGGGGCCGCCGGGGGGTGCTCCGCGGACGGCGCCGGCAGGGGCGCGGCGGCGCAGGCGGCGAGGAGCAGCGAGGCGCCGGTGAGGCAGGACGCTACTTGCATTCAGGGCAGGCGATGTTCTCGGGCTTCTTGTCCTGGAGCATCTCGCCGAGCCAGGCGGCGAGGGTCTTGTCGCCCGCCGCGGCCTTGTAGAAATCGTCGTTGGGGATGGCGCAGTGGGTGTCGCCCGGGGCCACGTACGAGCTGAAGTTCTTGGAGCTGGCCCGGATCGCGTCCATCTCGCCGAGCATCAGCTTGGACCAGGCGCCGGCGTCCTGGCCGGTGACGAAGTTGAAGTACAGGGCCTGGGTGCCGTCCTTGAGGGTGTTGTACTGGGCCATGGGCATGTCCGGGAAGAAGGCCCCGACCGCGTTGTAGAACGAGGAGAGGTTGGCCTTCACGCTCGGGTCCGAGCCGGGGATGTAGCTGGGGTAGACGCCCTGAGGCTTCCAGGATTCGTTGATCTCGGCGAAGAACGAGGGCGACACCACGCCCGCGGCGGCGTCGGAGAAGTGATAGATCTTCGACTGCTTGTAGCGGCGCTTGACGTGGGGCGCCCAGAAGGTGGCCCCGTAGCCGCCGGCGCTGCAGCCGGTGACCAGCACCTGCTGCGGATCCTGGAAGTTCTTGAACACCCACGACAGCACGGCCCGGGCGTTGGCCGCGCCCTTGTGGTTGATCGTCACCTGCTCCTTCGAGTTCGGGTCGGTGTACGTCCTGGTGTTGTTCCCCGTGTGGATATCGCCGGTACAGTAGCCGATGAAGACGTGGGTCCAGTCCTTCACCGGGTTGTCGGCGCGGCTGTGGTCGTTGATGCCCTTGGCCTTGGCCTCGTCCCCCACGTAATCCGGCGTCTCCACCGTCTCGGTGAAGACCGAGGCCGCCGCCGCCAGCGGGCAGGTCGCGTCGTTCCAGCAGGCCCCACCGCCGCTGAACTCGACCACCACCTTGTCCGAGGCCCCGGGCCGCACGAAGAAGCGGAACGGAGACCCCTTGGAGCAGGCCGTCTCGCCCCCCGGCTGGATCTCGTTCCAGCCCGCCTTCATCTCGCCGAGGGCCGGGCCCGCGGCCTCCGGGTAGACCTGGTCTTCCTTGCCGTCATCCCCCGGGTTGCCCGCCGCACCCCCGCCAGACCCAGCAGCCCCCGAGGCCCCGGAGCTGTTCTCATCGCTGTCGTCGCTGCAACCAAGGAGCGCGCTGGTGAGCCCTCCAAGCACGAGGGCCAGGCTCAGGATCTTTCGCATCGGGTCATCCTAGAGCGCACCACGCAAGAGTCCAGCGTGAGCAGCCCCGGCCGGGCCCGCGACGAAGGCCCGTGCATTCCTTGACGGGGATCACAAAAGCCCGCACCCCCGCCCGGGTATGGAACTCGCTTTCCACCCCCGGCAGGAGGCTCTGTCATGAACGCAAGAGGTTGGTCCTGGTGGCTGTGCGTGGGGTTGCTCGCCTGCGGGGGTCAGGTCGAGGAGCCCTCCCCCGAGGACATCGAGGGCGAGCAGGGCGCGGGCTCGTCCTCCAGCTCGGGCGGCGACGGCCAGAGCACCGGCGCCGGCTCGTCCGGGCCCGCCTGCGCCGCGACCCAGCCCCACCCCGATTACCCGCTGTGCTACCAGACCCAGACCCCTCCTTGCCTCGTCCCCTCTTCTCCCCAGCTCGCCGATCGCTTGCCTGCTGGCTCGGGCCCGGTCTCCCGGGGGCCCTGGGTAGGCGCCAGCAGCCAGTGCCGCATGCTCTGCTGTTATGCCCCCTGACCCCGCCCACGACCTGCGCCTGGGCGGCTCCTGGACCCGATGGCAACGCCGGAAAAACGACGTCATCTTCGCCGTTGCCACCGGGGCCCTGCGCGCCGCCGGGGCCCTGCCCCCCTCCTGGCTCCGGGGCGCCTGCGCCCTCCTCGGCCTGACCGCCTGGGTCTTGCTGGGAAACCTCCGCCGCCGCACTGACCGCAACCTGCAGCGGGCCATGGGTAATAATAGACCCTCTTCCGGTGATATTTTCCTGGCGCTGGCGGGGTCGCTGGCGGACACGCTTCTGTTGCTGCGCGGGGAAGAAGCGAGGAGCAGGCTGGAGGTGCCGGCGGGGGCGCTGGAGGTGTTCGAGGAGGGGCTGGCGGGGGGCAAGGGGGTGATCCTGGCGACGGCGCACCTGGGCCCCTGGGAGCGGCTGGGGGTGGCGCTGGTGGAGGCCGGGTTGCCGCTGACGACGGTGGCGCGAGGGAGCTACGATCCGAGGTTTGACGCGCTCTACCGGCGGCTGCGCGAGGAGCGAGGGCTGCGGGTGCTGTACCGGGGGGCGCCGGGGTTCGGGGCCGGGCTGGTGAGGGCGCTGAAGGGGAACCGGGTGGTGGGGATGCCGGCGGATCTGGGAGGTCGCGGGGTGCGCACGCAGGGGGTTCCGTTTCTGGGCGGGAGGTTGCCCCTGGCGGTGGGACCGGCGGAGCTGGCGCACCGCACGGGGGCAGCGCTGGTGGTGGCGACCCCGGGGCCCGGCGAGCGAGGGCTGCGGGTCCACGCGGAGCGGCTGGAGCTGGGGGGAGACGCGGTGCAGACGACCCTGCGGCTGGGGGCGATGCTGGAGGCGCGGATCCGGGCGCTCCCCGGGCCCTGGCCCTGGATGCACCTGGATCTGGGGGAGCAGGCGCTGCCTGTTGCCCCTTTGAAGCGAAGACCGCTAGGATGAGGTGACGCATCGACCTTGCCTCGGTGCGCCTCCTCGCGTGTCCACTTCCCGTCGCCCTTATGTGCCCCGGCTGAACCCGAGCTGCGATGTCCGGAAGCTCGCCATCTCCCCCTACGAAGCCTACATCCTGTCGCGCATCGACGGGCTCTCGTCGGCCAGCGAGCTGGGCCTGATCACGGGCATGGGCGACGACATCGTGCCGGTGCTGACGCGCCTGCATGCCCTGGGGGCGCTGCTGGAGGGGCCCGAGTCCGCGACCAGCACACCAGCGCCGGCCCCGGCGTCCCTGAGGCCGCCCCCGCCGGCGCCGGCCCCGGCGCCGACCCCTTCCTCGCGGCTGAAGGTGTCGATCCCGCAGGCCGAGCTCGACGAGGACGTGGAGATCGACCCGGCGGAACGCCGCCAGATCCTCGAGATGTATTACAAGCTGGGGCAGCTCTCGCACTACGAGCTCTTCGGCATCCCGGCCGAGGCCAAGCGAACCGAGATCAGCAGGGCGTACAACCAGCTGGTGAAGCAGTTCCACTCGGACCGCTACTTCCGGAAGAACATCGGCACCTACAAGGCCAAGCTGGACAAGATCTTCCAGCACATGACCGAGGCCACGACGGTGCTCTACGACAAGGAAGCGCGCGCCGCGTACGACCGGGAGCTGGCCCACAAGCGCACCACCCGGAAGCCCTCCGCGGCGGATCTGGAGTCGGTCAACCTGCCCGCCTCCAAGCCCGCCTCCATCCCGCCGCCTCGCGAGGCCCCGCGCGCGACGTCCGCCCCGCCCCGGGGGCCCAGCTCCGCGCCGCCCACCCCCGCGCCGTCCACGCCGCCCCGCCCGGTGGTGTCCTCCGTACCGCCGGCTCCTCCGCGCGCGGTGGCCACTTCCACGCCGCCCCCTCGCGCCTCGATGCCCCCCCCCTCGGTCGGGCCCTCGCGCCCCGACAGCAGGCCGCTCTCCTCGCCGGAGGACGAGCGACGGCGGGTGCTGGCCTCGCGGCTCTCCGGGAAATGGTCCGGCGCCCGCCCGACGTCTGCGCCCGCCACGCCCTCGACGCCACCGCCCGAGTCCAGCCCCGAGAGCTCCGCCCAGGCCCGGGACAACCTGCGGCGCATGGCCATCTCTCACCAGATCGAGCAGCAGCGGGAGCAGACCCGCCGCTACCTCTCCGCCGCCCACGACTGCGCGAACCGGGGGGACGCGGTGGGCGCGGCCAACTCGTTCCGGCTCGCCCTCAACAACGACCCGGACAACGAGCAGCTCCAGGCGCTGGTCCGCGAGTGGAGCGCCAAGGCCAGCACCGCCCAGGCCGAGCAGTACGCCCACCAGGGGGACGCGGAGGCCGCGGCAGGTCGCTGGGCCGAGGCTTCTCGCTCCTACGTGCGCGCCGCCACCGGCCGCCCGGAAGACCCGCCCCTCCTCGAGAAGGCCGCCCTCGCCCTGCTCCGCGCCAGCGGCGACCTCCACCTCGCCGCCGACCTGGCCCGCCGCGCCGTCAGCCTCCGCGGGTCGAGCGCCCGCTACCGCGCGACCCTCGCCGAGGTCTACATCGCCGCCGGTCTCCACCTCAACGCGCGCCGTGAGCTGGCCGAGGCTGCCAAGATCGAGCCAGAAAATGCGAGAGTAAAGGCGCTGCTCAAGGGGCTTGGCTAAGGCCAACCTTGCGCCATCCTTCCGGATCCTCTCAGATAGAGACTGGTTTCTTAAGGAGCAGGCATGGATCGGGTGATTGGTATCGACCTCGGGACAACCAACTCGTGCGTGGCCATCGTCGAAAACGGTGTGCCGACGGTGATCCCCAACCGGGGTGGGTACAAGACGACACCCTCCATGGTTGCGCTGACGGAGGCGGGCAAGAGGCTGGTGGGTCACATCGCCAAGCGGCAGGCGATCACCAACGCGGAGAACACGGTGTTCGCGGCGAAGCGCCTGATCGGGCGCAAGTGGAACTCGCCGCAGGTGAAGAACGCGCTGCTGACGTCGAGCTACCGGATCGTGGAGGGGCCCCACGGGGACGTGCGGGTGCAGCTGCGGAACAAGACCTACTCGGTGCCCGAGCTGAGCGCGATGGTGCTCCAGGAGATGAAGACCATCGCCGAGGATTATTTGGGGCACCCGGTGAGCAAGGCGGTGGTGACGGTCCCGGCGTATTTCAACGACAACCAGCGCCAGGCGACGAAGGACGCGGGGCAGATCGCGGGGCTGGACGTCATCCGGATCATCAACGAGCCCACCGCCGCCGCGCTGGCCTACGGCTTCGGGAAGAACATCGAGAAGCTGGTCGCGGTCTACGACCTCGGGGGCGGCACGTTTGACATCTCGATCCTCGAGATCGGGAGCAACGGGGTCTTCAAGGTGATCGCCACCGCGGGCGACACGTTCCTCGGCGGGGAAGACTTCGACGCCCGGCTGATCGACTGGTTTGTCCAGGGGTTCAAGGACGAGCACGGCATCGACCTGCGGCAGGATCGGATGGCGCTCCAGCGGCTCAAGGACGCGGCCGAGAAGGCCAAGTGCGAGCTGTCCAGCGTCAAGGAGACGGAGGTCAACCTGCCCTTCATCATCTCCAGCGGCCGCAACGAGGCGCTCCACCTGCAGCGGGTGGTCAGCCGCCAGATCCTCGAGACGCTCTGCGAGGACCTGGTCGAGCGCACCATCGACATCTGCCGGCAGACGCTCCAGGACGCCAAGCTGGGCAAGG
>JALOQB010000406.1 GCA_025453595.1 Polyangiaceae bacterium
GCAACCTGGGCGACCGCGCTCACCCAGGGCCTCCCTTCCAGGGATTTCCAGCCCGGATGGGGCGCCATCCAGTCCCCCAGCGAGACCTCCTGGATAACCCCTTCCCCATCGATCGAGAGCACGAGGTCAGCCGCCGCAGCAAGGATGTGTTCCACCATCTTGGAAGGACGTCTATCTCGTTCGGAACCGTGGGTATTTTCCATGAAGGAGCGTGCCCTTTTTAAGACACCGGTGGTCCACTGGCAACAGGTTTTATCGAGCAATTCAACGGCGTCTTTGGCGTTTCCACAGTAGAGAACGCCAAGGGCCTTCGCCTGGTCCTCGACCTCCGGCGCCCCGCCCAGCATGATCACCATTGCCGGGTTCCTCGTCGCCTCCCGCACCGCCCGCACCAGGGGGGCGATGTGCGCAAAGTGTTCGCTGTGCGTGACCGAGATCCCCAGCGCCTCGATGTGCTCGTTCTCCACGGTATCGATCAGCTCTGCCATCCCCATGCACGGCGTGACCTGCACGCTCCAGCCGGCGCGGCGGAAGAATTCCCCGGCGAGAAAGATCCCCAGGGTGTGCTGCTCCGGCTGCGGCGTTATCAGGATAACATTCCCGCGATGAGGGGTCCTGGGCGCAAAGCTGGGCCCCAGGGCGTGAACCACCTGCTGGATCGTGCTCAGCCCCTCGGTGACCTCCAGGAACGTCAGCTCGTCATCGAGCCACTGATCCCCGAGCAAGCGGGCCGCGGCGGAGATCAGGTGCAGCAGGATCACCTCGAGGGAGACCCCCTGCTTCACGATTTCTTCCGTGAAATGAAGGGCGGCCTGGACATCGCCCCGCAATGAAATCCGTGCAAAATCCCCCACTTCTTCGACCGTCGGAGGGCCGCGAACGTCCGCGCAGACCTGGAGCCCCAGCGAGCCTTCCAGGTGCGCCAGCGCGAGCTCGGGGACGATGCGCCACTCGATGGTTTCAAGGAGATTCTTGCGGTCGGCGCCCTCAAGCCCCGCCAAGTTGAGCACATTTCGCTCGAGCAACGAGGGCTCGGAGCTCAACTTCATCGACGATCTGGACATGGGAGCAACCTCTTGATGATCCACGCTAGCGTGAAGGACATGAGGCATGTCATCGAAAGTCTCGACTTGGTACGTTCTTTTTGGCCCTGTCGGCAAATAACAACGCGTCAGCTGCCACGCACAAATATCTTGAATCTTGCATATATTACGATGAATCATTGAATTTGGTCCTGAACCTTGGCCTGGAGCGGCGCAATCGGTGCGTCTACCAAGGCCCCGGCCAGCGCGGGGGGCGGCGCCCGGAGGGCCCACCGCCACAGCACCGCGTCCGGCACCGGGATGGCCAGGAACAGGTGCTCGAGGACCGCGAGCCCCAGCAGGGTCGCGACGAGGGTGTGGCTGACCACCAGGAAGGGGGTCGCCGCCGGGGCAAGCGACGGGGCCACCAGCGCCGCCACGACCAGGCCCCCGGCGACCAGCGAGAAGGGCATCAGCGGGTTGAGCCTGGCGCGGCGGAAGTAGCTGGTGATGTACCGCAGGTGGGGCGGCACGAAATGCTCGTTCAGGTTGGGCACACCGAGGAACACGTTGAACTTCGCCGAGAGCCGCATGACCCAGAGCACCAGGAAGGCCCAGGTCCCCGCCTGGTTCGGCTGCCCGGCGGTCAGACCGACGATCAGCGCCGCGGTCAGCGCCAGGGCGATCTCGTGGTGCAGCACGACGCTGGTGGCCAGCAGGAAGCGGCGGCCCCCCGTCGCGTCGCTCGGGCAGGGCTCCTTGCGGGGGCCTGTCATCGCCCCGAGCAGGAAGACCAGCTCATGCCACGCCCAGACCAGCAGCGCCGAGGTGAACCCCAGATAGGCCCCCGGGATGGACGCGACGCGGCTGGACACGGCGAGCCCCAGCAGGCCCCCGACCCCGAGCAGGCTGCAGGCCGCGAGGCTGCGGCGAAACGTTGCGGGCCCCCGCCATACCATCCACAAAAGGGCCCCGGTGCTCGACCACCACAGGGCGAGGACAAGCACGACGGCGAGGGCACGGTCGTTCACACCATCACCACGAGGGGGCGAGGCGCGTGCTCGCGGGCAGCGGGTTCTTCTTCGCGGGCAGCAGCAGCAGCGAGACGAACGCCTTCGCCATCCGTGCCTGGATCAGCCGGGCCCGCGCCCAGTTCGCGGCGCCCCCCCCGGCGCGGGCGGCCGTCAGCTCGACGTCCAGCCGCTGCATCGCCCGGAGCCCCTCCAGGAACGCGGGGGCCTCGACGTCGACCAGCAGCGGGAACACCTGCTTCGAGATCTCGGAGGTGATGCGGAACACGGCCATGCCGTAGGCCTCCGGCTCCAGGCCCAGGGCGGCATGCATCTCCGGGCGCCGGTGGTCCCGCAGGAACATGGTGGAGAACACCGCGACCTGGAAGAACCGGACCCACAGCAGGTTCAGGCCGCTGAGCAGGCCAGGGTCCGCGCGCATCAGCAGGGCCAGCGCCTCGCCGTGCCGGTACTCGTCGTTGCACCACTCCTCGAACCACTTGAAGATCGGGTGGAAGCGCCGCTCCGGGTGCGCCTCCAGGTGGCGGAAGATCGTGATGTAGCGGGCGTAGCCGATCTTCTCCGAGAGGTAGGTCGCGTAGAGGATGAACTTGGGCGAGAAGTAGGTGTACTTCTTGGCCTTCACCAGGAACCCCATGTCGACCTGCACGCCGAAGTCACGGAGGCAGTCGTTGATGAAGCCCGCGTGGCGCGCCTCGTCCCGGCTCATGTACTTGAAGAGCGCCTGCAGATCCGGGTTCTTCCCCCGCTTCTTCATCTCGGCGTAGAGCACGCAGCCGGAGAACTCCGCGGTGAGCGAGCTGACGAGGAAGTCAAGGAATTCAGCCCGCAGCGCGGGGCTGAGGCCCTCGATGTCCAGATCCCACCCGAGGCCCTTGTCGCGGGTGAAATGCTTCCGGTTCAGGTCCGACGCGAGCTCGGCGATGAGGGCGTCCCACTCGGCCCGCACGGGCTCGACGGACATCGCGTCCATGGCCGCGAAATCGGTGGTGTAAAAGCGGGGGCTGAGCGTCGTCGTGGCGACCGCGGCCCGGGTCGTATCGTTGAGCGCGACGGCCCCGTACATGGCGTTGTCGATCCCGAGGTTCGTGGTCATGACGCGTTCCCTTCGTTCAGTTCAATCTCGAGCAAGGAGAGACAATCCAGGTCCCCGGTGAGCCTGGTCCAGGCGCGCTCGAGCCAGCCAGCGTGGACCACGGTGGCGCGGCGACGCTCCACCCTCACCTCACCAAAAGGCACATCGATGCGGGCGCCGTGGACGAGCACCGAGTCCCCCGGGCCGACCTCGACGCCGTCGAGCAGCTCGACGTGGGCCGAGAGCTCCTCGAAGCGGTGAGACACGTGCACCATGCACCATGCCTCCTCGCGGCGGGCTCGCCAGCGAAACACCCCGCTCACCGGGCCCCCCGCGCTGCCGCCAGGAGCTCGGAAAAAGCGGCCGAGTTCGACGGGCCAAAAGAGTCAAGGTGAACGCGGCGCCCGACCTCCGCGTCCTCCAGCGTCAGGTGGCCATCGGCCTCTCGCGCGAGGCGAAAGCGCGCGTTGCGGTCGAGGGCCTCGAGCTTGCGGCTGCGGAACATGCCGCGCAGCACCCCCCGGACAAACCCGTTGGACCGGGGCGGCACCTGCGTCAGCTCCCGGCCGGTGTCGGCGTCGAGCATCCTCAGGGAGCCATCAGGCCTGTCCTCGAAGCGAACAAAGACCACCTCGATCGCCGGCTTCACGACCGAGTCTCGGGCCGCAAGGCGGGCCTGGCGAGCCCCCGCCGCGAGGCCGATGCTGGTCATGATCAGCACCGCGGCCCCGATCAGCGCGGCCCTCGGGACGGTCTGGACATGATGGTGTCCCATGCGAACCTCTCCGGGCTAGCGCCCGGCCTCCGTGGCGCCGAGGGGGGGCGAGACCGCCTCGTCCTCGCGCGAATTCTGGACGACTCGGACGACCGCCTGCTCGCTCCGGGCCCAGCTCGCCACCGCCTCTGCCAGCAGCGACGAGACCTGCTGGGGCGCGGAGATCGCCCGGAGCGTGGGCCGGGCGCGGGCAAACTGGAAGGGCGCGACGTGGGGCCACAGGTGGAGCCAGGCGATCCGATCTGGCTCGGCCACGCGGAGCATGATGTCGCCGTCGTCGGCGCTGCGCAGCGAGAGATCCGCCGAGGCGAGGCGCTTGAACGGGAGGTTCCAGGTCGTCGGGATGGCGACGCCTATCCGCAGCACCACCCGGCGCGACGTGATGGTGTAGGTCGTCGCCCGGGCGTTGAGCCAGGCCATCCCGGCGAGCACGCCGAGGCAGAGCGCGGTGAGCAGCGCCGCCCCGACCACCTCGGCGAGGCCCTGCCCTGCCCGCAGCGACACCACCAGACGGGCCCCGAGAAAGACGGCGAGGTACCCCGCGACCCATCGGACATGAAAGGCCTCCACGGCGAGGGATTTCCAGGAAGGCTTGCCCTGCCAGAGCACGCGCTCGCCCTCGGGTAGCCCGTCTGGAAGGCCGGGGATCGGCTCGTAGTCGATCTCGGTATCCATCACACCACCGGCCCCAGCCGCCGGGGGGTCGCGTAGAGGCGTCCCGCGGCGTAGAAGGCGCAGATCCGGTCCTCTTCGAGGAGGGTGATGCGGTCGGGCGCCTTGAGGGTGGGGACGTGGGCGAAGTGCTCGCTCAGGATCGAGGCGACCTCGACCTGCTTCACCTCGTCGTGCACGAGGGCCATGTTCATCGGCACCAGGCGGACCCCGCCGTCGGCGAGCTCGACCTCCAGGTAACGGACCATGTAATCCGAGCGGTCGACCCAGATCTCCCGGACAACCCCGGGGCTCTTGCCGTCCGCCGCCACGATCTCCCAGCCGCGAGGGTCTGGCCCGGCGGTGATCGAGAAATCGGTGGCGACGCGCATGGGGACGATCATGTCCGCGCCATGGGTGGTCTGCTCCGGGTGGTCGGCCCGATCGGCGAAGGCGCCGGGGCCCACCGCCGCCAGCATCGGGTCGCCGATGGGCTCCAGGGGGGAGCCGGCGGCAGCGGCGGTCCGCGTCGCCTCGATGGGGCGGTTATCCCGGATGTAGTTGGGCGCCTCGATCGAGCCACCCTCCATCAGCAGGAAGGTCTTGGGCTCCGGGATCAGGATGTTGAGCGGCAACACCATCGCCGGGTTGTCGGTCTCGAGAGGGTAGCCCTCGCGCCGATCCTCCAGGCGGAGCCAGTAAACAAGGCCCGCGAAGAAGGCCCAGAACACGTAGAGGACCACCTGGGCGACGTCGATATATTCTGTGATCATGGCAGTTCAATGCTCCGAACCGGGGTTAACTCGGGTTTCAACCAGGGAGCTCGGCGAGGCCGAAGCGAGAGGGGTTTGCGCGCACACCTGCTCGGACCAGCGGGCCGATGGCGATGAGGGTGCCGAAGAGCAGGACGATCTCGAGCTGGTAAACAAAGCCGTAGCCGACCGCCGAGGACCGGAGGCCGGGGCCGAGCGCTCCTCGCGTGGCGAGGCTCGAGAGCAGGTCGCGGAGCAGGCCGCCGAGGGCCACGCCGGCGCCGGCCACGGTGGCCTGCACGGCCCCCCATGCGCCGATGGCCAGGCCGCTCTTTCCGCCCTCGGAGAGCTGCATGGAGGCGGTCAAGGTGCCGACCGCGAACCAGCCGCCTCCCAGGCCGATGGCCGCGGTGCCTGCCCAGAAGAGAGGCAGCGCGTCGAGGGGGGCGGCGAACAGCACCGAGGAGAAGCCC
>JALOQB010000407.1 GCA_025453595.1 Polyangiaceae bacterium
CCCCACCTCCACCACGCTCCCCGCTCCCCTCGAGGACAGCAAGCGCCCCGCCGGCTTCCCCATCGCCCTCCCCGAGGCCCCCGAGGTGCGCTTCGTCGTCTCCGATGCCGCGTCCTTCACCCGGTGGAAGGCCACCCAGTCCGGCGCGATCTACGGTCGCCTCGAGCTCCCCTCCGGCGGCTCCCTCCGGCTCGCTCGTGACGTCCTCCAGGGCTACGTCCGCGGCTCCACCCTGTCCGTCGGGTGCTCCAACGATGGCGGCCCCCTGGTCAACGTCTACCGGCTCGTCGCCCTCCGCTGGGAGCGCCTCCAGCTCGCGGGGAACCAGATCAGCCTCGACATCAACGATGGCTGGTTTGATGGCCGCGATTGCAAGATCTACCAGGAGAAGAAGACCAGTATCCCCCTCAAGCCGGCGCTCATCCATGACGGCCTCCCGGTCATGTTCGCCAGCCGCTCCGATTCTTCTCTCGTGCTCCACTTCCCCCCTGCCGCGCGCGTGGTGTCCGATGTCGACGGAGCCACCGTGACGCCGACCTCCGGAGGCAGCCTCTGGACCCTCGTCGTCCCCCTTCGCAAGGGCAAGGCCGCGAGCGTCCTGGCCGAGATGGATCTCCGCACCGTGGACCTCTGGAGCCAGGCCCTCCAGGGGCGCGCCGTCGCCAAGGCCGCCAGCTCCTCGCCCCGACCCCTCCAGATCGGGATCGAGGTGCTCCAGACCGTGAAGGACAAGGAACCGACGATCCTGGTGCGTACCACCCGCTGAACAAACCTGCCGCCGCCAAGCCCGATCGATGCGGTGTGCAAAAAGACTCCCCCTGGCCCCGGGCTACACGCCAGGCAGCACGGAAGAGACCGAGGGGAAGAGCGGCGGGAAGGGTGGCGTCCGGGGGGAGCAGCGCGCTAGGTTCGGGGGGCGATGCCGGAACCAGCGAGCACCACCATCCCCTTGGAACAGTTCACCCACGAGGCACGCAGCCTGATCGCCGCGGCCCAGGCGCTCGCGGACGAGCAGAAGCATGCGGATGTGGAGCCGATTCACCTGCTGTCGCGGGCGGTGCGGGATCCGGGGGTGGTCGAGATTTTGAAGAAGACGGGGGCGGACCCGGGCGAGGTCGGAGCCGCCTGCGAGGCCGCGCTGAAGAAGATGCCCAAGGCGACCGGCGGAGAGGCCTACCTGTCGGAGGCGCTGCTGGAGCTGCTGAGGAGGGCCGAGCGGGAGAGCAAGCGAGAGAAGGCCGCGCAGGTGGGCCTGGAGCAGGTGCTGGTGGCGCTCTCGCAGGAGATCCGGGGCGCGGCGGGCGAGGTCTTCGGTGCCTTCAACCTGACGCCAGGTTTTGTGCGGCCTCACCTGGGGTTGCTGCGCTCGGTGCCGAGGGATGCGGTGACCACCGGCACCCCCGGCGGGTCGACCCCTGCGGATCTGGTAGGGCGCTACACCCGGGATCTGGTCGCGGCCTCGAAGGGGGCCGACCCGGTGATCGGCCGCGACGGCGAGGTGCGGCGGCTGCTGCAGATCCTGGAGCGTCGCTCGAAGAACCACCCGCTGCTGGTGGGCGAGCCGGGGGTGGGCAAGAGCGCCATCCTGCGGGCGCTGGCGCTGCGGATCGCTGGCGGCGAGGTGCCGGCCAACCTGAACGGGGCGCGCCTGCTGGAGCTGGATTCGGGGGCCATCGTGGCCGGCGCGACCAAGGTCCGCGGCGAGGTCGAGGATCGGATCAAGGCGCTGGCCAAGGCGATGCAGGCCGAGCGAGGCAAGGCCGAGGCGATCCTGGTGATCGACAACCTGGACGGGCTGCTGGGGCAGGGGGTCGTGGGGGCCGGCATGGGGGACGTGCTAAAATCCCTGTTTGATCGGGGCGAGCTCCGGGTGATCGCCACGTGCTGGCCCGAGGGGCTGAAGAAGCTGGCCGAGCGCGATGCGGCGCTGTTCCGGCGCTTCACCACCCTGGGCGTGGAGGCCGCCAGCAACGCCCAGGCCCTCGAGATCCTGCAGGGGATCGTGCCGCGCTACGAGCAGCACCACAACGTGGCCATCGCCGCCTCGGCCCTCGACGCCGCCGTGAAACTGGCGGCGCGCTATGTCCAGGATCGGGCCCTCCCGGACAGCGCCATCGACCTGCTGGACGAGACCGCGGCCCGCAAGCGCGTCGAGAGCGAAGGGGTCCCCGCGGAGGTCGACAACCTGCTGCGCCGCCTCGACTCTCTCAAGGCCCAGCGCAACGGGATCGCCCACGACAACGATCGCACCAGCGCCGAGCAGCGAGACCGGATCGAGCAGGAAATTCGCACCCTGGAGCCCCAGGTCGCGGCGCTTCGCAGCAAGATCGAGGCGCGCCGCGGGGCCCAGATGGCCGCCGATGCGCTGCGGCGGGAGGTGCAGAAGCTGGAGGCCGAGCTGGACACCGCCCGCAAGGAGAAGCCTGCCCGAGCCGGCGAGCTCGAGTACGTGATCTTGCCCCAGATGCGCCAGCGGTACCAGGCCGCCCTCGCGGTGGTCGAGAGCAACGGCCCCGGGCCCTCGAACCTGGTGGCCGCCGAGGACGTCGCCCATACCCTCGAGACCTGGACCGGGATCCCGGTGCAGAAGATGCTCGAAGGAGAGTCGGACAAGCTGCTCAAGATGGAGACCCGCCTGAGGCTGCGGGTCGTGGGGCAAGACGAGGCCGTCAACGCGCTGTCCCGGGCCGTGCGGCGAGGTCGCATCGGGCTGCGCGATCCGCGCAAGCCCATCGGGAGCTTCCTGTTCCTGGGCCCCTCGGGCGTGGGGAAAACCGAGCTGGCCAAGGCCCTGGCCGAGTTCCTCTTCGACGACGAGCAGGCCATGACTCGCCTCGACATGAGCGAGTTCATGGAGCGCCACATGGCCCAGCGCCTCCTGGGGGCACCGCCCGGCTACGTCGACTCGGAGCAGGGCGGCTTCCTCACCGAGGCGGTGCGCCGCCGCCCCTACAGCGTGCTCCTCTTCGATGAGATCGAGAAGGCCCACGGGGACGTGTTCAACCTGCTGCTCCAGGTGCTCGACGATGGTCGTCTCACCGACGGCCGCGGGCGCCTCGCTGATTTCTCCAACACGGTCATCATCATGACCAGCAACGTGGGCTCCGGCCGCATCCTCGACACGGACCCCCGCATGTTCGAGTCCGAGGAGGGCCGCGGCGCCCTCGGCGAGGTGCTGATGAGCGAGCTCAAGGAGAAATTTCGCCCTGAGTTCCTCAACCGCATCGGCGATGTGATCGTCTTCCGTCCCCTCCGCAAGACCGACCTCCGGGGGATCGTCGACATCCAGCTGCGCCGCGTGAACAGCCTGGTCGAGAGCCGCCGCATCTCCCTCCGCTTCACCGACGCCGCCAAGGATCGCCTCGTCGAGATCAGCTACGAACCTGCCTTCGGCGCCAGGCCCCTCAACCGCTCCATCCTCCGTCACATCCAGGACCCCCTCGCCGAGAACATCCTCAAGGCCGGGTACCGCGAGGGGACCACCCTCACCGTCGACATTCGCGGCGAGCAATTCACCTTCGAGGGCTGATCTGAGCGCCCTCGACTCGCTCCTCTCGCGCCCCGCCCACGAGCGCCGCCTCGGCCCCTACCTGCTCGAAGCCCAGCTCGGGCGCGGCGGCTTCGCCCCCGTCTGGAGGGCCCGCGAGAGCTACGACGGCACCGAGGTTCGCACCGTCGCGGTCAAGATCTTCCCCCTCCTCCACCTCGACCCCGAGGGCCCCCCTTCCCGCCGTGAACCCGTCATCCAGGAGGCTCGCGCCCTCTGCAAGGTAGAGAACCCCCATATCGTGAGGTTCCATACGATCCACGTCGACGAGGGGAAGGGCCTCCTGGGCCTGGTGATGGAGTACCTTGACGGCCCCTCCCTCGAACGGAGGCTGCAGCAGCGGGGCGCGATGCCGGTGGCCGAGGTGATCGAGCTGGGGGCGCAGCTGGCGTCGGCGCTGGCGTCGGTCCACGGCGTCGGGCTGGTGCACCGGGACGTGAAGCCGGCGAACGTGATCGACGCGCGAGGCCAGTACAAGCTCATCGACTTCGGGATAGCGACGCTGGAGCCTCCCGCAGCGGTCGCCCCCCGGCGACGCGTCATGCTCGATGACCTGCCCTTCGAGATCGCCGGCTCTCGCATGTCAGGGCTCACCGAGGCCCAGACGATGCAGGGCGGCACCGAGGGGACAGGGCGGTTTCTCCAGGGGGGCACCGTCGGGTACATGGATCCCGTCTCCGTGGCGACGGGCGCCCCGGCGACCGCGGCGAGCGACCTGTACGGCCTGGGGGTTGTCCTCTTCGAAGCGCTCACCGGTCACCTGCCGGCGCGAGGCCCTGCGGGGCTCCGGGGTGAGGTCCTCGATGGGAGATCCCCTGCCCCCCCGCTCGCCTCCTTTGTCGCAGCACCCGAGCCGCTCTGCAAGCTGATCGACGCGCTGCTGGCGCCAGAGCGCAGCGGACGCCCGGGCTCTGCGACCGAGGTCGAGGCGATCCTCCTTGCGCTCCAGAAGCCCACCCCGCAGCAGCTCAAGGCCGCCGTCGGTGAACCGCTCCCCCTCGCCGCTCGTCTCGCTCATGGAGCCTGGCGCTGGATGCTCGGGGCCATCGCCCTCGCCACTGGGTGGGCGTTCTGGCGCGGAAGCCCGACCCCCCCCTGCTCTCCCGGCGCCACCGCGGT
This sequence comes from Polyangiaceae bacterium, assembly GCA_025453595.1. Classification (GTDB taxonomy): domain Bacteria; phylum Myxococcota_A; class Polyangia; order Polyangiales; family Polyangiaceae; genus JANWXX01. The sequence goes on from JALOQB010000407.1 coordinate 4,667, forward strand.
GTGCCAGCAGCGCTGCGAGCGCGGGGAAGGCGCGAGCTGCCATACCCTCGGCCTGATGTTCGAGCGCGCCTCCGGTGTCCCCAAGGATGAGCTCAAGGCCGCCGAGCTCTTCGAGCGCGCTTGCTCCCTCGACCACGGCGCCGCCTGCTGTGCCCTCGGCGCGATGCGAGAGCAAGGGCGCGGCGGCAAGCTCGACGAGGCCGAGGCCCGGCAGCGCTACGAACGCGCCTGCACCCTCGGGGATCCGCAGGGCTGCAACGGCCTGGCCATCCAGCTCGCCAAGGGCGCCGGAGGGCCCCAGGACAAGGCGCGGGCCGTCCTGCTCTACCAGCGCGCCTGCGACGCCGGCTACGCTAACGGCTGCGCCAACCTCGGCGCCCTCCATGAACGCGGCGATGGAGTCCCCAGGGATGAGGCCCGCGCTCGCTCCCTCTACGAGCGTGCCTGCAACGAGGGTGCCCCCTCTTCCTGTGGCCTGCTCGCCCTGGCCCTCCTCGCTGGCCGCGGCGGCCCCACGGACCTCCCCCGCTCCACGGCCCTCTTCGAGCGCGCTTGCGGCGGCGGCCACGCCTTCGCCTGCGTCGGCCTGGGCGTGCTCCTCGAACAGGGGACCAACGAACGCCCACCCGAGCGCGAGCGCGCCGCGTCGCTCTACCACCAGGCCTGCGAGGACGGAGAACGCCAGGGGTGCCTCCACCTCGGCCAGCTCCACCAGCGCGGCGAAGGCGTCCCCCTCGATGAACAGAAGGCCGCCATGCTCTTTCAACGCGCCTGCGAGCAAGGACACCCCCTCGGCTGCAGGCTCGCCGGTGAGGCAAGCGCCACCGGGCGCGGTGTCCTCAAGGATGACACCAGGGCCGCAGGGTTCTTCCGGAAAGCCTGCAAACCAGACGATGGTGTCGCCGACGCCGAGGGCTGCGCCTGGCTCTCCCTCCACCTGCGCCATGGCCGCGGTGTCGAGCGCTCTCTCGAAGAAGCAGAACAGCTCAGGAACAAGGCATGCGAGCTGGGGGCCTCGCTGGGTTGTCCCCCTGCACCCCTGCCCGGTAGAGAATAGCAAGGGGGCTGCGCCCCGGGGCTTTGGGGGAACGGTGGGCCTTGGGGGGCCCACG
>JALOQB010000102.1 GCA_025453595.1 Polyangiaceae bacterium
CTCGCCCTCGCCGTTGTAGGTCACCACGCCGTAGGGGAGCGCCTGCCCGACCTTGACGGAGGCCACGTGCTTGACCAGCACCGGCGGGCCCTCCTGATCGGCCCGGAGCACCACGCTGTTGATGTCCTCCTCGCCGCGGATCATGCCCTCGCCGCGGACCACGAAGGCCTCGGCGCCGCGCTCCAGGTAGCCGCCCCCGGCGTTGAGGTTCGCGGCCTGGAGCCGCTCGACCACCTCGGTCAAGGTCAGGTGATACAGCTTGAGCTTGGAGCGATCGATCAGCACCTGGTACTGCTTCAGCTCGCCCCCCATCGTGTTGACCTCGACGACCCCGGGGACCTGCCGCAGCTTGGGCAAGATCTCCCAGTCAAGCAGCGTGCGTAGCTGCATCGCCGAGTGGTGCTCGGACCGGACGACGAACTGGAAGATCTCGCCCAGGCCCGTGGAGACCGGGCTCAGCTCAGGGGTCTCGGCGGTGGACGGGAGCTCGCCCTGCACCGTGCGCAGCCGCTCCAGGACCAGCTGGCGCGCGAACCAGATGTCGGTGCTGTCCTTGAACACGACGGTCACCGCGGAGAGCCCCGCGCGGGAGACGCTGCGCAGCTCGTCTCCACCCGGGATGCCGTTGAGGCTGTTCTCGATGGGGATCGTGATGGCCCGCTCGACCTCGATCGGCGAGAGCCCCGCCGCCTTGGTCATCACCGAGACCTGGACCGTCGCCACGTCCGGCATCGCGTCGACCGGCAAGCGGGACATGGCCCAGCCCCCGCCCGCCAGCAGCAGGGCCAGGACCACGACCATGGCGTAGCGCATCCGGATGGATGCCTCGATCAGCCGCGCAAGCATCAGCGAAACAGCTCACTTTTCAGGGCGAAGACGCCGTCCACGACGATCTGCTGGCCGGCGCTTATCCCCTCGAGGATCTCCTGCCGCTGGCCATCGGTGACCCCCAGCTTGACCACCACCGGGATCACCCGGTCCGCCGCCTCCGCCACGAAGACCGTGGGCTTGCCGTCCACGTACGTCACCGCCACCTCGGGCACCGAGAGCACCTCCCGCGTGGGGCCCGTCGCGTGGATCTTCGCCTGCACCGACTGCCCCGGCCGCAGCTTCCCGTCCGGGTTCTCCACGTTGACCCGCACCCCCGCGCTCCGGGTCGTCGCGTTGATCACCTGCTCCACGTGGGCCACGACCCCGTCGATCCGCACGCTGCTGTCCGACAGCGGCGTCAGCTCCACCTTGTCCCCCTCCCGCACCGCGCCGATGTTCCGCTCGAACACCGCCAGCTCCACCCACAGCGACGTCAGATCCGCCACCCGGAACGCCACCACGTCGCTCTCCACCGTCTGCCCCACGTCCACCCGCCGCTCCACCACGTGCCCCCCGATCGGCGCCTTCACCAGGTACACCCCGAAGGGCCCGCTCGCACCCCCAAGCGCCGCCACCCGCTGGTTCGCCGCCGACAGCGCCGCCTTCCGCTCCGCCAGCTGCAGCTCCGCGTCCTCCGCCTCCCGCAGCGTCGTCAGCTGCTTCTTCAGCAGCTCTGCCTCCCGCGTGGCGCTCACCTCCGCGATCCGACGGCGCGCCCGCGCCACCGCGATCTCCGCCTGCGCCTGCCCCAGATCCGCGCTCTCGATCTCCGCCAGCACCTCCCCCGCCTTCACCTCGTCCCCCTCCACCTTCGTCACCTTCCTCACAAACCCCCTCGTCCTCGCCCCCGCCGCCGCCACCTTGGCAGGGTTGAAAGTGACCTCACCCACCACCTTCACCACCGGCGTCATCGCTCCACGGCTCGCCGCCTCCACCTTGATCCCCGAACGTTCGGCGAATTTGGCCGAAAACTTCAGCGCCTTGCCGTCAAACGCCGGCGTGTCCGACGCCACCGGGGGCGCCGCCTCCGGCGTCCGCGGCATCAGCATCACCGCCAGCGGCACCAGCACCAGCGTCAGCCCCCCCCAGACCGCCACCCCCCACTTGCGCACCTTCGCGGGTGCCGTCGCTCCCTGTGGCTCCGGAGACTGATGTGAATCCATCCCCTCTTCCTGAAGGATTCTTCAGGAAGGGTCAAGGCGCTCCTGCCCTGATCTCGTTTCAGGGCCTATCTTTGGGGCTCAAAACAAGCCCGGCGGGAACAGCTTGGGGTCGAGGCTGGGGAGGGTGGGGGCGTTGCCGACGAGGGTGTAGGGGGCGCCGCCGAGGGAGATCATGACGTCCACGTTGGAGATCTGCTTGGCGCAGCGGGCGACGATGATCTCGATGGGCACGTCGCCGGAGGGGAAGGACTGGGAGGGCTCGTCGGCGGTGAGATCGGCCCAGGCAAAGCCGTGCACCTCCAGGAAGAGGTCGCTGGTGAGGGAGCTGCCCACCTTGTTGCCCAGGAAGGCCCAGACGCCATCCTCGACCACGTCGTTGAGCTCCTTCATCTTGATCGAGCCGCCCGGGTGCTTGACCTTGCCCGTGTAGGTGACCACGAAGTTGAACTGGTCGCTCATGTCGGTGCCGCCGAGCTGGCTGAAGCCATCGAGGTCGACGACCGCGAACTGATTCTTCCCGGAGAGATCGCTCCAGGTCTTGAGCCTGGCGCCGGCCACCGTGTCCTGGGCAAGCACCGGCTGGGAGCTCTTGCCGCGGGCAAAATCCCAGAACAGCTTGCGGTCAAAGCCCCCCAGCCCGGAGGTGCAGAACGCGTCGCTCACGGGGCCCGTCTCGAAGGCGCGGGCGGTCGCCGTCAGGCCGCCGGTGGGCGCCGGGAAGGGCCCTTCCTCGTAGACCTCGTCCTCCCCGTTGAGCGACACCACCAGCTTGCGCGGCGGCCCCTCCAGCACCGTCACCTGGAAGTTCCGCTTCTGGCCGTTGTTCGGCGGCGTCGGCCACCCGGCCGGCGCGTCCACCGTGGTGCGCAGCGTCTTGCCGTCGGCGTCGAGGGTGAAGACCCGGTGCTCGCGCCACCGGGACGGCCCGTAGGGGTTCATGATCTCGACCCACTGGAGCGAGGACGAGCTGAACTCGAGCTGGACCCCACGCGTCACCAGCTTGTTCCCCTTCAGCCTCGGCTGCAGCCCGTGCCAGGTCGACTCGCCCAGCTGCGCCAGGAGCCCGGGACCGCTGCCCCCCCTGCCGCCCCCCCCCCCCGCGGGGCCCCCGCCCAACACGTCACCCACCCCCCCGCAGACCGCGGCCCCTCGCTGCACCCCGTGACCCCCTTCTTCGCCTCGCAGCAGTCCCCGACCTCGCCGCCCCCGCCCCCTGCTCCAGAGGCCCCGCCGGAGCCCCCTCCACCAGCCCCCGCCTCCCCCGATGCACCCCCGCCGCCCTGCCCCGCCTCACCGGCCGCACCGGCGTCGCCCCCGGCCCCCGCCTCGCCGCCTCCGCCCGCGTCCCCTCCAGCCCCGGCTTCACCGCTCGCGCCCGCCTCACCGGCCGCGCCGGCCTCGCCTCCCTGTCCGGAACCTCCGGACCCCGCGGTCTCGCACTTCTGCTCGCACTCGTAGGTCTCGTTGACGCAGGCACACACGAGGAAACAGCCGTTTTTCTGGTCCTTGAAGCATGGGTCAATCGAGACACCAGGCGTGCATTTGCGCCCCGGTCCGCAGGACGCGGTGGGGGCGCCAGCGGAGCCCGCGGAGCCGGCCGTGCCCGCGCCGCTGGAGCCGCCCTCGCCGGCCGCGCCGGCGCTGCTGGAGCCGGCGACGGGCCCCGGGGAAGAGGCGCCGCCGTCGTCCCCGCAGCCGGAAGCGAGGCCGAGGACCGCGAGGAGCCCCGCGGCCGCGAGGGAGCGTCGGCGTCGTCGGAAGGCCGCAGCGGCGCCGAGGGCGAGGGCGGCGAGGCCAGAGCGAGGGGCCGTGGAGCGGCCCGGGACCGCGCAGCCGCAGCCGCCCTCGTCGGTGGCGGTGCCCGAGGGGGAGGCGCCCGGGGAGGTACCGCTGGAGCCGCCCTTGTTTCCCGGGGAGGTGCCGCCGGAGCCGCCGAGCAGGTCAGAGTCGCAGGACTCCTCGCAGGCGTAGGTGCCGTCGAAGCAGCGGCAGGTGAGGAAGCAGCCGTTTTTCTGGTCCTTGATGCACGGGTCGACGGAGAGGCCGGCGGTGCAAGGCTGGCCGGGGGAGCAGGCGCCGGAGGGGCCGCCAGGCTCGCCCCCCTGCCCTGCGTCCGAGCCTCCGGAGCCTCCGGACACGGAGCCGCCCGCGTTGCCAGCCCCGGAGCCGCCGGAGGTACCGCCGGAGCCGCCGGAGCCTCCGGTGGGGGGCGGCTCCGGGAGGCCGGGGACCAGGAGGTTGCGGCAGGAGGCAGGCTGGGGGGCGAATGCGGGCGGGTAGGCCCGGGAGAGGGAGCCGCGCCGCGCCGGATCGCTGATGAGCTGATCGAGGCTGACCAGCTTGCAGGAAGAGGCGTCGGGGCTGGAGTCAAAGGTATCGAGGAGGCCGTCGTGGCACTCGATGGGGGTGTCCTCCTGGACGGAGGCGGGGAACAGGAGGCCATCGATCTTCACGGAGAGCATCCCTTTCACGTCATGGCCCAGGGGAAAGATGGCCTGGTCGAGGTAATCGCAGAGGCCCGCCTGCATCCAGGAGGGGGTGTGGGAGGCGTCGAAGGAGGCGGGGCCGATGCCCACCGGGTCCTGGCCTTCGGGCAGGACGATGGCGCGGTTGGCGAAGGTGGCGGAGGCGATGTTGAAGGCGTGAAGGAAGAGGCCAGCGTCGTAGAAGTGGCCGAGGATGTTCTGGGAGAGGCCGGGGGCGATGGCGAGGTTGAGGCGCTCGGTGAACTCGAATTCGATGCCTTTTTCATCCTTCTTGATCTGGTCGATGAGCTCGCCCAGGTAGCCCTGGGCCTGGTCGATGACGTAGACCTTCACGCCGTCCTTGATGGGCTGGACCACCGGCTGGAACACCGCCTTGACGATGCCGCTGATGGCGACGTTGACGCCGACCGACTGGAGCGCGTCCTGGAGGTCGATGAGCCAGTCGGGGGCGACCGCCTGCACCACGGTCTCGTAGTCGAGGGTGGTGAGGTTGGTGGCCCAGGTGGTCATGGGGGTGAAGGCCAGGGTCAGGTCGGTCTTCTCGATGCCGAGGGCGTTCTGCCCGGGCTTGATGGGCTGGTTGAGCGTCGACGAGAGGTTCTCCACGGTGTCGAGGTAGGCCGGCAAGAACTGCCCGAGGTCGTCGCCGAGCTTGTCGCTGATCTTGTCGAAGGCGGGGGGCAGCTCCTGGCCGTTGGCGCTCTTGCGAGGGAGCAGCATGCCGACGTAAGTGAAGTAGGTCGCGTAGAGCGTCGGGCAGGAGGCGGAGCAGGCGGTCTTGTCGTCGTAGGTCCCCAGCTTCCCGTCGGGGCCCGGGGTCACCGAGAGCTTGGCGCCGTCGCTGGTGCTCTTGTCCTGCATCGCCGCGATCCTGGCCTTGAGGTCCGAGCGCAGGGCCTCCCGCGAGGACTGGAGCCGCTTGATGTAGACCGGGGAGAGGGCCAGGTGCTCGGCGGGGGCCAGGCCGCTCTTGGCCAGCAGCGTGGGCAGCGACGAGCCCGGGTTCTGGGCCTCTGCCGCCTTGAACTTCTCGTGGGCATGGTGCGCCATCAGCTTCCAGACCGGCGAGGCGTCGTCGAGGTACGCGCGCTGCACGAAGCTCTTGGGGATCGCGTGGGAGAGCTGCCCCGCCGCGAAGAGCTCGGGGCGAAGCCCCGCGGCGCTCTGCTGGATCATGCTCTCGGACACGATGTGCCGCACCACGTTGCTCCAGCTCTGCTCGCGCCCGGAGGTGATCGGCGTCAGCGTGAAGGTCTCCCCGGTCAGGTAGTTCACGTAATGGTGCGCCACCGCGTCCGTGGTCCCGTGGAGGAAGCACCCCAGCACGTAGGCCTTCTCCTCCCCGGTGATGGCCTCCTGGTAGAGGGCCTCGCACTGCTCGAAGGGCCTCGTCCCCACCGCGTGGGAAGGGTCCGTCATCGCCGGGAACACCATGTTGTCCGGCCCCACCGCCCCCGCACGGAACGCCAGCGGGTGGTTGGTCAGCGCCGCCACGTCCTCCGCCGACAGCTGGACCGCGTGGTCCGACCCCCGCAGCTGGATCTTCCCCTGACCCGCGATCAGCGACTCCCGGATCTGGTTGGCGATCATGATGTGTATCCGCGTCGAGAAGGCATGCGCGCGGCCCGTGGCGCCAAGCACCAGGGCGGCGGCGGTCGCCGCGGTGATCCAGCGAGAGGTAAGACCCATCCCGGGATGGTAGCGAAAAGGTCACCCGGGTGTCACCGCGACAAGAGGGTCGTGAAAGACACCGCCCAGCGAGCAGGCCTCGTGCAGCTCTTGCTCGAGGACCTGGACGTAGGTCTCGAGGGAGGTGCGCTCGACCAGGAGGCGGCCCTGGGCGACGACGTCGGCGGTGCGAGCCGGGTCGTGCAGCAGGGCGAGCACGCCGTCGGCGAAGCCATCGCCGTCCGGGGTCTCGGCGAGCACCGCGACGCGGCCGCCCTGGAGCAGCTCGCGGGCGCCGCCGCGGGGGTAGGCCACGACGGGGGTCCCGCAGGCCATGGCTTCCATGTAGGTGAGGCCCTGCCCTTCGCCCTCGAAGGCGCAGGGGAACAGGAAGACATCGGAGGAGCGATAGAGGGAGGCGAGCTGGTCCCGGGGGATCTGGCCGAGCCACTCGATCTGGTCGCGGATCCCGGCTGTCTCAGCCCGGGACTGGAGGGCGTCCCGGTAAGATACGCTGACGGCAGCGCCGGCGATCCGGAGCCGCGCCCGGACGCCACGGCGCGCGAGGGCGGAGACGGTATCGATGGCGACCTCGGGGGCCTTGCTGGGGTGGATGCGCCCGACAAAGAGCAGGGTGGGCTCGGCGTGGAGGGGGCGAAAGGGGCGCTGGGGGAAGAGGCGGAGGGGGACGCCCTGGGGCTGGATGCGGCCCTGCGGGAACGGGGCTCCGGCGCGGAGGACGTGGTCACGGATGGCGCGGGAGAGGTAGACGACGCGGCGGGGGGCGAGGCCGTCCCATGTATGGACATTCCGGACAGCCTGATCGAGGAGACGGCCGTGGGGAGAGGGGGTGGAGACGTAGGCGAGGGGCCAGTCGTCGTTGACGGTGAGGACCTGTGGGATACGGTCCTGCTGGTAGACGCGGAGAGGTTCGACGCCGAGGCGGCGGAGGCTCATGACGAGGACGGCGTCGGGGCGACCGTGGAGGGCGAGGGCGCGGCGGAGGGCGGCGCGGTTCCAGGAGGCGGCGGCGAGGTGGCGGAGGCGGTCGCGGCGGGGCTCGGAGCCGAAGGGGCGCGCGAGGCGGAGGGAGCGGAGGGCGAGGGGGTCGGGGCGGCCATCGCCGGAAGTGAGGACAAGGACGCGGTGTCCCCGTTCTTGCAAGGCGAGGGCGACATCCCGGGCGAGGAGCTCGTAACCACCGAGCACGTCCGGAGGGAAAAGGTTGGTCAGGAGATGAACGAACAAGGGAGCAACCTCCGGAGGCAGAAGGCGCGCAAGGCGCTGGTGGTGGGGCTCTGGGCGCTGCTGGTGGGCTGCGGCCCGTCGCTGCCCCCTGCACCGATCGAGCCGACGATGGATCCGGGCTTCGAGGCGGGGGCGCCGGCGGAGAAGCCGGGGCTGATCGAGGACGAGGAAGAGGGGCCAGAGCCGCTGTACCCGGGAGACGTGGTGGCGATCCAGATGATCGGGGGGCAAGAGCAGGAGTCGCGTCCGACGCCGGTGGATCGAGGGGGGTACGTGCACGTGGCGCTGCTGGGGTCGGTGAAGGTGGCGGGGTTGCCGCTCCACGAGGCGGAGGCGAGGCTGCAGAAGGCGCTGGCGCGGGTCGATCGGTTCTCGCAGGTGAGCCTGGCGCTGGTGGAGGCGCGGGGGCGCCACGCCTCGGTGGTGGGGGCGGTGGAGCGCCCGGGGCACGTGGTGTTGCAGGGGGACATGAGGCTGGCGGACGTGCTGGCGGAGGCGGGGGGCCCGCGGAGCGCGGCGCAGGAGGACCGGCTGGCGGCCCTGGGGGATCTGGACGGGCTGCGGCTGGTCCGGAAGGGGCAGGTGCTGCCGGTGGACGGGCGACGGGCGCTGGAGGGGGACCCGAGGCACAACGTGCGGGTGCGTCCGGGGGACATCGTGCATGTGCCGCCGGCGCTGGCGGCGCGGGTCATGGTGCTGGGCGAGGTGGGGAGGCCGCGGAGCATGGGGTTCCGGCCCGGGATGCGGCTGACGGAGGCGCTTGCGGACGCGGGGGGGCTGGCGCGCTCGGCGGACAACGCGGACGTGCGGGTGATCCGTGGGGGCTACGCCTCGCCGCGGGTCTACGTGGCCAGCCCGAAGGCGCTCTTCGCGGGGAAGGCCCCGGACGTGCTGCTCGCCCCGGGGGACGTGATCTTCGTGACCGAGCACTGGATGTCCACCGTGGGTCAGGTGCTGGAGCGGGTGATCCCGGCGACCACGACCGCGGTGCTGCTTGGCACCACGATGCGGTGAGGGGTCAGCGGGGGGGGCGCGAGGCCCGGAGGCGGGCGGCGACGACGGCGGCGAGGCCCCAGAAGGCGTAGGACATGGTGGTCTGGCGGGCGATCCACTCGGCAAACCCCTGGAGGTAGGTGACCCCGAGGCCCGCCATGATCCCGACCCCCATCTCGCCCTCGACGCCCTTGCGCGTGGCGAGGCGCAGCGCCGAGAAGAACACCGTGAGCAGCACCAGCACGTAGGCGGTCACGCCGACGTAGCCCAGCTCGGCGGAGGTCAGCCAGTAGATGTGGTGCGCGATGCCGTTCCGGTCGCCGGGCTCGATGTTGAAGCGATCGGCGTAGCCCCCCCGGTCGAGCATGTACGAGTACATGTTGATGCCGATGCCGAAGGGGTGCTCGTCGGCCATCGCCTTGGCGGCCTGGTTGAAGAGCTTCCGCGCCAGCTCGCTCTCCTTGGGGGCGTTGACGAAGCGGTTGATGATCGTATCCATCGACTTCAGCAGCGCCAGGGCCCCGCCGACGGCTATCCACGAGAGCACCTTGATCTTGTGGGTGGTCGGTCGCTTGATCATCGACAGGAAGGCGACCACCGAGAGGGAGAAGACGTACATCATCATCCCCCCCCGGCAGAGGGAGAAGACGTTGCACATCGCCGCCGAGGCGACCACGCCGCCGACCCACCGCCGCCCCTGCCCCGCCAGCATCAGCGCGAAGGCGGTGGGGGTGATCAGGTTGACCAGCATCGCCAGCGAGTTCGGGTGCGACTGGGAGCCCAGCACCCGGATCGCGTGGTAAATGTACTTCTGTTGCAGGGCGATCACCCCCTGCCAGAGCACCCCCATGCCCAGGCCATCGAGGAAGGCGCGGGCCAGGATCAGCTCGGCGAAGGCCCCCTCCAGGGCGATGAAATAGAAATACATCCGGACGATCTTCCAGACGCTGAAGAACGAGCGGAGCAGGTCCGGGGTGGCGGTGAGGCTGGCCAGGGCGGCGGCCAGGTAGAACATACGAGGCACGAGGAAGGGGGAGAAGAAGCCGGCGGGGAGACGCCCGCGGGCGCGCTGCGCAAGCCACAGGGCGAGGGCCAGCAGGTCGACCGTGGTGACCTCGATCCCCCGGGAATCTCCCCGGTAATTCTCGTCCGAGATCAGGTTGATGTGGTGCGGGTTGAAGAGCTCGAAGGCGATCCCGAACACCAGCCACCGCCGCACCACCTCGGAGCGCGCGGCGCGATCCGCGAGCCACGGCACGACCCCGAAGAGGGTGACGAAGAAGACGATCCACTTCATGGCGGCGCCCCCCACCCTGCACCGCCCAGGCCACGCCGGATCCGCGCGGACGGCACGGCGCTCGCATGGCCAAAGGGGATGACCCGCTTCCTGCTGCGCGACGATGATGTCAACGCGACCACCGACCCGGAGCGGCTGGAGCGAGCCTACGCGCCGCTGCTGGACGCCGGCGTGCCCCTCACCTTCTCGGTCATCCCCAGCGTGCGCTTCGATACGCTGGCCCCGGACGGCCAGCCGGAGCGTTTCTTGCCGCCCCACCTCGCCGGATCGCCGCAGGAATCACCGCTGCTGCGCTCGTGCCCCGCGGCGGCCTGGCTGCGAGAGCGCGCCGGCCAGTGCAGCGTGGCCCAGCACGGGTTCAACCACCAGCGGGTGCGCAACAACACCGAGTTCGGGGCCTTGACCCGGGCCGAGGCGGCGGCGCGGATCGACGCAGGCTACCGGATCTTGACCCGGGCCCTGGGCTCCCCGCCCCTGGCGTTCGTGGCCCCCTGGGACGCGATGTCCAGCGAGGCCCTGGAGGTGGCCGTGGAGCGCTTCCCCGTGGTCTCGACCAGCTGGCTGGGCCGGGAGCGGCTACCGGCGCGCTGGTGGCCGGCGCACCTGGTCGAGCGGGTGCAAAAGAGCGAGATCCTGCGGCTGGAGGGGCGGCTGGTGCTGCGCCACCGGGGCGGCCCCATCGGGCCCCAGACGCCCCCCGACGAGGTGCCCCGGATCCTGGAGTCGCTGGCGCATCGGGCCGAGATCGCCGTGGTGATGCTGCACCACTGGATGTTCTGGGAGCGCGACGAGCCCCACCCGGTGGTCCGGGCCCTGGCCCGGGCGCTGGAGCGCCGCGAGGTGATCCGGCTGGAAGAGCTGGTCCCGTCTCGGCCGTCTCGCGGTGATGCTGACCCGGTCTCATCCCGGGACAACGAGGAGGCCCAGGCCTGACCGGAGGTGCCGGGGTCAGTGGGTGATGCGCTGGCCCGGAGCAGGGACGGCGACCGGGGGGAGGCCGCCGTCGAGCATCTTCTTCTGCAGGACATCCTGGGCCCGGGGCTCGCCGTGGACGAGGGCGATCTGGCGTAGCTTGCCGGAGCGACCGCTGGCCCGGGCGTACTCGATGAGGTTGCCCTGGTCGGCGTGGGCGCTGAAGCCGTTGAGGACGTGGACCTGGGCCTTGAGGTCGCGCTCGACGCCGAAGATCTTCACGCGGGGGCGGCGCTCGACGATGCGGCGACCGAGGGTGTGCTGGGCCTGGTAACCGACGATGAGGATGGAGTTCCGCTCGTTCTCGATGGTGGCCTTGAGGTGGTGCAGGATACGACCGGCCTCGCACATGCCGCTGGCAGAGAGGATGACCATGGGCTCGTTGTCGGTGCTGATCTTCTTCGAGTCTTCCTTCTTGGAGATGTAGTCGAGCTCGGCGAATTCAAAGGGGTTATCGCCGGAGAAGAGGCGAGCGCGGGTCTCCTGGTCGTAGCACTCGGGGTGGAGCTTGAAGATGTCGGTGACCTTGACCGTGAGGGGCGAGTCGACGACGACGGGGATGCGGGGGATGAGGTTGTTGCGGCGCAGGTAGCTGATGGCGTAGAGGAGCTCCTGGGCGCGTTCGAGGGCGAAGGCGGGGATGATGACCTTGCCGCCGCGCTGGTAGGTCTCGTTGATGACGCGGGCGAGGCGCTCCTCGACCTCGGCGCGGGGGGCGTGGGTGCGGTCGCCGTAGGTGCTCTCGGTGATGAGCAAGGTCGTGTCGTCGGGCACCTCCGGGTCCCGCAGGATCGGCGTCCCCCGGCGGCCCAGGTCGCCGGTGAAGACCACGCGTTTTTGCTGCCCATCCTCGTCGATGTCGAGGGCGGTGATGGCGCTGCCGAGGACGTGCCCGGCGTCGTAGAAGGTGAGGCGCACGCCGGGGGCGATGGTCATGGTGTGGTGGTACGGGATGGAGATGGTGCGGCTGAGGGCCCGCAGCACGTCTTCCTGCTCGTAAAGAGGCTCGACGGGCTCCATGTCCGAGCCCTCGCGGTCGATCATCTTGTTGATGAAGCGGGCGTCGGCCTGCTGGATCATGGCCGCGTCGTCGAGCATGGCGGCGCAGAGGTCGCGGGTGGCCGGGGTGGCGAAGATGCTGCCGCGGAACTGGCCCCGGGCCAGCATGGGCAGGGCGCCGGAGTGGTCGATGTGCGCATGCGAGAGGACCACCGCGTCCAGATCCCGGGGGCGGAAGGGGAGGTGGCGGTTGCGCTCGAAGGACTCGCGGCGGTGCCCCTGGAAGAGGCCGCAGTCGAGGAGAATTCGCGCATGCTTGGTGTGGAGCAGGTGCATGGACCCGGTGACGGTCTGGGCTGCTCCGAGGAACTCGATCTCCATGGGGGCGCATCGTACGCCGTCTGGGGGTAGCTGGGGGCTCGTCGGGTGAGGTACAACCATCCAGGCGATGGCGACCGGCTCCATGAACACCGCACCGCAGGGCAAGCATGCACGCACCTTCTCCCTTGCCGCGGCCCTCCTGGGGGCCTGGCTGGGGGCCGCCGGGGGCTGCAAACCCAGGGTGACCGCCGACAACCAGCCGCCCCCCAGCGCCAGCGCCCCCCTCGCCTCCCGCGTGGTCTGGGCCCCTGACGAGCAGCGAAAGGCCATCGACGAGGGGCGCGCGGTGCTGCTCAAGCACCAGTGCAACCGGTGCCACGAGATCGACGACCTGCCGGCCGCCGCCCGCCCCCTGCACTGCACCAGCTGCCACACCTTCCTGCTGGGGTTGAAGCCCGAGAGCCGTCAGTACAAGGAAATCGACGCAAAGTACGGCGAAGGGCTCATGGCGCGCTACCAGAAGAACATCGAGCACCTCGACAAGGTGCCCAGCCTGACCCAGATCGGGCGGCGCGTGCGGGGCGACTGGCTCCGGGGCTTCCTGGCCGAACCTTACGACGTCCGCCCTGCCCTGGAAGAGGGCATGATCCGCCACACGATGAGCCAGGACGAGCAGCGGGCCGTCGTCCGCTACTTCGCCGCCGTCGCGTCCGCGGCCGACCCCTACGCCCCTGGCTACCAGGCCCCCGCCTTGCCCAAAAACCCCGGAGAAGCTCGCATCGAGGAGGGCAAGAAGCTCTACATGAACAAGGGCTGCGGCGCCTGCCACCAGCTCGGCAACCTCGACCTGGGGCTCCCGGGGGAGCAGCTCAAGAAGGCCGGGCCTGCCGCCAAGCTGGCCCCGAACCTGCGCTTTGTCCGCGAGCGAACCCACCCCGAGGTGCTCCTCGACTGGCTGATGGACCCGCAGCGCATCGCCCCCGGTACGCTGATGCCGGCCCTCGGGTTGACCCGCGAGGAGGCCGAGAAAATTCGCGATTTCCTCCACTGGACAGACCCAAAGCTCGACCGCTCACCCTGGCCCGAACCCCAGCTCCCGCCGGCCACCCCGCGCCCCGTCTCCTACGAGGAGATGAAGGAAGAAGTGCTCGGCAAGGTCTGCGTCCACTGCCACATGAACGATTACGAGAAGGACGACGGCCCCGGCAACGGCGGCGGCTTCGGCTACAAGGGCATCAAGCTCGCCATGCGCACCTACGAGACCCTCGTCCAGGGGGCCGTCGACGCCCAGGGGCAGCGCTACTCGGTGCTCGTCCCCAGGCCCGGAGAGCAGGTCCCGCCCATCCTCCAGAGCATGCTGCGCCGCCGCGTCGAGGAGGCCCGCGATCACCTCGAACCCGGCAAGGACCGCGAGCGCCCCCCCTACCCCCGCGACGGTCACCTCGGCATGCCCATGGGGTTGCCCGCCATGACCGACGCCCAGATCGGGCTGCTCCGCGCCTGGATCGAGCAGGGTTGCAAGGGTCCCACCCGCGTCACCGGGCGCGACTTCGTGGTCGAGAAGGACGGCAGCAAGACGGCGGTGAACGACGGGCTCCTGGTGCCCGACGGCCCGCTCAAGAAGAACAGCGGCTGCGAGCTGCGGGGGCCCGAGCAGCCGCGGCCCACCTGGTCCTACGAGCACAACGCGGCGACGCTGGGCTCGGCCTCGGCCTCGGCGAAGGGTGCCACGGCGCCCAGGGCGTCGGCTCCTTGAACCACGGCTCCCACGAGGATCCGGAGGAGCTGCCGTTCAGCGTGCGGCGAGGGGGGAAGCCCGGCGCGTCGGCGGTGATGCTGGGGCGGGTCGAGCGGTGGCTGGGGCTGGCGGACGGCGAGGGGGGCCGGGCGACGCGGCTGCTGGCGCTGGTGTTCGCGCTGTCGGCGGCGCTGGTGCTGCTGAAGGCGGCGCAGAGCGGGATCTTCCTCGGGGCGTACCCGAAGGCGACGATCCCGTGGGCCTTCGCCTGCTCGGCGATCGCGCTGGCGACGCTGTCGCTGCTGTCGGTGCCGATGGCGGCGAGGCTGGGTCCGGTGCGGCTGGCGTCGCTGACGCTGGGGGCGGCGGCGGTCTCGCTGGTGGCGCTGCGGTTGATGCTGGCGGCGGGGCTGCGGCACACGCCCTTCGCGCTCTACGTGATCATCGAGGCGTTCTGCGGCCTGCTGTTGATCCAGGTGTGGAGCGTGGTCTCGGAGGCCACCAACGCCAGGTCCGCGAAGCGACTGCTGCCGGTGGCGGGGGTCGGCGCGACGACGGCCTGGACGGTGATCGGGCTGCTGGTGCCGGGGATCACCCCCTGGCTCGGGGCCCCGGGGCTGCTGCTGCTGGCGCCGGTGCTGCTGCTGGCCTGCCTGGGTCTGGTGCAGGCGGTGGCGCGCAACGACCTGACCGGCGAGAGCAAGGCGATGACGCGCAAGGCGCCGGTGCTCCAGGAGTGGCGCGAGGGCTTCGCCTTCGTGCGGAGCGTGCCGCTGATGCGGATCATGGCGCTGCTGTCGGTGCTGTCGCTGGTGAGCGAGCAGCTGATGGACTACCAGATCATGGCGGCGGCCCGCGAGCGCTACGGGGCCCCCGCGGCGGTGGCCTCGTTCTTCGGCACGTACTACGGCGTCACCAGCGCCATCAGCCTGCTGTCGTTGCTGGGCGTCTCGGGCCGCGCGCTGGCCAGCCTGGGGGCCTCGCGCTCGCTCCTGCTGGTGCCGTCGGTGGCGGCCCTCGGCGCCCTCGCGGCGACCGTGCTCCCCTCGTTCTGGCCCGTGGTCTTCATGCGGGCCTCGGACCGGGTCCTCAAGCAATCGCTCTGGAGCTCCGCCTCCGAGCAGACCCAGACGCCGCTGCCGGTGCTGCGCCGCGCCCAGGCTCGCGCCCTCATCCGCGGCGTCATCGCCCCCGCCGGCTACGCCGTCGCCGCCCTGGGCCTGGCGGCGCTGCCCCCCAGCTTCGAGAACCGCTGGCTGGCGCTCCTCACCGCCCTGGTCTGCTCCACCATGGCGGTCCTCATCTTCCTCGAGGTCCGCCGCGCCTACCAGCGCGCCCTCCAGCAGGCCGTCGACGAGCGCAAGCTCGACCTCCGCCAGGGGGCCGCCCCCCTCGACGCCGACGCCTGCGCCACCCTCGCCGCCGAGCTCCGCTCCCCGGACGAACGCCGCGCCGCCCTCGCCGCCGAGCTCCTCGGATCCAGCACCGCCAGCGCCGCCGCCGAGGCCCTCCCCATCGCCCTCGACCACCCCTCCAGCGCCATCCGCTTGCTGGCCCTCGAAGGCCTCGAGCGGCGCCCCGTCCCCGCCTCCCTCCCCCGGATCGAGGCCCTCGCTCGCCACGACCTCGACCCCCTGGTCCGCCAGCGCGCGCTCCGCGCGCTCCGCGGCCACCTCCAGGCCCTCCCCGCGGTCGAGGCCGCCCTCGCGGACCCGGACCCCACCGTCGCCGCCGCCGCCCTCGTCACCCGGGCTTCCCTCGAATCCATCCAGAATTTCCATACAGGTGCGGCGCTGGCCCCCCTGCTACGCTCCGGGGACCCGCTGGTGCTGCGGGAGGCCCTGGGGGCCCTGGGCCCGGGCTGCGCGGACACGCCCGAGGTGCTGGAGCAGCTCCGGGGTCTGCTCCAGGGGGGCCCCCTGGAGCTACGGCGCCTGGCGCTCCAGACGACGGCGAGGCTGAGGCTCGCGCCCCTGCTGTCGCCGGTGCTCCGGATGCTGGACGAGCCCGCGCTGGCCTCCGAGGCGACGGCGAGCCTGACCGAGTGGGGGGGCGACGCGCTGGTCCCGCTGAGCGGCGCGCTCGGCGCGGACAACCAGCGCCCGGAGGCGCGCATGGGGCTGATCACGATGACGCCGGGGGTGGGCGCCGGGAACACGATCTTCTTGCGCCTGCTCTCCCACGCCGACGGGGCGGTGAGGGAGCGAGCGACGCGCGCCCTCTCTCACGTGGTGCGCGAGGGGAAGCGACCCCCGCTGACCCAGAGCACCGTGGCGCCGCTGCTCGATCAGGAGCTGACCAGCGCCTACCGTCTGTCCTGCGTGCTGGGGGGGCTGGCCCACGACGACGGATCTCCGGACTGGGAGATCGAGCCCTCTTTTGCCTTCCTTGCGGGCGAGGTGGAGCGCCGGATCCTGCAGGCCCGCGCCCGCGTGCTGCACCTGCTCGCGCTGATGGGGAACGCGCGGACGGTGCGGGGGGTCGAGTTCGGTCTCCGGCGCACCAGCGCGGCCATTGACGCCAAGGTGGCCGAGCTGCTCGAGCTGGTCCTGGAGCCGCGCCTGGCCCGGCGCATCGTGCCGCTGTTCGATCGGCTCTCGCTGCGGGAGCGGGCAGAGATCGCGAAGAAGCTCGGGGTCCTCGATCAGGGGGCCCTGGAGGATCCGCTCCAGTCGCTGGTGACGCTGAAAGATTTTCACCTGCTCGGCTGTGCGGCGCTCACCTACGGGAACCGCTTTGCAGAGCGGTTCCCGCAGGTGTACGAAGGGCTGACCCCCGTGCTCCCTCTCTTTGAACGAATGACCTTCCTGCGGAGCATCCCGCTGTTCAGCGAGCTATCCGGAGAAGATCTACGGAGCGTCGCCGAGATCGTGGAGGACATCGACTTCCCGGCGGAGGCGACCATCTTTCGCAAGGGCGACCCGGGGGAAGATCTTTACCTGATCGTCCGTGGTCGGGTGTCGATCCGGGACGGCAAGGTGCTGCTCAACACGCTGGGGGAGCGTGAGTTCTTCGGCGAGCTCGCCGTGCTGGACCGGGAGCCCCGGAGCGCGGACGTGGTGTGCATCGAGGATGCGCACCTGCTACGGCTCCGGGGCGCCGATCTGGGAGAGCTGATGGCGCGACGCCCGCAGATCTGTGAGCAGATCATGCTGGTGCTGGTGCGTCGCCTGCGCTCGCTCACCCAGCGGGTGGCGCAGTGAGGGGATAACCAGCGACCGCCGCCGCGACCGCCGCGGCCACCGCCGCCGTCGCCCCAGCTGTCGCCGCCACCGCCGCCGCGACCACCACCGCCGCCGCGGCCCCCACGGCCGCCACCGCCACCACCGCCACCGAAACCACCGCCACCGCCGCGGCCCCCGCCGCCGCCCCCACCGAAGCCGCCGCCACCGCCGCCACCAAAGCCACCGCCGCCCCCACCGGGCCGCTCGCGGCGGGCCTCGGCCTCGTTGACGCGGAGGGGACGGCCGTCGAGCAGCGCGCCGTTCATCTCGGCGATGGCGCGCTTGGCCTCATCATCGTTGCTCATCACGACAAAGGCGAACCCGCGGGAACGACCGGTCTCGCGATCCATCATCAGACGGACCTCGGAGACCGTGCCGAACTGGGCAAAGGCATGCTGGAGGGTCTCTTCGGTGGTGTTGAACGACAGGTTCCCCACATACAGACGATTGTTCATGGTGCTTCTCGCTCGCGGCCTTGAACTCTGGAAAACGGTGGCCAGAAAGAGCCGCTGTTCTGGACCACACGCTGGCAAACGACCTGGAACCAACTCGTCACCGGGATCGACCCGCATCTACCACAAGCGAGAGAGCAGCCAGCCGAGGAACCAGGAACGCAACCCATCAATATCACCAGCAATGCACCCGTGCAACGCCCCCGAAGGCCCCTTTCATCAGGGCGCGAGGGGCTGGTTTGGTGACCCCGCGACCGGCCCCGCCAGGGTCAGGGCTTCTTGCGCTCGGGGCAGCTCTTGACCCCGCGGCACCAGGGGGCGCCCCCGTTCTCCTTGCAGGCAGCGCGCAGCGCCGCGGCCCCCTCCTCGCCGATGCGCTCCGGCGGCTTCGGGTCCAGGATGCATTTCTCCCCCTTCCCTGCCCCCGCCAGCCGGGCCAGCGCCTCGCAGCTCCCCTCGATCTTCCCCTTGCAGGCCCGCGTATAGGCGCCCGCCGCGGCCCCCTCGTCCTTCTTGATCCCCTCGCCTCGCTCCAGCAAGGGCCCCAGGAGCCCGCACGCTTCTTCCTGCTCCGCCTCGCAGGCCCTGCGCAGCAGCTCCGTCGCCTCCTCCTTCCGGAGCTTCTTGTCCCCCATCTTCTTCTTGGCCGCGAACAGGCAGCCATCGCGGGCCCCGTCCGCGCACCCCTTCTCGTAGAGGGCCAGCGCCCCCACCCCGCTCTCCAGCTGATCCAAAAACTGACCCAGCTCGGCGCAGGCGCTCGGGTTCCCGCTCTTGCACCCTTGCTCCAGCGCCCCCCGGGCCTGCTTGCCCTGGCGCAGCTCGTCGTACACGAAGGCCAGGTGCCCCGACCATCGGCACCCCTGCGGGCTCTGGAGCCGGCAGGCCTCGGCGTAGAAGCGGTACGAATCGGCCAGGCTCTTCTCCCGCTGGACCCCGTTGTAGGCGGCCCACCCGAGCTGGTTGCAGGCCCGGGCGCGCCCTTGCTCACAGTCCCGCTCGGCGGCCCGCAGCGCCGCCTGGCCTGCCTCCGAGGGGGCACTCCGGAACCCGTTCAGATCCCCGAGGGCGGGCAGCATGTCCCAGTAAGGTTTCGCCGCCCCGTTGTCCCGCTTTCCGGTCGCGGTCCCGTACTTGAGCATGAGCGCGTAGCCCATGCAGGCCGAGGATACGCGCTGCCCCTCGCAGGCCTGCTTGAGGATGGCTCCGTCCTCGCTGGCCTCGGCGGCGCGCCCGGAGGTCAAGAATTCCCGGGCCCCCCAGTGCTCCGCCAGCACATCGCAGCCCGCCAGCTCGCCGCTCTTGCAGGCGGCGCGGCCGAGATCCGCGGCGGTCGCGGGGGTCGGAGGGGGCGGGGCAACGGAGGGGGCTGTGGGAGGGGGTGAGCTGGACGAGGCGGCCGGCGCCGAGGAGGCCGCGAGCGTGGGGGCGGGAGGCGGGGGCGGAGGAGGGGGCGGCGGGGTGCAACCCAGGGAGGCCAAGAACACCGCGGGCAGAAATCGGCGAGGCATGAGGGCCACTCTTAGCGCCCTCCGCGCGGTCCATCCACCGTTCGCGCTTGCGTTGGCCCCGGGTCCCTAGGATCTTGAACCCGTCATGACGGGCCACAAAGACCCAAAGATCAGCAACCTCCCCGCGGGAACCTCCCTCGATCAGCCGATCTCCTCGATGACCGTCAAGACCGTGGCCACCCGGCCCGACAGCACGGCCGCCCCGACCCAGGCCATCTTCACGGTCCTCAAGGGGCCCGATGTCGGGCGCGTCCTGTCCCTGCCTGTCGGCCAGGTGATCTCCCTCGGGCGCGCCGATGAGTGCTCCCACCGCTTCGAGGAGAACAGCCTCTCCCGCGTTCACGCCCGCGTCATGAGCATCGCCGGTCAGCACGTGATCGCCGACGCCGGGTCCACCAACGGCACCTTCCTCAACGACCAGCGTATCTCGACCCCTTGCCCCCTGCGCAGCGGCGACCGCGTCCAGCTCGGCACGGGCCTCACCCTCGGCTTCCTCCTCGTGAGCGAGGCCGAGGAGGCCTCCCTGCGCAAGGTGTACGAGGCCGCCATGCTCGACGCCCTCACCGGCGTCGCCAACCGCAAGCACCTCGAAGAGCGCCTCGAGGCCGAGATCGCCCACGCCAACCGCCACCAGAGCCCCCTCGCGCTCATCATCCAGGACATCGATTTCTTCAAGAAGGTCAACGACACCTACGGCCACCCCGCCGGCGACGCCGTGCTCACCGCCGTCGCCCAGGTGCTCCGCTTCAGCGCCCGCGCCGACGACCTGGTGGCCCGCTACGGCGGGGAAGAATTCGTCCTCGTGCTCCGCAACACCGATCGCAACGGCGCCTGGCACCTCGCCGAGCGCATCCGCGTCGCCGTCGCCCAGCAATCGATCGTCCACGGAACCAGCGTCATCCAGGTCACCTCGAGCGCCGGCGTCGCCGCCCTCGACGAGTGCAACCCGCGCAACCGGGCCGCCCTCCTCGGCCTCGCCGATGGACGGCTCTACCAGGCAAAACAGGCAGGCCGGAACCGGGTCATCTGACCGCGGCCCACCGCACGCAGACCCCGATCGCTTGCCCCCCGGTCACCCCCCGGGACACCCGCACCTTCACCACCGCCTCGCACCCTCGCCGCGCCCCCTCCCCCCGCAGCGCGTCCAGCAGCGCCGCCTCCTCGGCGCCGTCCCCTTCGCCCAGCGCCTGCACCAGCCCCACCTCGTGGAACGCCCGCGCGGGCACCGAACCGAGGTGCAGCTCCGTCCCGGACACCGGCGGCGCCGGCGCCTGAAAGCCGACGAAATGCGCCTCCGTGTGCCCGCACCCGGCCAGCACCAGCCCCAGGACCATGGCGCTGCGCCTCACGGCTCCCCCTCCGGCAGCGCCCAGGCTCGCCCTCGCAGCACCACCGTCATGGCCTCGTGGGTCGTGGGCATCGCCACCCAGCTCGAACAGAACCCCCGGGACCCGCACGGGATGAGCTGCTGGTACGACGACCACGTCGTCACCAGCTCGAAGCGCGCGTCCGTCTGATCCAGCACCAGCGCGTTGCCTCCCAGCTCCTGGACCCGGCGCACCAGCTCCGGAAACAGCACGTCGACCGATGCCTCCCCGAGCCCACCCCGGGCCTCCACGATCCCCAGCTCGCGGCCGACCTCCGGCGCTCGGGTCGCGAAGATCGCCACCGAACCGGCCCGCGGCTGGGCCACCGGACCCGTCGCCACGCCGTACGACACCACGCCCCGGCACCCCGTGAGCGCCGTGGCCAGCAAGAGCGGGAACGCTGCTCGATTCACCGGGCTCCAACCTAGCACGACGCTCACCGTTCGCAGCCCTCCGCCTGCCCTCCGTCGCCCCTGGGTTGCCCCGCACTGTCGCCGCCTTGACCGCTTCTGGCGTATCCTCGTCCCCCGGATGACAAGAATCGACGGAAGCCTCGCCGGCGTTGTGGTCGCCCAGACCCAGCTCGCCCTGGTCGATGGAGAAAAAGGGATCGCCCTGGTGCGTGGTTACCCCCTCCCGGACCTCGCCGCCCGTTGCACCTACGAGGAGGTCGCTCACCTCGTCCTCCTTGGAGAGCTCCCGGGCCCCTCTTCTGGCTCTTTCCTCCGCGGGCTCGGCTCCCTTGACCCCGCATCCTCCGAGGCAGCCCGCACGATAGGTAAAATTCTACCTAGACCGGAGGCCCTCGCCTCCTCGATGGGCTTGCTGGACGCCACCACCGGGGGGCTCGGGGCGCAGGAGCAGGCGGCCGCAGCGCTGGCCTGCGTCCCGGCGCTGGTGGCGGCGGTGGCGGGGCTGGCGGCGCCGGAGGTGGGCTGGTCCTACGCGCGCCGGGCGCTGGCGGCGCTGGGGGCGCACCGCACGGATCCGCTCGCCACCCGCGCCCTCGAGGTGCTCCTGTCGCTGGAGGCCGAGCATGGCCTCTCGGCCTCGACCTTCGCCTGCCGGGTGGCGGCGTCGTCGGGGGCGCGGGCGGGGGTCTCGCTGGGGGCAGCGGTCGCCACGCTGACCGGACACCGCCACGGCGGGGCCACGGCCGAGGCCCGGTCGCTGCTGCTGGAAGCCTGGAGCGACGGGGACGCGGCCTCGTTCGTGGAGCGCGCCCAGGCGCAGAAGCGACGGCTGGCGGGCTTCGGGCACCGCATCTACAAGGTGGCCGACCCGCGGATCCCACCGCTGCGCGCCGCCATCGAGGCGATGGGGGGCGCGCGGCTGCTCCCCATCGCGCTGCGCCTGAGCGAGGAGGTCGAGCGGCGCTACGGAGCCCGGGGGATCCACGCCAACATCGACCTGTTTGGCGCGGTCCTCCTCGATGCCCTCGGCGTTGACCCGGATCAGTACGTGGCGGCCTTCGCCCTGGGCCTGGCGCCGGGCTGGCTGGCCCACTGGATCGAGCAGGGCGCCACCGGCCGCCTGATCCGCCCCGATAGCCTCTACGAAGGGCCACCGCCCCGCGCCGTGCCGCGCTGAGCGCCGCCTTGCCGGCGCGCCCCACCAACGCTAGGGGCCACCGCCATGCCCCAGTCTTTCTGCGTAGGCCCCGGCATGCGCGTGACGCTCTCCTACACCCTCCGCGACGAGGACGGCGACATCGTGGAGGAGGCCCCCTCCGACGAGCCGGTCTCTTACATCCACGGCTTTGGCCAGGTGCTCCCGGCGCTGGAACGCCAGGCAGAGGGGCTGTTCCCCGGAGCAACACGGACCTTCACGCTGTCCCCCGAGGAGGGCTACGGCGAGCACGATCCGGACGGGCTCTTCCAGGTCCCCCGCAGCGAGTTCCCTGATCCCCAGAACATCCCCCTCGATGAAGAATTCGCCGCCGAGGGGCCCGACGGCGAGGAGACCATCCTCCGGGTCGTCGAGTGGATGGACGACGATCACGTGCTCGTCGACAGCAACCACCCGCTCGCCGGCGTCACCCTGTCCTTCGAGCTCACGATCCACGCCGTCGAACCGGCCCCCGACGACGAGCTGGAGCAAGCCGAACAGGCCCTCCTCGAGCGCGAGGGGGCCCCGCCGGCCCCGGGCGCCGGGCTGATCCAGCTGGGCCGCAAGCCCAGGAGCCCGGGAAGCGATACTTGACAGGGGAGCCCCGAGGGGCTTTCTACCAGGGGACGATGATCACCAAAGAACACCTGATGGATGTCCGCGTCCGGGAGCGCTACCTCAAGCGCGGCATGGTCAACCCCAAGGAGGTCGAGAAGATGCTCGCCGAGCTCCCCGACCTGGCCAGCGAAATCCAGGAAGTGGGCCTCGCCCAGCCTGCCCTCGGCGACGAAGACGATTTCATCGAGGATTGAGGTCATCGTGACCCCACCCCCCTCCGGAGACCCGCACGACCTGCCGCAGATGGACTTCGCGACCTTCTTGCTGTCGCTGAGCCACTCGGTCCGCATGCACCTGGGCGACGCCCCGCAGCCTGACGGTGCCGTCGAACGCGATCTGATCCTGGCGCGTCAGTCCCTCGACATCCTCGAGCTGCTTCAAGAGAAGACCCGGGGCAACCTCACCGGCGCAGAAGAGCGGTTGCTGGAGCAGTCGCTCCATGAGCTGCGCCTGCGTTTTGCTGAGGTCTCGGGGAGCCCCCGGTGAA
>JALOQB010000408.1 GCA_025453595.1 Polyangiaceae bacterium
GGCGCCAGCTTCTGGCAGGCTTGTGGATGGCCACCGACGGCACCGGGCTGAAGGTGCTGGTACCCGGTCTGCCAGAAGCACACGACGGCTACATCGAGCCGTATCGCAACGGCGAGATCAGCGTCCTTCAGTACGAGCCCACCAAGGACGGTGACAAGGTGGAGGCCAAACTGAAGCCGTTTCGCGGGACGTTGACGGCCGACGCCGGGCACCGCTTCAACGGCGTGTCGCAGGCACCGATCGACAACTCGGCCACCGAGCGCGAGTGTAGGAACCAGGCGATGTCGCACGGGGGTCCTGCTTTTTCTGGCTCAGACGCTCGAACGGCTTCCCCCGGGAGCTGTGAGCAGGATGGCCGGCAGCCCCTCAGGCCACCACCCGCCGGCTGAACCCATGGACGGGACCGCGGTCCGGGGCTTACGCTGGGGGGCGTGCGTCGCTGCCCCGCCTGCGGTTTCTCCGGACCCGACGAGGAGTTTTGCCCCGTCGATGGCCGTCGTATGGAAGATCCATTGTGTCCGCTGGCGGCGCTGAGCCACGTGGGGCGCTGGCGCCCCTCGAACCAGGACGCGGTGGCGGTCGCCGAGGCGCCCGGGCGGGTGGTGCTGGCGGTCTGCGACGGGGTCTCGGCCTCGGCCCACTCGGAGCTGGCGGCGCGGTACGTGGCGGACACGCTGGTGGAGCTGCTGCGGGGCGGTCAGGAGGCCCCGTCCGCGGAGGAGCTCCGGGGGCTGCTGCGGCAGGTCCATCGCTCGGTGTGCGAGGAGGCGCGGCGGTGGGAGGGGGCGGCGTTGCCCGGGACGACCGCGGTGACGGCGGTGCTCCAGGGGTCACGGCTGGTGGTCGGGTGGGTGGGGGATAGCCGGGCTTACTGGGTTTCCCAGGGGGGAGAGCTGCTTTTGACCCGGGATCACTCCTGGGTCAACGAGGTCGTGGCGCGAGGCGAGATGAGCCTCCAGGAGGCCCAGGCCTCCGCCAACGCGCATGCGATCACCCGCTGCATCGGCCCCCTGGAGGGCTCCGGCAGCGAGGCCGAGCCGGACGCAGCAGGCCACGAGCTGGAGGGACCGGGGGTGCTGATCCTGTGCACCGACGGCCTCTGGAATTACACCCCTGAACCGGGCGATCTGCGGGGGCTGGTCGGGCCCGAGCAGGACGCGCGCTCCATCGCGGGCGCGCTCGTGGACCATGCGCTACGGAGCGGAGGTCGGGACAACATCACGGTCGCGGTGTACCGATACACCCCGGCCCGGTGAGCTGGGCGCGGCCTGGCGAGGCAGCCCACGTCGGAGGGATACAGAGCGATGGCGTTCCAGATCGAGGCGTTCCAGAACCGGTACCTGGCCCCGGGGCAGCAGCGGATCGACGCGATCCTCACGGTGACCGCGGGCCACGAGGTGGTGACCCCGCCCCCGCTCGTGGTGGGCTTCCTCCTCGACAAGTCGGGCTCGATGCAGGGCGACCGTATCCACGCGGTGATCGAGGCGGTCAAGGGGGCCATCGAGCTGCTCGACGAGCGCTCCTGGTTCTTCATCGTGGCCTTTGACTCCAGCGCCACCCTGCTGCTGCGCGACGGCCAGGCCACCGAGGCCCACAAGCGGGCCGCGGAGGCCGCCCTCGCCTCGCTCCATGCGGCCGGCGGCACCGCCATGTCCACCGGGCTGCGGGCCGCACGCCCTCTCTTTGAACGCCACCCGGAGGCCATCCGGCAGGCCATCTTCCTCACGGACGGCAAGAACGAGTCCGAGCCCGGCACCCAGGTCGCGCTGGAGCTGGCGCGCTGCGAGGGGGTCTTCCAGTGCGACGCCTGGGGCGTGGGCACCGACTGGAAGATCGGAGAAGTCCAGGAGATCGCCCGGGCGTTGCTGGGCAAGGCGGCGTTGATCCCGGACGCCCGGGGCGTCGAGGCGGCCTTCCGCAGCTCCATCGAGAAGGCCAGCGGCAAGGCCCTGCGCGACGTGCGTCTGCGCCTCTGGACCCCCCAGACCGCGAGCGTCCAGCAGATCAAGCAGGTCACCCCCTCCCTCGACGACCTCACCGACCGGCTCCGACCCGTCAGCCCCCAGCTCCAGGAGGTCCTCACGGGGGCCTGGAGCCCGGGAGAATCCAGGGATTTTCACCTGGTCATCGAGGTGAAGGCGAGCGCCGTGGGCAACGAGATGCTGGCGCTGCGGCCCTCCGTTGCCTACCAGCAACCCTCCCCCGAAGGCTGGCTGGGCCAGGAGGATCGCCCGCCTCAGGGCCGCGTCATCGCCCAGTGGTGCAGCGACGACGGGCTCGCCGCCCGGGTGAACGAGCACGTGGCCCACTACACCGGCCAGAGCGAGCTCGCCGAGTCGATCCGCCGCGGGCTTGAATTCCAGGAGGTCGGCAACGAGACCGCGGCCACCCAGCTCCTGGGGCGCGCCGTCCGCCTCGCCCACGCCTCCCAGAACAGCGAGATGACCCAGCGCCTGGCCCGCGTCGTCGAGGTGCTCGACCCGGTCCAGGGCACCGTGCGCCTGCGACGCGACGCCCGGAAGGCTGCCACCATGGACCTCCAGCTTGAATCCCGCACCACTCGGCGCCTCGCTCGCCCCGACCTCAAGCCCTGATCATGCCCCTCCGCTGCGCCGCCGGTCACCGCTCCTCCGAGCCGGACTACTGCTCCGTCTGCGGCTCTCCCCTCGCCCCCTCGCCCCCCCTCGCCTCCCCCCCTCCCCTCGCCTCGCCTGCTCCCCGCTCCTGCCCCCTCTGCCGCCTCGACCTCGCCGGCTCCGACGCCTCCTGCCCCCTGTGCGGCTACCCCCTCGCTCTCCCTCCTCTGCCGTTGCTTCCGCGCTCCCCCACCGCCTTTCGCGTCGAGGTATCCGTCGATCCTTCCCTCGACACCGAACCCGACCCGGACCGCCCCTGCCCCCCTCCTCGCCCTCCCATCTCTTGCACCCTCGATCTGCCTGAATCCCCCGTCGGTCGCGCCGACGCCGTCCCCCCTCCCGTCCTCCCCCTTGATGACCCCGGCGTCTCCCGCCGCCACGCCGCCTTCCTCGTCGAGCACGGCGCCCTCTGGATCCTCGACCTCGGCTCCACCAACGGCACCCAGGTCAATGGAGTTTCCCTACAGCCGCAGGTTCGCACCGCGCTCCAGGTCGGAGACCAGGTGACGCTGGGTCGCTGGACCCGTATCGAGGTGAAGTGATGCGCTCCCTCGAGACCATCGATCAGATGCTCCGCGCCTGGGACGATCGGCTCCACCGGGTCGAGCAGAACCTGCTGGGCCTGGAGGCCGATCCGGCCTACCTGACCCTCATCGGCCCGGGGGAACGCAGCCGCTACGACGGCGTATCCGCCCGCAGGATCCGCGAGGTCGAGCAGGAGCTCGCGGCGCTCTACGCCGACCTGGCGCGGCTCCGGCAGGTGATCCAGCAGGCCCACGAGACCCGGGCGGCGGTGCGGCCCAGGCTCTGGGGCCAGGACGAGAAGCTACAGACCCTCGAGGCGTTGCTGCTCGGCCCCTCGGTGCCGCGCGGGCAAGAGCCTCACCCCCTCGAACAGCGCTCGCTGCTGGATACCCCGGCCCACGAGCGCGCCATCCCTCCCGAGGCCCTCCTCCAGCAGATGGCACGCCGCTTCCAGGATACCCGCGACGCCCTGCTCGCGGTGTGGCGCGCCTGGCAGGCCATCGAGCCCGCGGTGCAGCGCACCGAGGAGCGCCTGCGGGCCATCGATCACGCGGTCTCCACCATGGGCCTGCCGCCTGGCACCATCGACGGACTCGTCGCCCTGCGGGCCGAGGTGCACAAGCTCCACGCCCGCGCCGCGCGGGATCCGCTGGGAGCCCCGACCGACCTGGAGGCGCGCCTCGCCCCTCGTTTTCTCCTCGTCGAGGGGGCCCTCGCCACCCTCGCCCCGCGCCACGCCAGGACCCTCGAAAAGCTGGGCAACGCCCGCGAGCAGCTCGCCGCCCTCCAGGCTCGCCATCGCGAGGTCTCCTCCCGCTGGGGCGCCCTCCGGCAGCGGGTGGCCCTGGGCCCCGCCGCCGCCACGATCCTCCCGCCCCTCCAGGAGCTCCAGGCCCTCGACGCTTCCCTCGCCTCGCTCCTCGCCCCGGGCGGCTGGTCCACCCCGAACCTCCTCGAGCGATGGAACTCCCAGGCCGCCGCCCTCGCCGCTCGCCTCGACGGCGCCGAGCAGAAGCTCCGGCTCCTCGACGCCGCCAGCCACGACCTCCCTGGCCGCCTCTCCGCCCGCCGCGCCCAGCTCCAGCGCTACCGCGATCGAGGCGTCTCGATCCCCCCCTCGGTCCTCGACTGCGTCGACCAGATCCAGCAGCTCCTCGCCCGCGAACCGGTCCCCCTCGGCCTCGTTGCAGCCCACATGGATCTCCTGGATAAAGCGATGAACTTCCCGCTCCTCTCGCTGCTCTGCCTGCTGCTCCTCGCCGGCTGCAAGGCGCCGCCGCCCCCGCCCCCGATGGAGCAGGTCTACGTGGTCCGGCACCCGGTGATCCCCGGGCTGAGCAGCCCGAAAAAGAACGGGACCTCGACCCTCGACGCGCACCTGGGGGATGTGTACCTGGCCCAGCAGAACATGGGGCCGTTCCAGTGGTCCGGCACCTTCGAGGGGCAGCCCGCAGAGCGACAGGATGTGCTCCTGCTGCTGAAGCGCGCCCCCACCGACGGCATCGAGTTTCACTTCGCCGGAGACTTTCACGTCGGCGCCCAGGTCCCCGCCTCCTCCTGGATCTGCGCCTCCCTGCCGCGACCCATCCGCATGACCGGCATGCAATGCCCCGACGTGCTGCGCCGTATCTCGGTGTCGCCCACCCTCACGATCGCCTACCCCCCCTGCATCGGCCCCCCCTGCCAGCTTGGCCTGATCCAGGGAGGGGAGGCCCACTGGAAGGATCTCCCCGAGTTCCGCGGCATCGAGCTGCGCATGTTCCAGGGCGTCCCGGTGCTGGTGCTGACCCACAACCGCCAGGAGCCCCTGCGCAGCACCGTCGAGCAGGTGCTGCTGCGCCCTGCTCCGGGCCTCCCCGAGCTGCTGCGCTTCACCCTGCAACAGATCGATCGCACCGACCCGCAGCGAACCCGCCACCAGCAGCGCAAGGTCCAGTACCTCGACGATGGCCTCGTCGTCGAGGGCATCGAGCAGGAGCTCGATCCGAGCAACAGCCAGGAGCTGGCCAAGCGCCCCTCGCGCGATGCCTATCAGCTCAAGGGTCAGGCCTTTCTGCCGCGCTGACCACAAGACCAGGGGGAATCTGCGGGACGAGGCCTTCGTCACCCTGTCTGAGCCCGGCGCCGTTCAACGCCGTCGCCGGCGCAACCCCGCTGCCACCCCCAGCAGCAACGCCAGCGCGGCCCCCGCGGAGGACCGCGAAGACCCCGGGACCTGGCAGCCGCAGCCGCCTTCCTCCGACGCATTCCCCGCTCCCGTCCCGGGCGCCGTCGCGCTCCCCGCGCTCGCCCCACCGGCGCTCGTCCCACCGGTGCTCGTCCCGCCAGCATTGCTCCCGCCGGCGTTGCTCCCACCGGTGTTGCTTCCACCGGCGTTGCTTCCACCAGCGTTGCTCCCACTGGCGTTGCTTCCACCAGCGTTGCTCCCACCGGCATTGCTTCCACCAGCGTTGCTCCCGCCGGCGTTGCTCCCGCCTTCTCCGCTCGTTCCCGACCCGCCTCCCTGTCCGGAACTTCCGGATGACCCACCCACGCCTCCCGGCGTGATGCAGTACCCTTCCTCGCACACCTGCCCCGTCGGACACGGGAACTCTCCCTGCTTGCATG
>JALOQB010000409.1 GCA_025453595.1 Polyangiaceae bacterium
CTCCTCGGCCTTGGTCTCCGCGACAACCTCGGGCTTGGGCTCTTCGACGGGCTTGGTCTCGACGACAGCCTCGACCTTGGGCTCTTCAGGCTTCACCTCGGTCGCCGCCTCGACCTACGGCTCCTCCGCAGGCTTGATCTCCGCGACGGCCTCGACCTTGGGCTCCTCGACCTTGAGCTCCTCGACGGGCTTGGTCTCCTCGACGACGGCCTCGACCTTGGGCTCCTCGACGGGCTTGGTCTCCGCGACGACGGCCTCGACCTTGGGCTCTTCGGCCTTCGGTTCCTCGGCGGGCTTGGCCTCGATGACTTCGACCTTCGGTTCTTCGGCCTTCGGTTCCTCGGGCTTGATCTCTGCGACGGCCTCGACCTTGGGCTCCTCGGGCCTGGCCTCGATGGCAGGAGGTTGGGTCTCGGAGGAGCGCGCAGCCTGGACCGCAACCGAGAGGGCGGCGGCGGCGGCGACCGAGGCAGCAGCCACGGCGCTGGCGGTGGGGAGAGAGAACTCCTCGGTGGCATCGACGAGGGAATCCGAGGGGAGCCGTGCCTCGTCGCCGGTGAGGGTGATCTCGGGATCGAAGGGGGCCTTGGCTTCCTGGGCAGGAGCGTCGACCTTCACCTCGGCGGGGGGCGCAGCAGGCTTTTCCTCGACCACCGGGGCAACCTCGGCCACCACCGGCACGTCGACGGACGACCCTTCCGCCTGGGTCGGTGCAGGTCCAGCCTGGAGCTCCTGGGCCTTTTCTTCCTGGACTGTTGGAACCTCAACCTTCGGAGCATCAACCGTTGGAGCCTCAACCTTGGGCTCCTCGGCCTTGGTCTCGACGGCGGCCTCGACCTTCGGTTCCTCGGGTTTGGTCTCGACAACCGCTTCGACCTTCGGCTCCTCGGCCTTGGTCTCGACGACGGCCTCGACCTTCGGTTCTTCTGCCTTCGGTTCCTCGACGGGCTTGGTCTCCGCGACAACGGCCTCGACCTTGGGCTCTTCGGCCTTCGGTTCCTCGGGCCTGGTCTCCGCGACAACGGCCTCGACCTTGGGTTCCTCGACGACCACCGCAGCCTTGGGCTCCTCCGCCTTCGGTTCCTCGGGCTTAGCCTCGACGACGGCCTCGACCTTGGGCTCTTCGGTGGGCTTGGCCGCGACAACGGCCTCGACCTTGGGCTCCTCGACCTTGATCGCCTCTACAACGGGAGGGGGAGGCGTGGGGACTGGCTCGACAAGGGGGAGGAGCTCCGGGGTGAGGACCGGGGCCGCCGCGGCGAGCGCTTCGGGGGCCTGGGGAGGCTCGGGGCGCAGCGCAGGAGCAGGGACGCCCCGGGGACGGGGGGAGGAAGCGTTGCGCGAGACACGTGCGAGGAGACGCTCGAGGATGGTGACCTTTTCCTGGGCGTTACGGGTCAAGACGCACCTCCGGCCGGGGTGTGGAGACGGGCCAGCACCTCACCCCAGGAGACGCCGCCCTGGAGCCACTCGCGGGCCTTGATCGCGGCGGCCTCGCTGGTGACGAGGAAGCGGCACTGGGCGCCGCCGTTGAGCAGGACGCAGTGGACCGGGCGACCGGTAGCGCCCTGGAGGGCCCCTTCGAGAACGGCCCCGAGGAGGCTGAAGTCGTCCTGGGCGAGGGGGGAGCGATCGACCACGAGGAGGAGCGCACGCCCCCAGCGCTCCAGGGCCAGGGAGCCAAGGCCCACCAGCGCCATCTCGCCGCCGAGGTGGTCGATGACGGTCTCGGGGGCCGCGGCGCGGAGGGAATCGGCGCCAGCGAGGCGTGCGGCGACGCGGGCGCCGAGGGGCTGGCCGAGGGCCTGGGCGAAGGCGGTGGCAGCCTGCGGGCCGGCGGCCTTGACCAGGGAGAGGAGCGCGCTGGCCGGGACCAGGATGCGAGCCGAGTCATCATCGAGGCGAACGAGGCCCCGGGTGAGATCGAACGTGACGGCTTTGGTCGGGTCGAAGGAGGAGGGCGACATGGTCTTCCGGGAGGAGGTTGGGGGCGCTGCTGGCGGTTGTACGGTTGCGGCTGCGGCAAAGTCAAAAGAGTGACTAGCCTGCGGCAGTCTAACCGGACGAGAACGAGCCTGTCCCGTCTGTTGTCCACCTCCGAACCGATGCGCCCCCTGCCCACCTTCGCCCTGCTTTTGTCGATCCTGTCGCTCTCCGGGGCGCTCCGGGCTCAGGGAACGCCGGGATCCGCGCCGGTCTCCGGGGCCGCACCCCCCTCGGTCGGGGCCCCGCCCTGGGACCCCTGGCCCCACGGGCGTCTCTTCGGGGAGGGCCCCCCCAGGCCTCCGGACGGGGCCTTGCGGCTCTGTTCGTTCCGCGAGCCGGTCTGCGTCCACGGGGCCGCGCAGGACGGCGCCCTGGCCCTGAGCGTCCTGGAAGAAGCCGAGGGGGCCTGTCGATTTTTGCGGCACCAGGCGCGCCTGCCCAGGCCCACGCCGGACAGCGGAGGGGGCAGCGGCGCGGTCGATCTTTACCTGCAGCCTTCCCCCGGGGCCGCCTGGCGCGTGGGCTTCGAGGTCCCCCTGCGCTCCCCGAGGGATCAGGCCCCGGTCTACGCCCTCCTGGATCGCGCGCTGAGCGGCTGCGCCCGATCCACCGCCGTGCACCGGGCCCTGGCGGTGGCCCACCTGGCGTCCCTCGACGGCGGCGAGGCGGGGGCCTCGTTCGCCTCCTCTGCAGCCTACCTGGCCTGGCTCGGGACCAACTGCGGCGGGGAGGTGCTGGCGGCCCTGGATGACAGCCAGGCGCGGCCTTCCAGGCCCCTGATGCCACCGGGTCCACCGGACGATCCGAGGGGCTCGCCGCTGCTCTGGTGGTGGCTCGACGCCACCCTGGGCAACGACGCCCCGGGCACCTTGCTCACCGGCCTCTGGCACAACGGTCAACAATCGACGCCCCTCGATTACCCGAGGTTCCGCAACGAACCCGATCTCCTCGGCGTCCTGCGCAAGCTCGCCCTGGCCCGCAAGACCACCGTGGACGCGCTGCTCCTCGAGCTGGCCGTGGCCCGCGCCTTCCTCGGGGAGCGAGACGACGGCCAGCACTTCGCCGAGGCCTCCTGGATCGGGGCCGCAGGCCGCATGCGCGTCGAGCAGTCCTGGCCCTTCGCCTCCCTGCCCCGCCGCCTCGCCTTCACCCCCCTCGACCCCACGGGCATGGTCTACACCTGGGTCGATCTGCAGCGCGCCCCTCCCCACCCTCGCCTCGGCTTCCACGCGAGCTGGGAGCACCCCGTCACCATGCGCTGGGCCCTGGTCCGCGTCTCCCCCCAGGGCGAGGAGCTCTCACGTATGGTACTTCCACACAGGCAGGGGGTCTACGAGGCCGACGCGATCGTGGAGGAGCTGGACGGCGCGGCGGGGGTGCTGGTGGTGGGGGTGAACAACGGGGAGACAGGCCCGCACCAGCCGGTGCGTTTGGATGAGTCCCCCTACGAGCCCCACGGGGGCACCCTCCACGTGTTCGTGCCGTGAGGGTTACTTGCGCCCGACCTTGCGCTCGAGCTCGCCCCAGCGCATCACGGTGACGACGGGGCGGCCGTGGGGGCAGTGGCCAGCGAAGTCGACGGTGTCGAGGGCCGAGAGGAGGGCGGTGACCTCCTCGGCGGTCATCTTGTCACCGGCGCGCACCGAGCCGTGGCAGGCCATGGTGGCGAGGGACAGGTCGATGGCCTCGCTGAAGGCCGCGTGGCCCCCGCGGCTGGCCTCCGCGAGGAGATCCCGGAGCAGGCGCTCGGGCCCGGCGTTCTTGAGGATCTGGGGGACGCCGTGGATGGCGACGGAGCGAGCGCCCACGGAGCGCACATCCATGCCCGCCGCGAGGAGGGTCTCGTGCTGCTCCTCGACCAGGGCGGCCTCCTCGGCCTGCACGTCGACCATGACCGGGAAGAGCAGGGGCTGGATCGCCACGCTGCGGGAGGCGAAGGCGCGCTTGAGGCGGTGAAACGTGACGCGCTCGGCGGCGGCATGCTGGTCGAGGACGTAGAGCCCCTCCCTGCCCTCGCAGAG
Source organism: Polyangiaceae bacterium (assembly GCA_025453595.1). GTDB lineage: Bacteria > Myxococcota_A > Polyangia > Polyangiales > Polyangiaceae > JANWXX01. Next base: position 4,008 of record JALOQB010000409.1, read on the forward strand.
CAGGAACATCTGCCGCACCTGGACCAGAAAGCGCAGCCCTCCAAAGGCCTCGCGTGCATCGGACCCCGGGGGCGGCCCTGCCGGCGTCGGCAGGACCGGGGGCGGCGCTGGCGTCGGTGCGCCAGGGGGCAGCGGCGCCGCGGAGACCAGGGGCGTTGTGGTGTTCGAGGAGGCCAGGGCCAGGGCGACCAGGTCCGCGTCCAGGGCCGCAGCCTCCAGGGGCGCGGGGGCCGCGCCGGGCGGGGGCCCGCCTGCCGGAGGCGAGAACGGCAGGGGCGCGGCGGGGGGATCGAGGGGCAGCCCCGGCGGGAACACCGGAGGACGCGCAGGGCCCCCCGGGCTCACCGGCGGGGGGGTCGGGCTGAGGCTCCAGGGGGGGGCGCTCGCCGCCGGAGGGCTCCGGTAAGGCTGCGCCGGCGCCGGGGCGCCGAAGGCCCGCGCCAGCTCGGCCCCCAGGATCTTCTGCACCGTGTCCACCACCTCGCGCCCGTCGGCGAAGCGCACCTCGGATTTTTGCGGGTGCACGTTCACGTCCACCTGCTCCGGGTCGATCTCGAGGAACAGCGCCCCCAGCGGGTAGCGCCCCGGCTCCAGCACCGAGCCGTAGGCCTGGGCCACCGCCCGGAGCAGGAGCCGATCCCGGATCTGGCGCCCGTTGACGAAGATCTTCAGGGACGCGGTGCTGGACCGGGCCCGCTCCGGGCGCCCCAGCACCGCGAGCACACGCAGGTCGCCCCGGGCCCCGGCGATCTCCGCCAGCTCCTCGTTCTCGAAGGTCTCCCGGGCCCGGTCCGCGCGGTTGTTGCGGCGCAGCCACTCGCGCAGCGTCTTGTTGTTGTGGCGCAGCGTGAGCGTGAGCTGCGGGAAGGCCAGCGCCACCCCCTCGATCACCTCGGTGATGTGCGCCAGCTCCGTGGACGCCCCCTTGAGGAACTTGCGGCGCGCCGGCACGTTGTAAAAAAGCTCGCGGATCTCGATGGTGGTCCCCGGCGGCGCGCCGCAGGGCTTGATCTGCGGCGGTGCCCCCCCATCCACCCGGATCTCCACCCCCTCCTCCGCGTCCCGGGGGCGGGTCCGCAGCAGGAACCGGCTCACGCTGGCGATGCTCGGCAGCGCCTCCCCCCGGAACCCGAAGGTGTGCAGGCTCAGCAGGTCATCGAAGCGATTGATCTTGCTGGTGGCGTGGCGCTCGATGGCCAGCAGCGCGTCCTCCTCGGACATGCCGATGCCGTCGTCGGTGATCCGCAGCAGATCGAGCCCACCCCCCTCCACATCGACCTGGATCCGGTTCGCCTCGGCATCCAGCGAGTTCTCGATCAGCTCCTTGATGACGCTGGCGGGGCGCTCCACGACCTCCCCCGCTGCGATCTGGTTGGCCAGCTCCTCCGGCAGCCTCTGCACTCGTCCCATGCCCCCCCTTGTAGCGCACCGCGGGCCCACCCCCGGGACAGGAAATGCCCGGATCTGCCAACCTTGTTGGCAATTGGCAACAACGTTGACATCTCCTGCGTGCCCTGCTCCGGTCGAGAACGAGATTCCAGAGGGGGCATGGGGTTTGCTATGAGGGGGAAGGAGATTGACAGGTAGAGGGCCTACTGCCTACCGTCGCAGGCCACCGGCGCCTTCTGCGGTGCAGCCGAGTCGGCCACGAAGGCCGAAGGAGCACGTTGGATGACGAAGAAGATGCAAATCGGTCGTGTGTTGCGGACAGCCCTGCTTGGTTCGACGGTCCTGGGGGTGATGCCGTGGGCGCGG
>JALOQB010000103.1 GCA_025453595.1 Polyangiaceae bacterium
GCGCGTCCGCCACCGTCAGCGCCCCGCGACGCTCGATCTCGTCCTTCCCCACCACCTCCACCCGCACCACCGCTCGCTGCGATGCCTCCGCCGTCCGGGTCCCGCTCACCACCACTTCCTCTCCCCCCCTCGCCGCCCCGCACAGCAACAACGCCGCCGCCAGCGCCCTCGCGCTCCTGCTCCGTCGTCGTTGCTCCCTGCCGCTCACACCCCCTGGTCTACCCGGCGCCCATGGAAATGAAAATGAAAATCAACAACGACAAAGACAGGAATCAACGTGCATGCATCTGTTCATGATGGATCATGGATCCAGCACGGCGGCCGCGAGGTCGGGGCACCGAGGCGAGGCCAGACCTCCTCGGCATGCGAGGAGCGGTGGTATGGTGGACCCATGAGGTCAGGCGCTTCGATTCTTTGGCTGGTGGGTTCCCTGGTGCTGGCGTCCTGCGCGAGCGGCGCCGGGGATGAGGGGGCCGAGCCCGGCTTCACCGACGCGGAGGGCGGCAGCGGCGGCAGCGACGCGGGCTCCGGCGGCAGCGACGCAGGTTCCGGCGGCAGCGACGCAGGTTCTGGTGGGTCCAGCGGCACGGGCGGGTCCAGCGGCACGGGCGGGTCCGGAGGGTCCGGAGGGTCCGGAGGCGCGGGGAACGGAGGGGACGGTGGGACCGGCGGAGCAGCGGCGGGCGCGGGTGGGAGCGATCCGGCGGGGTCGGGCGGCACGGGGGCGGGGGCGGGCGGAGCCGGGGCGGGAGGCACCGCCGGGGCGGGAGGCACCGCCGGGACGGGCGGAGGGGGCAGCAGCGGCAGCGGAGGGAGCAGCGGGGGCGGGAGCGGCGGCGGCCCCGTGTGCGAGGATCAGGGTGCGAACACCGAGCCCAACAACTCGACGGCGCTGGCGACCTCGGCTTGCCAGCCGGCGCCCTGCGAGATCTCGGGGAGCGACGGGGACGGGAGCAAGGGGTACGGCGGCGACAAGCCCTCGCTCAAGGGGACGGTGGGCCCGGGCGACGTGGACTATTACCGGTACCGGGGCAAGGACACGACCTTCTCGGTCACCGACCCTGCGGCGAAGATCGACGCGGGGGGCCTGAAGCTGTGCATCTTCACGGCCTGCGACACCGAGACCAAGGAGCACGAGTGCACCACCACAGGCTCGTTCTACGAGGAGAACGAGTTGGGGATGAAGGGCTGCTGCATCGTGAACGCGGGCGAGGTGAAGTCGAACCACGACTGCGCAGGGAGCGCGACCGACGACGACTCGGCGGACATGTTCATCCGGGTGACCACCGAGGGGAACATCTGCGTGGATTACACCGTCGACTTCCACTTCTGACGCGCCGCCGCTGGCGGGCGAGGTGAGCGCTCAGGGGAGGCCGGTGCCGGGCGGATTGTTCTTGCACCACTCCTCGGCGGCGGGGTCGAGGGTGGCCTCGGGGGCGCCGGTCGGAGGGGTGAGGAAGGGGGGGTTCTCGAAGTCGAAGAAATCGAGGAGCGGCCAGGCGTTGGCGTCGCGGCGGGTGAGGGAGGGCAGGTCAAAGCGATTCTGGATGAAGCGCGTGACGCTGGTGTGATCGGTGACGTAATGGCTCACGTAGCCCTTCTTGACGAAGGGGGAGACCACGATGAGGGGCGTGCGAACGCCGAGCCGATCGAACTTGAAATCGGAGGGGACCTCGTTGTCAGGCTCGCAGGCCTCGGGGGGCGGCACGTGGTCGTAGAACCCCCCGTGCTCGTCGTACATCAGGAAGAAGACGGTCTTCTTCCAGACCTCGGGGTTGCTCATCAGCTTGTTGATGACCCGGTAGGCAAGCTGCTCGCCCTTCTGGATGTTGGCCGGCGGATGCTCGTCGTTCTGGCCTGAGCCGGTGAAGCTCGGGTCGAGGATGGCGAGGTTGGGCAGGGTGTTGTTGTCCACGTCCTCCTCGAACTTGGTCATCGAGCTGCCAAAATATTTCGGGCTCTGCTCGAAGACGACGGCGAACGAGACGAGGCCATCGCGGTAGATCTTCCAGCTGCGGTTGGCCTCCTCGAGCTGCTCGGTGATCTTCTTCCCCTTCGATGGCATCGAGCCCGGGAGCAGATCGCCAAGGTCGCCGGTCTTGGTGTTGCCCCAGGAGGTGGCGCCGTAGAAGTAGAAGCGGTTGGGCCAGGTGGGGCCGAGCAGCGAGCAGAAGTTGCGATCGCTGATCGAGAAGGTCTTGGACAGCCAGTAGTAGTACGGCAGGTCGGTCTGGTCGTAGTACCCCATGGCCCGACCCCCGCCCGGGTTGTTGGTGGCCACGAACCCCTCCATCGTGCCGCCGCTGTACTGGAGATGAACCCCGGACCACTCGTGGTTCACGTCCTTGATGCAGTAGCGAGGTTCGTGGTAAAAATTGACCTTGGAGGGCGGCTGGGTCGACGGGTCGTAGTTGAAGTGACTCTCATCGGCGACATCCACGTCCGTCACGCCGTACTCGGGCAGCTTCGAGAAGTAGTGGTCGAAGCTCCGGTTCTCCATCATCAGCACCACGACGTGCTCGAAGGGCAAGGCATCGCCGTGGGGCACTTCCTTGCCGATCGTCTCGGTGGTCCTCTGGCCAGGCCCAAATTTGCACAACTGCCGCGCCTGGGCGAGCTGCTCGTAGAGCTTCGCCGGATCAACCGGCCCCGCCCCCGCGGCCCCGGACTGTCCGGAACTTCCGGACCCACCACCGGCCCCCGCCTCGCTGCCCCCCGCCCCCGCCGGCCCTGCGCCGCCGGTTCCCGAGGCGGATCCGCCCGCACCACCGTCGCCCGCCTTGCCTGCCCCTGTACCGCCGTTGCCGGCGCCCCCCTGTCCGGAGGTTCCGCCCCCTCCGGAGGACCCGCCCTTGCCAGCGACCCCGGGGGCCCCGCCTTCCCCTTCGGCCGCGGGGGCCCCATCTTCTCCGCCACAGGCGGCAAGCAACCAGAGGGCCCCAAGCAACGAGACCACGCGCAACGACGTCATGGCCTCTCATGTCACCTGCATCCGGGGAACCCGTCAACGGGGACCACCGGGCCCATGGAAGGCCAAAGGCCCCGTGCGGGGCCTTGAAGGGCTCGTGTTCAACCGGGAGAGGCTAACTTCGCCACGCAGATGCCGAGCGTCGTGCCGTTATCGATGACGCTCGCGTCGCAGGTACCGCTGGGGCCGCAGTCAGCGTTGGTGCAGCAGAAGCGAGCGCACTCACCAAAGGCACAGACGTTTTTCCCTGCACAGAAGCCGACCTCCTGCCCACAAGCCTGACCGCAGGTCTTGTTATCGGGGGCGGTTGCTCCGTAGCACTCGAAGCCATTCCCGGCTTCGTTGAAGTCGCAGGCCTGGTTGGCGTTGCAGCCAGCGTTGGTCACCGGGTTGCACTTGTTGGCCCCGTTGGGGTTGACCATGATGCACGAACCACTGGAGGGCGCATTGGCAGGGACGCCCGTGCACTGCACCTCGATTGGCGCAGCGCCGCCGGAGCCGGCGCCACCGCCCGCGCCGCCCGCACCGCCCGCACCACCGGACCCGCCGCAGCCGGAGACCGCGTTCTCGCCCTGGCCCTTGGCCTGGACGCAGAACCCGAAACCGTCCACGGCAAGCTCGGTGTCGCAGACACCCTTGCCCTGGCAGTCAGCGTCGACCTTGCAGACCGGAGAGCACCTGTCGACCACGCAGTGGAGGCCTGCCTGGCAGAACGGCCCAGCCGCCGCGTTGCTGCAGGCCCCGCAGAGCGCCACGTTGTTCGGCGGAGGGAAGCAGGAGAACAGGCCGTTGGAGTTGAGGTCGCAGGCCTCCCCTTGGGCGGAGTTGCAGCCCTCGTTGGTGATCGGGTTGCAGGTCGACTTGGGGGTGCACTCGCTGTCGCACTGGGTCGTGAGGCACTGATCGAGGGCGAGGAGCTGCGCGTTGTTGTTGCAAGCCGGGTCTTCGGAGCCGCCGAGACACGCTTCGCAGGTCGTATTTTTGATGCAAGCGTCGAGGGTGTCGCAGCACTTCGCCTCGACACAGGTGGAACATTCGCCGGGGTTCAGCAGGCCCGTGCAGGCGTTGCCGGCACCGCCAGAACCCGCCGCTGCACCACCGGAGCCACCAGAACCGGCAGCCGCGCCGCCCGAACCACCGGAGCCACCGAAGGGCTCAGCACCGCCCGCGCCCGCAGGATCGGAGCCGCCCGCGCCGGCAGGATCGCTCCCGCCTGCACCCGCCGGATCGGAACCACCCGCACCGGCAGGATCGCTGCCACCTGCGCCAGCAGGATCGGAACCGCCTGCACCGGCAGGATCGGAGCCGCCCGCGCCGGCAGGATCAGAACCGCCTGCGCCCGCAGGATCAGAACCGCCCGCGCCAGCAGGATCGGAACCACCCGCACCGGCAGGATCAGAACCGCCAGCGCCTGCGGGATCGCTGCCACCTGCACCCGCCGAGGTGCCACCGGAACCCGCCGAGACACCACCAGAACCCGCGGTGCCGGCGGTGCCGCCGTTGCCGGCCTTGGCGCCACCAGAGCCTGCAGTGCCACCGATGCCGGCGATCCCGCCGACGCCAGCGATCCCACCTGCACCGGCGCTGAGGCCGTCAGAACCACCCGAATCACCGCAGCCCACGAGGGAGGCGGAAGCAGCGAACAAGCCAGCAAGAAGAGAGGAACGGAGCGTTTGCTTCATGGGTCTATCGTCCTTGGTCAGGGAGGGTCGTCAATCTCTGTTTTTCAAAATCGCCTGCGGGATTTCGCCTGGTGGATCCAGGCCACCTGCGAGGGCACGAACAAAAGGGGACCGGGCCCGGCGCCGAGGCGCCAGGGTGCCTGGAGAAGCGCGTGTGCCTACGCTGCCTGGAGCCCCCCTCAGGTCAGCAGAAACACTCTCAGAAGTCGCAGACGGTGCCGCAGGAGCCGACCTGGCCTTCCGACGGCCCGAAGAGGCAACCAGCGAAGTTGTTGAAGTCGTTGACACCGTTCGGGTTCGAGTTCCCGCAGGCCTGGACGCAGGCGTTGGTGGTGCAGTTGTTGACGCAGTTGAAGAGGGCAACGCAGGCTGCGTTATCTGCACAGGCGTTGGCGACCCCCTCGCAGCAGCCAGAGGCTGCAGTCTCGGTCTCCTGGCACTTGGTGCAGTTCGCCTCGTTGGCAGCGCCGTAGTCGGTGCCGCCGTCGTTGCAGGAGGTCGAGTTGGGGTTGGCGCACACGGTACCGCAGGCGCCGGGGGTCGTCGCTCCGTCGCCGAAGGTGCAGGCCACGATACCGTTGAGGTCATCCACGCCGTTGGGGTGCTTGGCGACGCAGGCATCGATGCAGCCCTGGTCCCCCGCGGTGCACTGGTTCACGCAGGTGTTGAGGTCAAGGCACTCGGAGTTGTTGCCACAGGCTGCGGCCTCGTTGGCGCAGCAACCATTGGCGGTGAACTCGGCGGTCTGGCACTTGTCGCAGGCGTCCGCGCCGGAGTAGTTCGTGCCACCGTCGTTGCAGGCCCCCACGCACTCGTTCTTGCACTTGGTGTCGAGGCAGGTGTTGAGCCCGGCGAGCGCGTTGCCGCTGCACTTGGACTCGTCCCCCTGCAAGCAGGCGAGGCAGTTCGCGTCGGCGAGGCAGGTGTCCATCTCCTTGCAGCAGTTCTTCTCGCCGCACAGACCGCAATCGGAGTCGTCGTAGGCCTCCACACAGGTCAGGCTGCCAGAGCCACCGGAGCCCGCCGAGCCACCGGAGCCCGCCGAGCCACCGGAGCCCGCCGAGCCACCGGAGCCCGCCGAGCCACCGCACCACCGGAGCCCGCCGAGCCACCGGAACCAGCAGCCGCGCCGCCCGCGCCCGCAGGATCGGAGCCGCCCGCGCCCGCAGGATCGGAACCACCAGCGCCCGCCGGATCGCTGCCACCCGCACCGGCAGGATCGCTGCCACCCGCGCCGGCACCGCCGTTACCACCCGCGCCACCGCCGCCGATGCAGGCCGCATCACAGGAGGTATCGCTCAGATCACAGATGTCGGGGAGGTTGGTCTTGCAGGTGCGACACGCCTCGGGGAGCAGCCCGCAGAGGTTGGCGCAAGCATCCGCGTTGAACCCTTCACAGGCCGACTCTTTCTGGCAGTAAGCCTCGCAGGAGTCGCCACCGGAGCCTGCCGCGCCACCCGCGCCGGCAGGATCGCTGCCACCAGCACCCGAATCGCCACCTGCACCGGCGGGATCGCTGCCACCCGCGCCGGCAGGATCGCTCCCGCCTGCACCCGCATCACCACCTGCGCCTGCGGGATCGCTGCCACCAGCACCCGCGGTGCCCGCGGTGCCCGCGGTGCCCGCGGTGCCCGCGGTGCCTGCGGTGCCGCCGGTGCCCGCCGTGCCCGCGGTACCACCGTTGCCGGAAGCGGAGCCACCCACGCCTGCGGTGCTGCCGCCGGCGCCGTTGTTGATGATCACGGTGTCAGGCTCGGAAGCGCAGCCCGCGAGGGAAGCGGAAGCAGCGAACAAGCCAGCAAGAAGAGAGGAACGGAGCGTTTGCTTCATGGATCTTATCGTTCTCAGCAAGGGGGGCCCGTCAACCTCTCTTTTGTGGAAGTCGTCGGGGGTCTCAGGGTGTGACAGCGATGTCAGAGCGCTTTACCGGGGCCTGCCCGGAGCGCGGTAAGTAAGGGGATTGGCGGGGGAAGCGCAAGATCATGGGGGGGACAGAATTTGTCCGCGGTAGGCACGCGGATCGAGGCTGATACGTGAAGACAAGGAGGAGTCTTCCCCGGGAGGGAGGAGAAACGTACTGGCGGGAGAATTGGGGTGTGGTAGAGGGTCAGCCCCTTGCCAGGACATTTGCCGATGGGTGCCAGATATCTTCTTGATTTGCAGGATCTCGATGCCGCCGGGAAGAAGCTCGACGAGCCGATCACGGGGGCCGGGTTGCGCGGGGCGCTGGAAGGCTGTGACCTGACCCCTGGCCCCGAGGAGGGGCGCGTGGAGGTCCGGTACTCGCGCTCGGGCACCGATCTGATCGTGCACGGCCACGTGGAGGCCGGGGTCGTGACGCCCTGCGCCCGTTGCTTGACTCCGGTACCGTTGAACCTCCGGGGAGAGCTGTCGCTGTTGCTGGTGCCGGCCACCGACCCGCGCGGAGATTTTGCCCGGGGGCGCCGCGGCGGAAAGGGCAAGGAGCCCGAGTTCAACAGCACCGAGGCCGAGATGGACGTGTACGACGGGGACGAGGTGAGCCTCGATCCGTTCGTTCGGGAGGCCCTGTTGCTCGAGGTGCCACCTTTCCCCTTGTGCAACGATGACTGCCGCGGTATAGCCCCGCCCCCCGCAGCGGAGAGTCCGGTGGTCGAGATCGATCCCAGGCTCGCACCTCTTCTCAAATTCAAGAAGCAGGGCAACTTACCCCCTACACGGAGCAACTGCCGTGGCCGTTCCGAAGCGTAGAACAACCCGTTCCAAGCGTGACATGCGCCGCGCCAACCACGACAAGGTGGTGGCCCCCAACATCATCCCTTGCCCCAACTGCAACGAGCCGACGATCCCTCACCGGGTCTGCGCCTCCTGCGGCTACTACAAGGGGAAGTCCACCGAGAAGCAGGCCTGAGCCGCTCCGGCCCCTGCCCTGTACCCCTGGCGCTGTGCGCCGGGGGTTTCCTTTTTTGTTCAAACAAAGAACGCTCCCCCTGAATCCTCGGGGTCGCAGGGGCCCTCTGGGGGTCAAAGGAACCAACCCTCATGGCCCTCTCTCTCCTGCCCCAGAACGAACACCCCGCCGAGCGCGGCCTCCGCGTGCTCCTTGGCCTCTCGCTCCTTGCCATCGCCTTCGTGGGCCCGAAGACCCCCTGGGGTTACCTGGGGGCCATCCCGCTGCTGACCGGGTTGATCGGTAGCTGCCCGCTCTATACAATTTTTGGCTTCAGCACGTGTCCCGTGAAGAAGAGCAGCGCCTGATCGCGCGGGTGGTCGCCGGGGAACCGGCGGCGACCCGGGAGCTCCTGGAGAGCTACCAGGGGGCCGTGTACGCCTTCGCGCTGCGGCTCGCAGGCGACGCAGCGCTCGCGGAAGACATCCAGCAAGAGACCTTCCTCAGCGCGCTGCGAGGAGCATCCTCGTTCCGGGCGGAGGGGTCTCTCAAGGGCTGGTTGCTCACGATCGCCCGTCGAGAGGCGCTGGCGCAGCTCCGGAGGCGCCACGACACGCCCACCGAGCCTGAATCCCTCGAGTCCCTCGGGGTCTCCGCGGGCTGGGGCGCAGGTTCTCCCGAGGACACCATGGACGAGCGAGAGCAACAGCAGCAGATGGAGAGGGCCCTGGGCCTTCTCTCGCCGCCAGACCGGGAGGTGCTGCTGCTGCGCGACATCGAGGGGCTGTCCGGCGAGGAGACCGCCGCTGCCCTGGGCTTGCCGCTGGCCGCGATGAAGAGCCGGCTGCACCGCGCGAGGCTCCGGCTGGTCGCGGCCCTGCGAGGAGACACCACGGAGGATCCCCATGGAAGAGCGTGAGGTCGCGGGGCTGCGGTGCAGCGCGGTGCTCGAGCTTCTGTCCGATTACCTCGACGGCGAGCTGGCCCCGGAGGCCCGCGCCGGGGTCGAGGCCCACGTGGCTGGCTGCAACGTGTGCGAGCGCTTCGGCGCCCGCTTCGCGGCGGCGGTGCAGACGCTGCGAAAGCTCCCTGCGCCTGCCGGGCAGGAAGGCGCCGCGGATCGGCTGAAGGCGCGCCTTGGGTCGAGGTGAGCGCCCCGCGCTCAGCGGCAGGGTCGCCGATCTTTTTGCAGCTCGAAGTCGAGGGGGAGACCGGGGCGAGCGATCGCCTTGACCAGCGAGACCTCCTCGTCTTCAGGGGTCCGAGCCCCGCAATTTCCCTCGTAGACGACGCCAAGATCCGCGAGGATCTTCACCCCCTGCCCCTCGATCCGGGCGACCTTGAGGCGAGAGGTGGTGAGCCCCTGGGCGGTCCCGCCGTTCTCGAGAAGGATCTCGAAGACCCCGTCGCCCTCCAGATCCACGACGCCAGCGAGGCGCCCCGGGGCCTCGACGTCGAGGCGTACCCGACCGTCTGCCCAGAGCACCAGGCGCCGTGATCCCCAGCCTTCCGCATGTGTCGCGCCGCACTCGCCGACCCGCACGTCCACGAGCTGCTCCCGGAGGCCCGGCCCGGAGAAGGCCCCCGAAGCCTGGTGCGCGACGCGAGGGACCAGCCACCCCTCGGCCCGGGCCTGCGCGGCGGAGGCGACCTGATCCGGGCACCGATCCACCGAGGGCAAGGACCGGGGGAAGAGCGCCGCCAGCAGCGGAGCCGCGAGGTTGGGGGAGGCGGGCTGGGGGGCGAGCGCCGGGGGGATCCCTCCCCAGGCAAAGAGCTCTGTGGTACGACCAGCCAGACTCGGGGCCGGGGCGACCTGCGCGGAGGCAGCCTCCAGACGCCCGGGCGGCTCGCTTTTTCTCGAGCAACCCAGGGCCAGCAACCCAAGCCACCACCACCATCCCATGCGCCCGGAGCCCATCGCTTTTCAACGTACTCCGCCCACCCTGGAGCCCATAAAAAGATGAGATCCGCGGTGCTGGGCCTCGCCACGCTGTGCTGGAGCGGCGGCGCCCTCGCGCAGCCCACGCCCTTTCCCCTCGAGCTGCGGGCCCCCACGCTGGCCGGGTGCCCGACCCCGGAGGAGCTGGAGCAGGCCCTGCGAGAGCGGGACCTCCGGTTTCGCGCCCCGGTGACCGGGGAGCGAGCCACCTCGCTGCGCATCGAGGTGACCCCCCAGGAGCACAGGGTTCTGGGTGTCCTCGAGCTGCGGCTCCTGGAAGGGGAGCCCACGAGGCGCGAGCTGCTCGGGGCCTCCTGCGAGGAGGTGGTTCGCTCCCTGGTGCTGGTGGCGGCCCTGGCGCTCCTCCCGCTCGCCTCCCCTGCTCCCGCGGCCTCCTCTCCCGCGGCCTTGCCCCCTCCCCGTCCGCCTCCCCTGCCCTCTCCGCCTCCCCTTGCCCCTCGCCCCGCCCCCTCTGCTCGCTGGACGACCGGCGCCGAGGTCGCGGTCATGAACGGACTGGGGCCTCGTCTCAGCCCGGGTCTTGGCCTGTGGCTCCAGCGTGCCTGGGGCCCCTGGAGCGCGCGCCTGGGGGGCGGCTACTGGCCCCACGGAGCCACCTCCGCGGGGCCTTTCCGCGCCGAGTTCCTCGCGGCGCTGCTCGATGCCTCCTTCTGTCGACGGGTCACCCGGACCAGCGAACTCGAACTGGCCGCCTGCGCCACCCTCCAGGCAGGCCGCCTCGAAGCCCGCGGCCTGTCCGTCGAGGAACCCCGCGCCGAGCAGCGCCCCTGGGTGGCTCCCAGGGCCGGAGGTCGCCTGACCTGGGCCCCACCCACCGGAGGGCTGGTCGAAGCCCAGATGGGTCTATTTTCACCCATTCTCCGGGACACCTTCCGCTTCGAGACGCCGCAGGTCCAGGTGCACCAGGCGCCGGTGGTGGGGTTCTGGGGGAGCGTGGGGGGAGGCTTCGCTTTTCCGTGATCAGGGAGGCCCGGACCGGCCATGGTGGGCCTGATGGGTCTGGCCGAGCTGCTCAAGCTGCCGCGGTGGCGGTCCCCGGAGCGCGAGGCGACTCCGGCGGAGCGGCTGCGCCGGCTCATCGAGGCCCACTTTGATTTCGTGGGGCGGTCGCTGCGGCGACTGGGGGTGCCGGAGGCCGACGTGGACGACGCCTGTCAGCAGGTGTTCCTGGTGGTCTCGCGCAAGCTGGAAGAGATCGAAGAATCCAGGGAGAAGAGCTACCTCTTCGGGGTCGCGCTGCGGGTAGCCTCGGACGCGCGGCGAGGGCGCCGCAGGCGAGCGGCGGTGCTGAGCGAGGGGGAAGAGGGGGCCGAGGGGGTGGCCGAGGAGGGTTGCCCGGAGCGCACGCTGCAGCAGCGGCGAGCGAGGGCGATGCTGGACGAGATCCTGGAATCCATGCCCATCGAGTTGAGGACGGTTTTTGTGCTGTTCGAGCTGGAAGAGATGACCATGAGTGAGATCGCCCACACCATCGAGGTTCCTCCCGGGACCGTGGCCTCGCGGTTGCGGCGAGCGCGAGAGCATTTTCAGGAACAGACCCGGCGCCTGCAGGCGTCCCGGGGGAGGGTGTCATGAACGATCCGGAACGGCTCCTGGACAAGAGCTCGGACGATTTCGAGCGGGCGCTGCTTCGCTCCGCGCGGAGCGACGGCCCCTCGCTCCAGGGAAAGCAGCGGGCGCTGGCGGCCCTCGGGCTGAGCGCGGCGCTGCTGAGCGGGAGCACCGCGAGCGTGGCGGCGCCCTCGGCGGTCAGCACGGTGGTCTCCTGGATGGCGGTGGGCGCGCTCGTCGGGACCGGGACGTTCACGGCGGTCTCGGCGCTCTCCCCGGAGCCCCCCCGCCCTGCCCTCTCCGCTGTCCCCGTGGCGCAACCCCCCCGGGTTCTCCCCCAGACCCCCCCGGCATTGCCTGCTGCACCGCCCTCCGCGAGCGCCTCGCCCCCGCGGGATCTCCCCTCCGCAGCCCCTCTTGCCGCGATGGGCCTGCCACCCCCGAGCGTGGCGAAACCCCCTCCTCCGACCCCTGCGTCGGCCCCTCCGGTCGCTACCGTGGCTCCTCCACGGGTGTCACAAGAGACACCTGCAGGGGAAGATCCGCTCCTGCTTGAACTCAGGCTGCTGGATGAGGCACGCGGGGCGCTGACGCGGGGGGATCTGGCGACCGCGGGGCGCCTGGTGACGCAGCACCGGGAGCGATTTCCCCGGGGCAAGCTGGGCCTGGAGGCGGAGGTGCTGGCGATCGAGCTGCTGTCGAGGCAAGGCAACCGCGGGGAGGCCCAGCGCCGGGCGGAAGCCTTTGTACAGGGTCACCCGACCAGCCCCCACGCGCCGCGGCTGCGCGCCCTGTTCGGATTTTGAGGCCCCCCTTCGATTTCGTGATCAACCCTCCGGGGGCCGGCCATCCAGCGGACAGACACGGAACGGAGCTCATGATGAAACTCTCCTCGCTTCTTGGATCGCTTGCTCTCCTCGGCACCACCCTGCTCCCCGCCTGCTCGGCGGAGGTCACCCTGGGAAAGGGGAACCAGCAGGACAACCTCAACGAGGACAAGAAGAACTGCGCCCAGGTGATCACCTGTGTGGATGGGCAGCAGTACCCGACCGCCTGCGGCCCCTCGAACGGTGACAAGCCCCTCGGGCCCTGCGACGAGCCGGCGCCTTCCTGCGACTCGACCAAGGTGTGCGCCCAGGTGCTGACGTGCATCGATGGTCAGCAGTACCCGACCGCCTGTGGCCCCGCCAACTGCGACAAGCCGATTGGCCCCTGCGACGAGCCGGCGCCTTCCTGCGACCCCACGATGATCTGCACGCAGGCGATCACCTGTGTGGATGGTCAGCAGTACCCGACCGGCTGCGGCCCCGCCAACTGCGACAAGCCGCTGGGCCCTTGCGACGAGCCGGTGAAGTGCGATCCCACGATGATCTGCACCCAGGTGCTGACGTGCATCGATGGCCAGCAGTACCCGACCGGCTGCGGCCCCGCCAACTGCGACAAGCCGCTGGGTGCCTGCGACGAGCCGGCGCCCTCTTGCAACCCTGACCTGGTCTGCACGCAGGTGATCACCTGTGTGGATGGTCAGCAGTACCCGACCGGCTGTGGCCCCGCCAACTGCGACAAGCCCCTCGGGCCCTGCGACGAGCCGGTGGAGTGCGACCCCACGCTGGTGTGTGATCTGGCGCTGACGTGCATCGATGGTCAGCAGTACCCGACCGGTTGTGGTCCGAAGAACTGCGACAAGCCGATTGGCCCCTGCGACGAGCCGGTGAAGTGCGATCCGGAGCTGACCTGCACGCAGGTGATCACCTGCGTCGGTGGCCAGCTCTACCCGACCGGCTGCGGCCCTGCCAACTGCGACAAGCCGCTGGGCCCTTGCGACGAGCCGGCGCCTTCCTGCGATCCCAACATGGGCTGCGGCGAGGCCATCACCTGCGTGGACGGCCAGCTCTACCCGACGACCTGCGGCCCGAAGAACTGCGACAAGCCCATCGGGCCCTGCGAAGACCCGTCGTGAGGGGGTCCGTGGGTCTCCGGGCGGCAGGGTAAGAGCAGGGGGGCGAGCAGGATGGCGGCGGACTCACCCAGCCGCTGGAGCGGGGGGGGGTTGTAGGGGGAAGCGACCGGGGAGGCGTGCGCGAGATCGTGCAGGAAGCGCTCGGCCATCGCGGCGTTGAGGGCCGCATCCAAGAAGATCAGGTTGGCCTCCCAGTTGAGGTGAAAGCTGCGACGGTCCATGTTGGCCGAGCCGATGGTGACCCAGGTCTCATCGACCACCATGGTCTTGGCGTGGAGCATCCCCCGGCCATACTCGTGGATCTTCACGCCAGCCTCCAGCAGCGGGGCGTACTGGGCGCGGCCCGCGAAGAGCACGAAGCGGTGATCGGACCAGCCGGGCAGCAAGAGCCGCACGTCCACCCCGCGCTGGGCCGCGGTGATGAGGGCCACCAGGATGGCTCGATCCGGGATGAAGTAAGGCGTGGTGAGCCAGACACGGTGCTCGGCGCGGGTGATGGCGACAAAGAGGCGCCGGTAGATCGTCTCGGCGGTGCGATCGGGCCCGCTCTCGATGACCTCGACCAGCACCTCCCCCTCTGGCATCGCGCGGGGCCAGTAGCGCTCTCCCAGGCAATTTTCGCCGGTGGCAAAGTGCCAATCCTCGGCGAAGATCTCTTGCAGGCGCAGGGCCGCGGGCCCCCGGACCTGCGCGTGGGTGTCGCGCCAGTGGCCGATCGACGGGTCCCGGCTCCGGTACTCGTTGCCGATGTTCATGCCGCCAGTGAAGGCGATCTCGCCGTCGATGACGGCGATCTTCCGGTGGTTTCGCAGGTTCAGGCTGAAGGGGCGAGAGAAGATCGCGACCGGGAGGAAGCGAGCGAAGGCCCCTCCTGCCTCGATCAGGGGGGCAACCGCGGACTGGGGCAGCCCCCAGGCCCCCACCGCATCGACCAGAAGCCGGACCTCGATGCCTGCCCGGGCGCGCTCGGTGAGCACCTCGAGCAGCAGGCGTCCGGTCTCGTCGTCCTGGAAGATGTAGTACTCCAGGTGCACGTAGCGCGTGGCGGTCCGGATGGCGGCGCACAGCGCCTGGAAGGCAGCCTCCCCGTCGTGAAAGACGGTGACCGCGTTGCCGGCGGTGGTCTCTTCGGGATCGACGCAGAAGCCGCGCGCCAGCCGACCCAGGGCGAGGAGCCGGGCGCCAGGGGCCCCGAGGTTGAAGCGAGCGATGGCCCCCCGGATGGCGGCGCTGGCCGCGTCCAGGCGCTGGCGGGCGCGCCGTCGCCGCGTGCGTCGCCGGTGGAGCCGCTGCACCCCCAGCACCGCGTAGAGCAGCGCGCCCAGCAGCGGGACCAGCAGGATGACCAGCACCCAGGCCAGGGTCGCCGCCGACTCACGGCGCTGAACGACGACCCGCGGGATGAGCACGAGCACGATGCCCACGTCGAGGATCAGGACGCCGAGGCTGAAGAGCTGGGAGAAGGACATACGTCCGGGGCCGCTCAGGCGACGGGGGCAGGTGGGGCGCCGTCGTCTTCAGCTTTCAGGAGCGCGTCGCTCTCGGCGAGGGCCTTCTTGTGCTCACGGATGATGCGGGTGCACCGGTGGGAGGCCGCCCCGAGGAGACCGACGCCGAGGAGAGCCCAGGCGGCGGAGAAGAGCAGGTTGACGGCGAGGAGGAGCTCGCGGTCCGTCTTGCGACGGAGCTCGTCGGCGGAGGCGACAGGGAAGAGCGGGGAAGGAGCGGCGATCAGCATATCCTGGAGGGAGTTGCCGCTGGAGAGGGCGCCGACGACGGCGGCGAGCACCCAGGGGCCCACCACGACCAGGAAGAGGATGACGCCGAGCAGGATGCGGCTCATCGCAGGCCCCGGAGCGCGGGTCCGGAGCCAGGCCCCGAGGCCGACAAGGAACAGGAAGAAACAGACGCCGTAGACCGAGACCAGCAGGAGCCCGAGCACCTCCTTGGCGGGGACCTTCTCGATCGCGAGGGCCGCGAGGGTGACGCCGAGCAGGAGGAGGACCCCCGCGCCACCGGCGACGAGCTGGGCCCGGGCGGCCGGCATGACCCCGGGGCCCAGGGCGCGGGTGAAGGCGCTCGCCTGGCGCAGCTGCCAGTCCATCTCGACCCGACGCGAGGGGCCGATGGGCTCGCCCTGGAAGAGGAAGACGCAGGCGGCGAGGAACAGGAAATACGTCGAGTGGGCGATGATCGCGGTCAGGCTCCGGTCGCGGGTGGGGACGCCGAGGGTGAAGGCGATGCAGCCGGCGGACAGCAGGATCGAGGTCACCAGGAACCAGCGCCGCAGCCCGGTAGATCGATCCTCGGTGATGCTGGTCAGGTTGGCCACGGTGGCCTCGTAAAAGAACCACCCAGGCAGGGCGATGGCGAGCAGGGGGGCGACCACGAGCAGCCCCAGGTAAGGCAACCCGAAGGGCGCCCGGGCATAGGCCACCGGCAGCCAGACCGGGGGGCCCTCCGGGAGCAGAGGCCAGATCTCGTGGGCCAGGAAGGAGCCTCCGACGCCGAAGGTCAGGTAGATGTTCGGGACCACGAGCAGCGCCACGAACAGGGTGACCAGGATCGCCCCGCGCAGGCTCTCCATCTTGGAGCTGATCGCCAGGCCCGAGGCGACCCCGAGGCCTGCGAAGAGGAAGAGCCACACGAAGGCCGAGACGGTCTCGGCCACGGTGACGCCGCCAAACAGGAAGGCCATCGCCCCCACCGGCGCCATCATCACGATGTACATCGCGATGCCGGTGTACGCCGCCAGGAACTTGCCGCGAGCCACCACCGGCGGCGGCAGCCCCGTGAGCTGCAGGGCCTCCCAGGTGCGCCCCTCGCGCTCGGAGGCGATGGAGTTCGCCGCCACCGCAGGCCCCGCCATCATGACCACGAAGAAGGCCAGCGAGAAGAAGGTGTGGAAGATCGTCGCCCCCACCACCCCCGGATCGCCCGCCGTGCTCATCACGCCCCCGATGGAGCCGATGATCAGCACCATCAACAGCGTCACGCCCATCAGGATGAAGGGGGTGCGGGTCAGCCGCGCCGACTGCTTCATCTCCCGGACCCAGACCGGGTTTGGCTCGCTCAGCAAGCGCTCGTACCACGAGAGCCTCGCCCCGGGGGCCGGGTGGTGACCGGTCTGAAAGCTCATTGCAGATCTCCGCGCGTCGCCTCGAGAAAGATGCGCTCCAGCTCGGTCCGCTCGGGTTCGACCCCCACCAGGGGCACGCCGCTCATCACCAGATGCCGCACCATCCCCGCCAGCCAGGCCTCGTCGCCGCTGTACGAGACCACCGCCACCTGCTGGGCTGGAAACTCGATCTCGAGCACCCCCGGGGCCCCCTGCAGCAGCGGCGTCAGGTTCGCCGCCGCCCCCAGCACCCGCAGCTTCACACGACGCGCCACCACCGGCGCCGCCTGCGTCTGCGCCTGCGCCTGCCCCAGCCTCGCCGCGATCTCGTTGATCGGACCCGACACCACCACCCGCCCCCGCTCCAGGATCGCCACGCTGGTGCACACGTCCGCCAGCTCGGTCAGGATGTGCGACGAAAGGAAGATCGTCTTCCCCAGGCTCCGCAGCTCCAGCAGCAGATCGCGGATCTCGATCCGCGCCCTCGGATCCAGGTCGCTCGCAGGCTCGTCCAGGATCAGGATCTTCGGGTCGTGAAGCAGCACCCGCGCCAGCTGCAGCCGCTGCTTCATGCCCTTCGACATGTTCGCCACCAGCTTCTCTTGCAGCTCTCCCAGGTCGGTCAGCTCCAGCACCGCGTCCACCACCTCCGGGCTCTCCACGCGGAACGCGTCCGCGAAGAACTCGAGGTACTCCCGCACCGTGATCCGCTCGTACACCCCGGCGTGATCCGGCATGTACCCGATCAGCCGGCGCACCCGCTTCGGATCCATCGCCACATCGATGCCGTCGATCTCGATCCGCCCCGCCATCGGCTCGAGCAGCGTCGCCATCAGCCGGATCGTCGTCGTCTTCCCCGCGCCGTTCGGCCCGATGAACCCGAAGATCTCCCCCTGCCCCACGTCAAAGGTCACGTCCCTCAGCACGTCGTGGCCCGCGTAGCGATGCCACAGGTGCCTCACCCGGATCGCCGGCACCACCCCCTCGCTCACGGCGCACCCCCGAACCCCACCACCCGCAGCAGGCTCCGATCTCGTGTCACTTTCAACCCCTGGTCCACGACGACCCCCTCCCCTCCCTCGACCTGAGCAAGCAGGATCGGAACCTCTTCGGGCCACCAGTCGACCATGCGCCCGCGGGTGACCTCGTGGATGGCGGACCAGGCGGCCGAGAGCCCCTTGCTGTCCTGCTCGAGCCGGGGGCCGAACAGGTTGAGCGAGAAGGCATGCCGGGGGCCGCTGAAGGGGAGCGAGCCAGAAGCGAGGAGCTCTCCGGAGAGCGCGAGGGAGGAGGCGCCATCGGCGAGGGAGGGCAGGCGGTAGAGACCCCGACCCGGGACGTGGATGATTAGGCCGCGGAGGCCACGGCCCAGGCGGTTGGTGATGCGGATGTCGCCCTGCTCGGGGGTCAGCGAGACGCCCCCCTGGAGAGAGACCAGGTCATCTTCGCGGAGGATGAGGGATTTCCAGGGGAGCACGTTGACGTCGCGGAGCTCGATGCCGCCGCGTTCGACGCGGAGCACGGGGACCCCTTGCTCGACCCCCGGCGCGGACAGCAGCGCCTGGTCGCTGCTCGCCTGGACCGTGGCCTGCTGGGCGACCGGCGTGAAGAGGCCCCGGTACCTGCGGATCACGCCCTTGTTCATGCCCCCCGCCACCTCGATCAGGCTGAAACGGCGGGCCTCGCCCTGCCAGCCCTTGGCGAAGACCGCGAGGGCGACGATGGCGACGAAGGTGAGGCCGGAGAGCAGGGGAAGCAGCAGCAGGGCGCGGAGCGGGCGGTGAGCGCGGGCAGAGAGGAGAAAATTCACCGGGCCCGCCACGATGGCGTAGCCCAGGAGCAGCAACGTGGACAGGACGATGGTCCAGCGGGTGCCCTCGTTGGGGTCGAGCTGGCCGCGGAGCTCCTTCTCGCCCTCCCGCAAGAAAGCCCCGCCCTGCGGCGCCGCCAGGAAGGCGGTGCGATCCCAGGCGTGGCGGACCATCTCGAGCAGCACCCCGTGGACCCACGGGTCGTCGACGTCCGGAGCCCGCCCAGGATCGAAGGGCAGCAGGTGGACCTCGCCCAGCCCGTAAGGTGCGCTGGAGCCCAGGTCGCTGGGCCGGAGGTTGCCGCCGCTGTAGGCCACCAGCCCGTCCGCGACCTCGCGGGAGGGCTGGACCGTCTGCCCGGGGCTCTTGCCGCCGGAAGGCTTGCGCAGCTCGACGAAGAAGCGCCGCAGGTGAGCCGGCGCGCTGGTCTGCTCGATGACCCCGCCGAGCAGCACCGGCAGCGGCCCCTGGCGCAGGTCTTCGGGTCGCTTGATGACCACCGCGAGGGTACCTCCGCCGAGGACGTAGCCCGTGAGGGCCTCGAGCTCCGGGCCCCCCAGGCGGGCAAGCACGTCGGAGGGCGCCAGGACCGCCGTGGCCGGGGCCCACTCGGCGGCCCGCTGAGGCAGCAGCAGATCGCCGGAGGTGGCGTCGCTGACCGCCGGACCGACCTGGAGCTGGAGGCCCGCCTTGCCCCGGCCCGGCTCCCGGTCAAACACCGCGGGGATGCCCGTGCTCTGGAGCGGCCCCACGACCCGCGACGGCGTGTTCAGATCGACCAGCAGCGGCTCGTGGCGCCCGGCCAGGGAGATGGACTCGTGGAGCAGCGCCTTGCCCTGCCCGTCCTGGAGCTCGAAGGCCAGGTTCCACGAGTTCTCCAGGCGCACCGGCATCCGGACCACGACCGCCGCGCCCGGCAGCACCGTGACCGGCGCCTCGCTCACGGTCGAGGATTTGTGGGCCTCGGAGCGGGCCACGACGCGCCCCTGGATCGGCCCCTTCTCGGTGCTCTCGACCCGCACCGCGTAGGACATCCAGCCGTTGTTGGTCGCCCCCACCCCCAGCGTCGAGACCACCGTCATCTTGAGATCGGCCCGGGCCTCGCCGACCACCAGCGCGGCCCCGAGCCCCAGCGCCACACCGAGCCGCCCTGCGCGCATCACCCGCGCCTCACCGCCTGCTCGACCTGCTCGGGCCTCGTGGGCACCTCGGCGATCAGCGCGCTCACCACCTGATCCGTCGTGATCCCGTCGGCCTCCCCCTCGAAGGACCTCAGCAGGCGGTGCCGCAGCACCGGCGCCGCCACCCGCTGCACGTCGCCAAAGGACACGTTGAGGCGCCCCTCCAGCAGCGCCAGCGCCTTCGCCGCCAGCGTCAGCGACTGGGCACCGCGCACCCCCGCCCCGTAGCGCAGCGCACGCTTCACCAGCCCCACCCCCGTGGTCGTCGGGTCGCTCGCCCGCACCAGCCTCGCCGCGTACCTCAGCACCGGCTCCGCCACCGCCACCTCCCGGCACAGCGCCATCAGATCCAGGATCTCTCCCTGGCTCAGCACCGCCTCCGGCGACCCCCCGGCCCTCCCCGTCGTCCGGTTCAGCACCTCCACCATCTCGTCCTCGGTCGGCGACGGCACCAGCACCTTCAACAGGAACCGGTCAAGCTGCGCCTCCGGCAGCGGGTACGTCCCCTCGTGCTCGATCGGGTTCTCCGTCGCCAGCACGAAGAACGGCTCTTCCAGGATGTGCCGCTGCCCCGCGATCGTCACCGCATGCTCCTGCATCGCCTCCAGCAGCGCGCTCTGCGTCTTCGGCGTCGCCCGGTTGATCTCGTCCGCCAGCACGATCTGGCTGAAGATCGGCCCCCGGTGGAGCTGGAACGTCCGTCCACCTTGATCATTGTTGATCAATACGTTGGTGCCGAGCACGTCGCTGGGCATCAGGTCCGGGGTGAACTGGATGCGGGAGAAGCGCAGGGCCAGGCACTGGGCGAGGGTGCGGACCAGCAAGGTCTTGCCCAGCCCCGGGGCGCCTTCGAGGAGCACGTGGCCCCCGGCCAGCAGCGCCCAGAGCGTCTGATCGACCACGGGCCCCTGGCCCACCACCACCTGCCCAACCGCCCCTCGAAGCCGCTGCAGCGCCTCGGTCGCCCGTGTCAGCCGCGCCTCCAGGGCGCCCGTCGCACTCGCTTGCGCCATGCTGTCTCCTGGCTAGCACGGCCCCGGGGTGAGGCGCCACGACGGACCGTTCAGGGCTGGAAGTAGCGCCCGATCTGCTCCCGGTACTCTTCCGGGACCTCGTTGCTGTCGACCCCGCTGACCTCCGACGGACCGACCTTGCCCAGGGCCCCGGTGCCCTGGCGGTTGGCAGTGTCGCCCTCGCGCCCCGCGGTGCGGCCCAGGGACATGCCGGCGCTCGGCGCCTTGCCATCGAGCCGGGCCCGGGCCCGGGCCCGGAGCTCCGGTGCCTCCACGTCCTTCGATTGACCCTTGTGATCCCTGGAGGCCCCACCGCCTCGACCCGGACCGCCTGCTCCGGCCTGGTTCCCCCCTGCATCCTGGCCCGCACCGGGCTTGCCATCCCCCTGCCCTTGCCCCTGACCTTGCCCTTCTCCCTGGCCTTGCCCCTTGCCGTCCCCCTGCCCCTTGCCATCCCCCTGCCCTTGCCCCTGCCCTGGCACCGGCACCGCCCCCAGCTCCCCCTGGGCCTGACCCAGACCTTGCTGGGCGCCGTCCAGCCCCTCCTGGAGCTCGGCGCCCTCGTCGGCCTCTTCTTCCGCCAGGCGACGCAGCTCGTCCTCGAGCTTCTTCTGGCCCTCCGGGGTCTCCAGATCGCGGGCCAGATCGCGGAGCTGCTCCTGGGCCTGGGGCGCGAGGTCACCTTGCTGGAGCCGCTTCTTCAGGTTCTCCGCCAGGCGCTTTCGCTGCTCGGGGGTGAGCTTCTTGAGCGCGTCCTCCATGGCCTTCGCGGCCTTGCGCCCGTCCTTGCCCCCCAGCCCCTGCTGCTCGAGCTGCTGCCGGTCCCCCTCGGGGAGCGCATCCTTGAGGGCGTCGCCCAGGGCCTTGAGCTCGTCGGCCTTCTGCCCCCGGCGCTCCAGCAGCTCTTTCTGGCGCTCCAGGGCCCGCGCCACGTCCTCGGCCTTCTGCTTGCGCGCCGCCTCGATCGCCTCTTCGAGGGCCTTCTTGGCCCGCTCGCGGTCCTCTTTCTCCCGCGTGTTGGCCAGCTTCTGCATCTCCTCGTCGAAGCGCACCAGATCCCGATCCCCCAGGGCCCGCGCCGCGTCCTTCAGCATCGCCTCCCGGGCGAGCCGCTCCAGCGCCGCCTCCAGCCCTTGCTTCCGCTCCCCGTTGCCCAGGTTCAGCCGCTCGTCCTGCACCGCGTCCTGCAGCCGGGCGATCTCGGCCAGCGCCTCCCGGCGCTCGGCCCCCTGCTTCAGCTTCTCGCGCAGCGCCGCCGCGTCCCGGGCGATCTTGTCCAGGCGACGCCGCTGCTCCGGATCCGGAGCCTTGAGCCGCGCCAGCGCCTCCACCTTCTCGAGCCCCTTGATCTCCGCCTTCTGCACCTGCTCGGAGCCAGGCGGCGGCGCCACCATCGCCGCCGGAGGCAGCGGGATCACGCTGAGGTACGCGATGGCGCCGGCGGCGAGGGGCCCGGTGCCATGATGGAACTTCCATACAGGTGGCCGGACGGCCCGGGGGTCACCACTGTCGAGGGCGGCGGCGGCCTGGGTCAGGAGCAAGGAGCCAGCGGCGGAGGTCTCGCCGCGGAGCTCGAGGGCGGTGGTGACGACCTCGCGGCTCTGGAAGCGGCCGTCGAGGTAGAGGGCCACCTGCTCGTCGGTCCAGCGACGGCGGTGCCCGAAGGCAGCCCCGGCGACGCCCCCCAGGAGGCCCGCGGCGGCGGCCCAGGGGCGCAGGGAGCCGCGGCCTGTCTTCCAGAGGACACCGGCGGCGGCGGCCCCCACGATCAGGCCGAGGGCGACCCCGGTCACCGTGGAGGAAGCGAGGGCACGACGCCGGACCCGCGTGGCCAAGCGACAGAAGGAGCGGTCAAAGTGTTCCGCGGGGGGGGCCAGGGGGGGGGTCTCCATGAGGGCTTAACCTTCCAGCCTGGCGCCCCCGGCGCAAGGGTCACCCCTCACAGACAGCAGCGGAAGCCGATGTGCCCCTGGTTCGAGAAGCGCTCCACAAGGGAGCTTGTCTTGCAGGA
The DNA here is from genome assembly GCA_025453595.1 of Polyangiaceae bacterium. Taxonomy (GTDB): domain Bacteria; phylum Myxococcota_A; class Polyangia; order Polyangiales; family Polyangiaceae; genus JANWXX01. The sequence continues at coordinate 22,128 of JALOQB010000103.1, forward strand.
GACCGGAGTTTCGGGGGGGGGAGGCGAAGCAGGGTCCAGGAAGCTACCGCCCACCACCAGGCACTGGTTGTTGTGGCAGGCGTCGGTCCACTCGGCGGCGTTGCCGTTCATATCAAAGAGCCCGATGGCGCCGCCCTGGCAACGCTGCTTCTTCACCTGGCTACCGTTCTCGAGCTCCGTGATGGTGTGGGGCGTGTCGGTGAGGACGCCGGTGTTGTTGCACCAGGTGGCTTGATGCGCGGCCCCATAGGGGTAAGTATTGACACCCTGCGCTGAGCAGGCGTTGTACCACTCGCTCACCTCGTGGTTGGTGGTGCTGGACAGGTCAGCGTTGTTCCCCTCGGAGATATCGAGGGCACCGCCGTTGACGTCCCCGCAGAGGTGACGCCCGAGGGAGGCGCAGTAGGCGTTGGCGTCGCACCAGTCGACGAAGACGACGGGCTTCTTGGCCTGCTCGGGCTGGGGAGGCCAGTTGTTGGTGGGGGTGAAGGTGTTGTTGGCGGCGCAGGCAGCGATCTGCTTGTCGGGGGTAGCCTGGGCGGTGTTCCAGAAGTTCTTGTACTGGTCGTAGGTGACCTCGGTGGAGTCGATGCAGTACACGCCGCCGTTGGCGCGGGGGACGATGACCATACCGACGGGGCAGCCGCAGAGGTTGCCGGGGAGCTGGCAGTTGGAGGACACGCAATCGGCGGCGTTGGCGCACTTCTTGTTGGTCTTGCACTTGGGGCAGACCTGGCCGCCGCAGTCGACGTCGCTCTCGGTGCCGTTCTTCACGCCATCGCTGCAGGAGGGGGCCTTGCAGATGCCGCCCTCGCAGATGCCCTGCTGGCAGTCGGAGCTGGAGTTACAGAGCTTGCCGACGGCGCATTTGCTGCAATCCGGGCCGCCGCAGTCGGTGTCGGTCTCGGTGCCGTTGCGGGCGTTGTCGGTGCAGCTGGGGACGGAGCACTTGCTGGAGGTACAGACGCTGGAGGAGCAGTCGGAGGCGACCTTGCAGGTGAGGCCCGGGGCGCACTTGGTCTGGCAGCTGCCGCCGCAGTCGGCGTCGGTCTCGTCGCCGTTCTTGATGCCATCGGTGCAGTCGGGGAGCTCACAGACGCCGTTGACGCACTTGTCGAGGAGGCAGTCCGAGTTCACCTTGCAGCCCTTGCCCGCGGGGCACTTGATGCAGAGGCCGCCGCCGCCGCAGTCCTTGTCGGTCTCGTTTCCGTTCTGGACCGCGTCGTTGCAGGTGGGGGTCATGCACATGCCCTGGATGCAGGTCTTGAAGACGCAGTCCGGGTGCTCCTTGCAGGCCTTGCTGTTGGGGCAGGGATCGCAGTCCGGGCCGCCGCAGTCGAGGTCGGTCTCGTTGCCGTTCTTGGTCTTGTCGGAGCAGGCGGGCGTGAGGCACTTGCCCTCGACGCCGCAGCTACCGGACGCGCAGTCGGTGGACTTGAGGCAACCCTGGCCGTCGGCGCACTTGGCCTGGCAGCCGCCGCCGCAGTCGGCGTCGCCCTCGGAGCCGTTCTTGACGCCATCGTCGCAGGTGGGCTGGAGGCATTTCCCGGCCTCGCAGCGGACGCTCTCGCAATCCTCGTTGACCTTGCACTCGTTGCCCGGGGCGCACTTCTTGGCGCAGGCCCCGCCGCAGTCCTTGTCGGTCTCGTCGCCGTTCTTCACGTTATCGGTGCAGAGGGGCTTGCGGCAGAAGTTGTTGATGCAATTCTTCTCCTCGCAGTCCGAAGACTCCTTGCAGGCGCGGTTCTCGCCGCAGCGGGCGGTGCAGTCGGGGCCGCCGCAGTCGATGTCGGTCTCGGTGGCGTTCTTCTGGCCATCGGTGCAGCTGGGCTCCTGGCAGAAGCCCTCGACGCAGCTCTTGAAGAGGCAATCGGAGGAGAGCTTGCACTTCTTGGTGATGCCGCAGCCGGTCTGGCAGCCGCCGCCGCAGTCGACGTCGGTCTCGTTGCCGTTCTGGGTCTTGTCGGTGCAGGTGGCGACGGCGCATTTGCCCTGGACGCAGCTGTTGACGTCGCAATCCTCGTGCTTGATGCAGGCCTGGCCCACGGAGCAGCGGGTCTGGCAGCTGCCGCCGCAGTCGACGTCGGTCTCGTCGCCGCTCTGGATCCTGTCGGTACAGTCGCCGGGGACCTGGCCGCCCGCCCCCGCCTCGCCGGCGGCCCCGGCCATGCCCGCGCCGGCCTGCCCTGCGCCACCGGAGCCGCCGGTGCCGGCGGCCCCGCCGCTGGCGCCCACGCCGCCGGCGCCTGCCACGTCATCAGGGAGCACGTTACGCTTCTCGTCTTCATCGCCACCGCAGTGGAGAGAGAGGGAGGCGAAGAGACCCAGGGCGAGGGAGGCGCGGAACAAGGAGCGCGGCGAAGGCAATGCGTGCATTGACGCATTGGACCGTCGCCGGGCCCCGGGGTCAACCGGGGAGCTTGTGGTAGTCGCGGTACCAGGAAACGAAGCGACGGATGCCCTCCTGGATGGAGGTCGCGGGTCGAAAATTGACCGCCTCGATCAGCGCATCGACGTCGGCGTAGGTGGCGGGGACGTCGCCCGGTTGCAGCTCGAGAAACCGTTTTTGCGCCTCGACCCCCAGCTCTTGCTCGAGACAGCGGATCATCTCGAGGAGCTCGACGGGCTGGTTGTTCCCGATGTTGTAGACCCGATAGGGTGCGAAGCTGGAGCCCGGATCGGGGTGTTCGCCGCGCCAGGAGGGGTCTGGCGTGGCGACGCGGTCGAGCACCCGGACGACGCCCTCGACGATATCGTCGATGTAGGTGAAATCACGGAGCATCTTGCCGTGGTTGAAGACGTCGATCGGCTGCCCGGCGAGGATGGCCCGGGTGAACAGGAAGAGGGCCATGTCGGGCCGCCCCCAGGGGCCGTAGACCGTGAAGAAGCGGAGGCCCGAGACCGGGAGCTGGAAGAGGTTGGCGTAGGCGTGGGCCATCAGCTCGTTGGCCTTCTTGGTGGCCGCGTAGAAGCTCATCGGGTGGTCGACGTTGTGGTGCACCGAGAAGGGGACGGCGGTGTTGGCCCCGTAGACCGAGCTGGAGGAGGCGAACACCAGGTGCTTGACCCCGTGGTGGCGGCACCCCTCGAGGATATGAGAGAAGCCGACCAGGTTCGACTGGACGTAGGCGTTCGGGTTCTGGATCGAGTAGCGAACCCCCGCCTGGGCGGCCAGGTGCACGACGCCATCGAAGGCCCCCCGGGCAAAGACCGACGAGATCGCGGCCGCATCGGCCAGCTCGACGCGCTCGAAGGAGAAGCCCTCGCGGGGCTGGAGCCGGGCGAGGCGGGCCAGCTTGAGGTTGGGGTCGTAGTAATCGTTGATGTTGTCGATCCCCAGCACGCTGCGCCCCTGCTCAAGGAGCCGATGGCAAACATGAGAGCCAATAAACCCGGCAG
>JALOQB010000410.1:0-8172 GCA_025453595.1 Polyangiaceae bacterium
GCGGCGTGCAGCGCGTAGCTCCCCTCGAAGTATTGCACGTAGGGCACGTCCGCCAGCTCGTAGTCGTCGGTCTGCTGCTGGCCGGTCATGATCGTGGAGACATGCTTGGATTTGATCGAAAAGGTGCCGCGCTTGGTGGCCGTGGTCTTCTCCGGATCGCCCATCTCGGCGAGACCCGTGGAGACCAGGGTGACGTAGACCGCGCGGGCGCCCTCGTAGGCGATCAGCACCTGGTGCTGGATGCTCACGTCGATCCACTTGGTCGTGCTGTCCGGCTTGAGGAAGGAGGGCAGGGTCTCGCGCTTGCGAAACAGCTTCATCCCCTGGGTAGATACCCAGTACCCGCTCCTGGTCTCCCAGAGATCGCCCCGGGTCTGCCCCGTGAAGCTCACCGTCTGGTGGCGCTCGAGGACTCCATCCTTCTGCGGTATATTGTTTGAGTTCATACGAAACCGGGGGACACCGGTCTGCATGATGAGGCCCGCGGGGAGGTCGTCGATCTCGCCGCCGTGGATCTCGGTGAGCCGGGCGAGATCGAGGCGGTCGAGGGGGACGAGATTGAGATCGGTGGAGAGGCCAAAAAGGCGCCCTTCGACCTCGTGGACGCTGAGGAAAGCGAAGGCAGAGCCGGGGGAGGCCTTGCCTTCGTGGGGGCCGACATGGAGCCGCTGGGTGACGCCGAAAGGTTTCTGGAGGCTGCGCCCGCTGGCGAGGAAGGGGGGGAGCGGTTCTGGCTCGCCGACGATCGGGACGAAGCGCTCCTTGGGGTAGGTTCGGACGTGCTCGCTGAACTTGAAGAGCTCGGCGCGCTCCATCTCCCTGGAGGTGGGGACGCGGTGGTAGAGATAAGGCGGGGTCTCGCGGGAGCGGGCGTACTTGTAGGGGAGGGGCTCGCCCCGGGCAGCGCGCCGCCAGGAGGCGACGGCGACCGGGTGCTGGAGGTCGATGGTGGCGCGCTTGCCGTTGCAGACGTACCCCCTGGGAAGGACGCGGTACCAGCCCCCCTTGCATCGCTTGGTGGAGGTGACAGGTTTCTCGCCCCGCTCGACGACGGTGCCCGCCCGGAGGTACCCGAACTTGGTGGTCTCGTCGTTGGGGCCCGCATACACCCAGGCCTCGCGAGCGATGGCGGCGAGGCGATGCTCGCTGCCTGCGACGGGCATGAATTCAGGGGCGAGGGGGGCTTCTTCGGGCAGAGCAGAGGCGGCAGCAGAGGCGGAAGCAGCGGGGGCGGCGCCCGGGTCTTCCTCGTCGTCCCCCGCGGAGGCAGCAGGGGCCGGGGCGGCAGAAGCCGAGGGGGTCGGGGGCGATTCCGGGAGGGGGGGCGCGCTCGGGGCGGAGCCGATCACGATCACCGAGGCCGGAGGCGGGACGTCGCCGGGGGTGGGGTCGGGGCGGGAGCAGGCCGCCAGCAGCAGCGGACCGAGGCAAAGGACGCGGGGGGCCAGCACGGCAGCGAGTGGGCTACACGCAACGGTCGCCCTGCGCAAGCCGTAGCGCAGAGGGGGGCCGGGCGCGCTATGTTCCGTGGCGATGGTTTCCTTCAAAGGCATGGTGGCCGCGGCGGCGACGCTTCTGGCGCTGAGCGGCGAGGCGCGAGCCCAGGAGATCCCGTTCTCGCGGGTCCGTCTGAAGAACGACCTGACGCTGATCCTGCACGAGGATCACACGCTGCCTCGGGTCGCGCTGAACCTGATCTACCGGGTCGGCTCCCGGGACGAAGAGCCCCGCCGCACCGGCTTCGCCCACCTCTTCGAGCACCTGATGTTCATGGGCACGACGCGCGTCCCGCCCAAGATGTTCGACGCCTGGATGGAGAGCGCGGGCGGATCGAACAACGCCTGGACCAGCAATGATCACACGGATTACCACGAAAGTGGGCCCTCCAACGCGCTGGCCTTGCTCCTCTGGCTGGAGGCGGACCGGCTGGCGACGCTGGGCCGCGAGATCGACGCGCCGCGGCTGGATCTCCAGCGGGACGTGGTGCGAAATGAGCGGCGCCAGACCAGCGAGAACGTGCCCTACGGCAAGGTGGAGCTGCGGCTCCCGGAGCTGCTGTACCCGGCGGGGCACCCGTATCACCACCCGGTGATCGGCTCCCACGAGGACCTGGAGGCGGCCTCCGTCGAGGACGTCCGGCGCTTCTTCGAGACCTATTACGTGCCGTCCAACGCCTCCCTCGTCATCGCGGGGGACATCCGGCCCGAGGAGGCGAAGTCGATGGTGGAGCGCTACTTCGGCGACATCCCCGCGGGGAAAAAGCCTTCGAGAAAGGCGCCCTTCGCGCCGCCCCCGCTGGGCAAGGAGGTGCGCGAGACCCTCGAGGACCAGGTCGAACTGCCGAAGCTGGTGGTCACCTATCACTCCCCCGCCCGCTTCGCCGAGGGGGACGCCGAGATGGACCTGCTCTCGGCCATCCTGTCGACCGGGAAATCAAGCCGTCTCTACAAGGCGCTGGTCTACGATCGTCCCCTGGCCCAGTCGGTCTCGGTCGCCCAGGTTTCCCAGGATCTCTCCGGCCTCTTCTCCATCGAGATCCTGGCCCGTGACGGGGTCTCGCTGGATCAGATCGAGAAGACCCTCGACTCGACCCTCGATGAGCTCCTGACCCGCGGTGTCACCAGGGAAGAGCTCCAGCGGGCCAGGAACACCTACGAGTTCTCCTTCGTCGATCGCCTCCAGTCCCTCCAGGAGCGCGCTCGCCTGCTCAACATGTACGAGGTGTCCACCGGGGATCCGGGCTTTTTGCCCCGGGATCTGGCCCGCTACCGCGCGGCCTCCCCCGCGTCCGTGCTCGGGTGGGCGAAGAAGACGCTGCAGCGCCCGGAGCGGGTCGTGTTCCGGGTCCTCCCGAAGAGCCGCAAGGGGGCCCGATGAACCGCCTCGCCCTCTCCTCGCTCCTCGCCGGGGCCTTCCTCGCCTGCTCCGTCAACCCGGAGCCCATCCTGGTCCCTCCCGCGCCGGCCCCCTCGGCCCCCGTCGTCTCCGCCTCCTCCTCGGCCCCCCTCGACCCGACCGCCGCGCGCCCGCCTGTGCCCCCCATGGGCGCCTTTGCTCCCGCTCCGCCCGAGGTCTTCGATGGCCCCGGTGGCTCCCGCGTCTGGCTCCTCTCCCGCCGCGGCCTCCCCCTCCTCGCCCTCTCCGCCGTCTCCTCCGTGGGCGCCGCCTTCGATGGCCCCCTCGCCGGCCGCGCCGTGATGACCGCAGGCATGCTCGATGAAGGCACCGAGCGCCTCGACTCCGTCGCGTTCTCCCGCGCCATCGAGGACCTGGGCGCCCAGCTCCAGAGCCAGGCGGATCGCGAGAAAAGCTCGGTCCACCTCCAGGTGATCTCCTCGAAATTCCCCGCGGCGCTCGACCTCCTCGGCGCCGCCATCACCCGGCCTCGCCACGCCGAAAAGGACTGGAAACGGGTCGCCTCCCTCTGGAAAAATGACCTCAAAGCCCGCGGCGATGACCCGGCCACCGTCGCCCGTATGGCCACGGCCATCGCCCTCTGGGGTAGGGAACATCCCTATGGTCAGCCGGTCGACGGCACGGAGGAGAGCGCCCGGTCCCTCTCGCTCCGGGACATCAAGGCGTGGCACGGGGTCATATGGCACCCGAGCCGGGTGACCTTCCTGGTGGCCGGCGACATCGACCGGACCGCCCTGGAGGCCGAGCTGGCTCGCGCCTTCGAGGCCTGGAAAACCCCTGCGGCGCCGGCCCCCGTGGCGCTGAAGGCGGTGCCCCCCGGCACGCCCCCGCGGACCGTGCTGATCGAGCGATCCGAGGCCCCGCAGGTGGTGATGACCGTGGCTCGCCGCGCGGTGGCCGCCAGCCACCCGGACCTGCCCGCGATGGAGCTGCTGAACATCGCGCTCGGGGGCTCCTTCACCTCGCGCCTCAACCAGAACCTGCGCGAGGATCACGGCTGGACCTACGGGGCCCGCTCCGCCTTCTCGGCGATGCGGGACGGCGGCACCTTCGCCGCTCGCGCCTCGATCCGGACCGACGCCCTCGCCCCCGCCCTCCGGGAGACCCTGGGGGAGCTGAAGAAGATGGCGACCGAGGGGCCATCCCGCGACGAGCTCACCAAGATCAAGGCCCTGGCCCGGGCCGACGCCGTGGAGACCTACGGCTCCCTCCAGTCCATCGCCTCGACCCTGGTGGTCAACGTCGCCCGCGGGTTGCCCCCGGATCACGACGCCCGCGTCCTCGCCGCCCAGGAGGCCGTCTCCCTCGATGCGCTGCTCCCGATCGCTCGCCGGGCCTTCGCCCTCGACGACGCGACGATCTTGCTGGTCGGCCCCCGGGACCCCATCGAAACCGCGCTCCGCGAGAACAACCTCCCTCCCCCCGTACGCTGGGACGCCGAGGGCAAGCCCCTCCCCTGAGCCTCTCGCCTCAGCGGCCTCCCCGGAGCAGCCCGCGGCGGGCCGCCGCCGAGGTCCCCGGGTCATCCTCCGCTTCCCGCAGCACCCGCGTCGCCGCCGCGCCTCCCACCCGCCGTAGCGCCCGCGCCAGCGCCTCCACCGCCTCCTGCTGATCCTCCCGCCGCAGCTCCTCCAGCTTGCCCAGCAGCCAGGGGGTGTCCTGCCCCTCCGCCAGGCTCTCCAGGGCCTCCTTGCTCGCCTCTCGATCCTGCTCCGAGCGCCCCGCCTGGGTCAGCAGCTCCAGCCATAGCGGCAGCGCTCGACGCTCCTTCTGGGCCCGCAGGATCCGGTGCAGCAGCACGAGGCTCCCCCGTCGCTCCGGCGCCAGCGTCACCGCTCGCCGCAGCAGCTCCAGCGCCACCTCCGGGTTGAGCTGCCGTCTCCCGAGCAAGGCCTCCAGCTCGCCCCTCCAGCGCTCCTGGATCCCTGGATCCAGCGCCCCCTCCAGCAGGACCTGGGTCGTCTCCGCGTCCCCCAGCCGGCCCAGCATCGCCACAAGCTCCCGCTGCAGCGCGTCTCCACGTCCCCCAGCCGCCCCAGCATCGCCACCAGCTCCCGCTGCAGAGGCTCCAGCAGCCCATCGGACTCCTTCAGCACCTCCAGCGCCTGCGCGGCCAGCGGCGCGTGATGGACGCTGCTTGCGACCCGCTCCATCCCCCCCGCTTGCACCACGCATGACTGCCCTGTCTGCCCCAGCTCCAGCTCCGCCTCGATCCCCCCGTTCTCCTCGTTCAACAGCGTCACGTGGCCCTGGCCATCGCAGAGCGCCAGCCCCCCAGGGTAAACATCTCCCCCTTCGGATGGGTTCTTCATGACCCGGATCCAGAGCGGGAAATCCCCGTCCGTTCGCCGTGCGATCACGACCTGGTGGTACGTGAGGTAAAAGCGGCTCTCGCGCAGCCCGGCGGGGCTCCCCGGTGGGGTCGGTCGGGCGTAGGCGCGCACCCGATCCTCGGTCTCGGAGAACAGGGAGCGCGCGCGGGCCGGCGGCGCCATGCGCGGGGTCGGATGGAGCGGCTGCGCCGGGATCTCGATCTGCTCCACCGCCTCGCCGCCCAGCAGGAGCGCCTCGTTGAAGCGCACCAGCTTCCGGTCCGCGAAGTACAGGCTCCCCTGGTCGAAGAGCACGCTGGTCGCCCCCTGGCGAAGCGAGATGCGCCCGACCTCCTGGCCGAGCAGCACGTCGTAGGCGGTGACGTTGCGCCCGGCCCAGGGGATGAAGGCGAAGCCCTGGAGCACGGCGGGGCGCCCCAGCGACTGCTCGGTCTCGAGCTGCCGCAGGACCTGGCCGTCGCGACCCACGATCAGCACCGCGTTGCGCTGGCCTGCGACGCTGCGCAGGGCCACGGCGGTGAGGTCGCCGTCGTCTCCTGCACCCAGAAGTTCCATATCCCCGGAGGGGCGGGTCCAGAGCAGGGAGCCGGTGGAGGCACGGAGGGCGAAGACCTCGCCGGCGCCGGTGCCAACGACGACCGACCCGGAGATCTCGGGGCGGCTCCGGAGGGGGTGGTCGAAGGTCCAGGGGCTCCCCCCGCCGAGGGGGACCCCCCGGAGCCCGAGCTCGGTTGCGTTGATGGCGATCGGGGTGCTCTCGCGCCGCCCTGCGGCGGGCCGGAGCTGGGCCTCGACGCGGGCAAGGGGCCCGGGGGTGCGGTCCTCACGGAAGATGTCCCCGAGGGCGGTCTGCCCGGCCGCGCAGCCGCCCAGCAGGGCGAGGGCGGAGGCCCGGAGCAAGAGGGCCCACCGGGGAAGAGACGGGCGAGGAGACGGGAGCGCGCCCGCACCCCCGGGGCCCTGATACGAGGGGGCCTGGGCGGGGTCCAAGGTGGTTCAGCGGGGGTCGCTGTCCTCGTTGTCAGGGGCGTTGGGGGTCGGCGCCGGGCGCTGCTTGGGCCGCTGGGAGCGCTGCAGCACCGGGATCGCCGCCACCTCGTGGGCGCTCTGGGGGAAGGGCGTCTCGCTGGAGGAACCACCGCAACCGGCCCCGATCAGCGCCAGGAGCCAGGGCAACAGGGAGGGGAGGCGCGGCGTGAGCATCGAGGCCCGTGTGTTGCCATGCGCGCGGCGGGCATACAAGAGGGCGCGGCCTCCTGGCTTGGGAAAAACGTAGCTGGTTGTTGTCCCGAACGCCTCCGTCCCGTAACCTTCCAGGTGAGGCAGCAAGCATGCGGACGCTAGGCGAGATCAAGCCAGGCCAGACCATTGGACGCTACGAGTTCCTGATCCCCATCGCAGAAGGGGGTATGGCGTCCGTCTGGGCCGCCCGCATGAAGGGCACCCGGGGCTTCCAGAAGACCCTCGCGGTCAAGATGATGCTCTCGAGCCTGAGCGATAACCCCCAGTTCGAGCAGATGTTCATGGATGAAGCGCGCATCGCGTCGCGCATCCATCACCCGAACGTCGTCGAGATCTTCGACCTGGGCGAGGAGAGCGAGGTGCTCTTCATCGCGATGGAGTACATCGACGGCGAGCCCCTCAGCACCATCTTCCGCACCGCCCAGAAGAAGCAGGGCGTCCCGGCTCATATCGCCGTCCGCATCATCTCCGACGCCTGCGCCGGCCTCCACGCGGCCCACGAGCTGGCCGACGAATCCGGCGAACCGCTGGGCCTGGTCCACCGGGACGTCAGCCCTCAAAATATCCTCGTCAGCTACGACGGCGCGGTGAAAATCGTCGACTTTGGCGTCGCCCTCGCCGAGGGGCGCAGCTCCGACAAGACCTCCGCCGGTACGGTCAAGGGCAAGGCGCCCTACATGTCCCCGGAGCAGGCCCTGGGCAAGAACCTCGACCGCCGCACCGACATCTTCGCCCTCGGGATCGTCCTCTATCACCTCACCACCGGCCGCCACCCGTTCCGCGCCGACAACGACATCCTCACGCTCCACAACATCATCGAGAACGAGCCCCCGCGCCCCTCGTCCATCGTCCCCAATTACCCCCGGCCCCTCGAGTCGGTCGTGCTCAAGGCCCTCGAAAAGAGCGCCGACAAGCGCTTCCAGACCATGGAAGAATTCGAGGTCGCCCTCGAACGCGCGCTGCCCCCCACGCAGAACCGCACCCGCTCCGCCGACGTGGCCCGCTTTGTCCGCGAGACCGTCGGAGAGCGCGGCGAGAAGCGCCGCGATGCCCTCCGCTCCGCCGTCCGCCTCGCCGACGAACGGCTCCAGAACGAGCTCGATACCGCCAAGCTCGCCGCCCGCCCGGTCGCCGAGATCGGCCTCACCGCCCCCACCGGCATCGTCCCGCTCTCGGTTCGCACCGGCCTCCACCCCACCGCCGTCGAGGGGACCGGCCTCTCCCGCATCGCCACCTCCCCCACCGCCGCTCTCCCTTCCTTTCCCATCCCCGATATCGGGCCCGCCAGCGAGCAGCCTTCCAGCAGCTTCCAGACGCCCTCCAGCATCACCAACGGCGTCATCGGGATGGTGGCCAGCACCCCCCCGCCTGCCTCCTCCACCGCCATCCCCCTCACGCGCCCCGCGGCCTCCAGCAAGATGCCCATGATCCTCGGTGGCGTCGCCCTCGTCGCCCTCCTCGGTGGCGTCGCTGTCTTCGCTGCCCCCCGCTCCAGCCCCGTCAGCACCGGACAGCCCCTCTCGTCCTCCCCGGCCCCCACCGCGCCTCCCCACGAGAGCCCCGCCGTCGCCTCCGCGGCCCCTCCCCCGGCCCCCGCCCCCGCCAGCGCTGCCCCCGTGGCCTCCGACGCCGTCGACCTCGATAGCCTCCCCTCCGCTTCTCCCCGGGCGCTCCCCCCCCC
>JALOQB010000410.1:8242-13948 GCA_025453595.1 Polyangiaceae bacterium
CCTGCCCCCACCGCCGCCCCCTCGCCCACCACCCCGCCCACCCCTCCTCCCGCCAAGAAAGACGAAAAGATCAAGGCTTCCTCCATCAACACTCCAGGGTTCTTAAAGACCCATGGGTAGGGGCAGATCCATGGGGTTAGATTGACCCTTTGCGCTACCCCCTCTCACGGAGCGTGATCGGGGCGGTGAAGAGCTTGAACGGCACCGCCGCGCTCAACTTATCCTGCAGCCGTTGCACGATCTTCTCCGCGACCTCCGCGGAAACTGCGGCCTCGATGCGCACGTTGGCGCCGGTCCAGGTGCTGGGGCGTGCCCCGTGGGACCCGCGGCCCCGCACCGTCCAGGCCGAATAACCCGGGGCTCCCAGCGCCAGCAGCTCGGCCGCGATCGGGTCCTCCATGGACTCCGGGACAAGGATGATCACCAGCGTCAGCTCGGTTTGCATGACCCCACCGCGATGCAATCCACGGGCCGCCTTCCCCGGGCATGCCCCGGGCGCGGGGCTTCAGCTCGCGGCGATCCGGCGCGCGGTGCGCCGCGCCAGGGCCATGCAGGTGAGCATCGGGTTCACGTGAGGCGAGGCCGGAAAGACGCTGGTGTCGCAGAGGTACAGGTTCTCCGCGTCGTGCACCTTGCCCCAGGAGTCCGCCACGCTGGTCCGGTAATTCCCCCCCATCCTCGCGGAGCCAAACACGTGGTTCATCCCCACGGTGAAGTCGGTGGCCCGGAGCGAGGCGCGCTGCAGCGGGGCGGTGCCCATGGCCCGGGTGAGCACCGGCGGCACCCCGTGGACCCCCGGCTGCACCGCCTCGGCCCCGGCAGCCCAGCTGATGTCGGTGAGCAGGCAGAGCCCCCGCTGGAGCATGGCCACGTCCCGCGGGTCGAGGTCGAAGCGAATGTCTGGCTGCATCGTGCGACCCAGGGGCTTCACCGAGCCCCCCGAGTGCCGCGCCGAGACGATCACGTCGAAGGGCGCCATGCGCTCGAAGTCGAGGAGGTGCCCCTTGAACTCGTCGCCGAAGCCCGGGAAGCGCACCGCCAGCAGCGCCGGGGGCGCCCAGAGCACCTCCAGCTTGATGCCCTCCCGCAGGAAGGCCAGCGACTGGTAGCCCTGGGTCGCGCCCTTCCAGGGCTCGACCTTGTGCGGGTACAGCCCGTACACCGCGAGGCCCGGGTGCCCCTTGAGGTGCTGGCCTGCGTGGGCCCCCCCGAGCCCCGCGTGCTGGAGCAAGAGCGGCGTCGCCATGCACCCCGCCGCCAGCACCACGCGCCGCGCCTCGATCTGGAACGTGCCCGCCTCGCGCCAGGTGAAGGGCTCGATCTGACGCCCCCGCACCCCCACCACCCGCCGCCCCTCGGTGACCAGCTGCTCGGCGCGCAGGCTGGTGTAGACCCGCGCCCCCGCCCGGATCGCCGCCGGTACGTAGGAGGTATCGGTGGAGCGTTTTGCCCCGTTGCGGCAGCCGGTGAAGCACTCGGCGCTGCCCTTGCAGCCCTGGACGTTGCGTGGCGTCGGCTCCGCCGGGATCCCCAGCACCTCGCAGCCTCGCTTGAACAGCAGGTTCCGTTCGCCCTGGATCGCCTCGTCCGTCGCCGTCACCCCGAGGAAGGCCTCGACCGCCTCGAAGTCCGCATCAAGAGCCCCATCCGCCAGCTCCGGCAGGTGATGCTCCTCGGCCCAGCCGTCCAGGATCCACCCCGGGATCCGGCAGCAGATCGCCGAGTTGACCAGCGACCCCCCGCCCAGCGCGATCGCCTGCATCGTCGGGAAAAACCCGTTGCCCCGGGCCACCCGCATGCCCCCCTCCCGGAAGACCCGCCGCAGCGTGTCCCCCGCCTCCTGCCTCATGTCCTGGGGCCCGATCGGCGGCCCCTCCTCCAGCAGGATCACGTCCAGCCCCGCCTCCGCCAGCTCCCGCGCCGCCACCGACCCCCCGGGCCCGGACCCCACCACCAGCACGTCGCAGCGATCCCGCAGCGCCCGGTCCTGGTAGTCCGAGAACCGCCGCACCCCCTCGTGGGGCCGCTCGAACACCTGCAGCTTCACGCCAGCACCGCCTTCTTGTGCCCCTCGAAGGGCGCCGTGTTCGGCGTCGCGCCGATGCCATCCACCACCCGGTTGTCCGAGAGGTACGCCAGCGACACGATCGTCCGCAGGCTGGTGAACACCACCCGCAGGAAATACACCGGGCTCTCCGCCCACGACCGGAGCGTCGCCACCCGCTGCTCCGGGCTCTGTCGGGTCAGCCGGGCCCGGAAATTCACCACCCAGGGCCCGTGCTCCACGAACACGAACAGCAGCCGCAGCAGCAGCCGGATCCGCGTCGGTGACGTGGACAGCGACTCGTGCACGTAGCGCAGCGCCCCCGCCTCGCTCCCCGACAGCGGCAGCGCACCCCCCCGCGGGAACATCGCGTCCGCCGCCGCCATCACCACCGCCTGCTCCTTCGCGCTCAGCGAGGGCGCCTCCGGACGCGCCGCCGGGTACCCGAGGAACCACCCGCGCACCAGCCCCACCGTCGCCACCAGCCCCACCACCATCGCCACCTCGATCATCCCTGCACCTCCTGGAATACCCGGTCCAGCTGCGGCAAAACCTGCTCGTCCACCCGACGGAAATGCGCCCTCACGATCGCCCCCGCCCGCTCCGCGTCCCGCCCGTCGATCGCCTCGAACAGCGCCGTCAGCATCTCCTCGTGCCGCGGCGGTACCTGCCACGCCACCGGCGCCAGCCGCTCGTGCAGCGCGCGCAGCGGCTCCCAGAACGCGTTGGCAAACCACACCGTCGGCCACACCGACGACGACACCAGCAGCGCACGGAAGAACTCCACCTCGCACCGCGTGTGCGCCACCGGCTCCCCCTCCAGCCCCGGTAGCTGCCTCGCCAGCGCCCTCGCCTCCTTCAAGGTCGCCGCCGTCCCGTAGGTCGCCGCCAGCCTCGCCGCCTCCTCCGCCAGCATCGCTCGCGTCCTCAGCAGCTCCCTCGCCAGCGCCCCCAGCGGCACCTCGAACCGCCCCGCCTCCAGGTACGCCGGCAGCAACCCCAGCGTCCCCTCCCGGCGGAAATCCCCCACCAGCACCCCGGACCCTCGCCGGCTCGTCACCAGCCCCATCCCCGCCAGATGCCCCAGCGCTTCCCTCAGGGTGGGTCTGCTACAACCCATCTCCGCCGCCAGCGCTACCTCCGGCGGCAACCTCAGCCCCGCCGGGTACTCCCCAGCCAAGATTCGCCTCACCAGCTCATCCGCCACCCGCTTTGCCTCTCCTCCAAGGGACGCCACGTCAGACAGATTAGTCAGACTCATTGGTCAGGCAAGAACTTTTCTCTGGCATGCCTCCTGCAGTGCCCCCCCGGACGCCGGCCTCCTCCTGCGGCTTCCTCTTGCCCCCTCCGCCGGCCCCCCTGGCGGCCCTGTCAGGGGGTGCTGTCCGGAAACAACATTTGTATACGTTCTCCATAATACGACCCGCGTAATTCCGGCGCGAGTCCGCCACTTCTTCAGAGAATTTGCTGGCTTCTTTCCCGATCCTTTACGCTTCTTTTCGCGATTCGAAATCCACCCCCGGCGGCGCTCTTGACGGGCGCCATCCCGGTCACCAGATCAAAAGAACAGACGACGCTGCGCCCCCGGATTGCGTCGCCTGCGGAGGTTTTTTCTGTCATGCGCCGCCTTGCTTTTGCCATGCTCCTGCTCGCATCCTGCGCTCGCTCCTCGGAGCCCGCCCCCGCGGCGGACTCCAACCCCCCGGCCGCCCCGGCGACCGCGGAGGCGCCCGCTCCGGTGCTCGCTCGCACGGAGGAGGCCCCCAAGGCAGAGACCCCCAGCGCGGCCTCCGATCGGTGCCCCGCTGGCATGGTGCTCGTGGAGGGCATGTACTGCCCCAACGTCAAGCAGGAGTGCGTCGACTGGGCCGAGGACCCGGCCAAGTTCCCCTACGCCCGCTGCCGCAAGTTCAAGGAGCCCTCCGAGTGCAAGGGCGACCGGGTGCCCATGGCCTTCTGCATCGACAAGCAGGAGTACGCCCCCCCCGGCCAGGAGCTGCCCCAGGGCGACACCTCCTGGACCGAGGCGAAGAAGATCTGTGAATCCAGCGGCAAGCGCCTCTGCCAGGAGGCCGAGTGGACCTTCGCCTGCGAGGGCGAGGAGATGCGCCCCTACCCCTACGGGTTCGAGCGTAACCCTGCGATCTGCAACTTCGAGCAGCAGGACCTCGTCGATCGCAACAAGGGCAAGATGTACGACCTGCGCCAGTCCGTCGCCGCCAACCCCCAGTGCCTCTCGTCCTTCGGCGTCCACAACATGGTCGGCAACATCGACGAGTGGGTCGTCCTCGATAAGCCCCATTACTCCGAGAAAAATGGCGGTCGCAAGATGATGTCAGGCCTCAAGGGCGGCTGGTGGGGTCCCCTCCGCAACCGCTGCCGTCCGGTCACCGTCGACCACGACGAGATCTTCAAGGAGATCCAGACCGGCTTCCGCTGCTGCGCCGAGGCCAAGGGCAAGGTCGCCCAGAACGACGTCGAGCAGTGATACAAACCGGGGGGTGCGCTCTCTCCCTCGCGAACCCCTCGCCCCCCGCACCTCGTTCCGTCTCGGCGGGCCCGCCCGCCTCCTCGTCGAGGCCCACTCCTCCGACGAGCTGATCGCTGCCCTCCGCGAGCACCACGACCAGCCCCTGCTGCTCCTCGGCGGCGGATCCAACCTCCTGGTCTCCGATGACGGGTTCGATGGCGTCGTCGTCGCCGTCCGGTCCCGCGGGGTCTCCTTCCGCAAGCAGGGCGCCCACGTCCTCGTCGACGCCGCCGCCGGCGAACCCTGGGATGCCCTCGTCGAGCGCTGCGTCCACGAGGGCCTCGCTGGCATCGAGTGCCTCTCCGGGATCCCCGGCCAGGTCGGCGCCACGCCCATCCAGAACGTCGGCGCCTACGGCCAGGAGGTCAGCGACACCATCCATCGTGTCCGTGTCCTCGACCGCCTCCACCAGCAAACCCTCGATTTCTCCCCGGAAGATTGCGTCTTCGGCTACCGCGATAGCCTCTTCAAGTCGCGTCACCCTGGTCGCTACGCCGTCCTCTCCGTCACCTTTCGCCTGCGCCCCGGTCCCCCCGCTCCTCCTCGCTACGCCGAGCTCTCCGCTGCCCTCGCCGGGCAGCAACCCTCCCTCCCTGACCTCCGCGAGCTGGTCCTCTCCCTGCGGCGCCGCAAGGGCATGGTCCTCGACGACCAGGACCCGGATACCCGCAGCGCCGGCTCCTTCTTCACCAACCCGCTCCTCTCCCCCGAAGCCTGGGCTGACCTCCAGCGCCGTGTCGCTTCCCTCCTGGGCCCCGAGACCCGCATCCCCTCCTTCGACGGTGGCCCGGATCGCACCAAGGTCGCCGCCGCCTGGCTCATCGAACAGGCCGGTTTCCGCCGCGGACTCCAGCTCGCCGGCGCCGCCATCTCTCCTCGCCATGCCCTCGCCCTCATCAACCGGGGGGGCTCCGCTGCCGATGTCCTCGCCCTCGCTCGCTCCATCCAGCAGGGGGTTCTCCAGACCTTCGGGGTGCTCCTCGAACCCGAGCCGATCCTGGTGGGGTTTGGGGGATAGGGGTTTGGGGGATAGGGGGCTGCGCCCCGGGCGCTTCGCGGGAACGGTGGGCTTGCGCAGCCCACGCCCGCGGCAAGGGGGCCGATGGGGCTGCGCCCCGCGCGGCCCCCTTGC